>NZ_VJWO01000003.1:0-293585 GCF_014889455.1 Pseudomonas sp. K8
TCACTGCCCACCCGGGGCAGGTCCACGCGTTGATGGGTGAGAACGGCGCGGGCAAGTCGACGCTGCTGAAGATCCTCGGCGGCGCCTACATCCCGAGCAGCGGCAGCGTGCAGATCGGCGCGCAGACGATGGCCTTCAAATGCGCGGCCGACAGCATTGCCAGCGGCGTCGCGGTGATCCACCAGGAGCTGCATCTGGTGCCGGAAATGAGCGTCGCCGAGAACCTGTTCCTCGGGCATTTACCGGCGCGTTTCGGCGTGGTCAACCGCAGCCAGTTGCGCCAGCGGGCGCTGGCGTGCCTCAAGGGCCTGGCCGATGAAATCGACCCGCAGGAAAAGCTCGGGCGCCTGTCCCTGGGCCAGCGCCAACTGGTGGAAATCGCCAAGGCGCTGTCGCGGGGCGCGCATGTGATTGCCTTCGATGAACCCACCAGCAGCCTGTCGGCCCGCGAGATCGACCGGCTGATGGCGATCATCACGCGCCTGCGCGACGAGGGCAAAGTGGTGCTGTACGTGTCCCACCGCATGGAAGAAGTGTTCCGCATCTGCGACGCGGTCACGGTGTTCAAGGACGGCCGCTACGTGCGTACCTTCGACGACATGCGTGCGCTGAGTCACGACCAGTTGGTCACCTGCATGGTCGGTCGCGATATCCAGGACATTTACGACTATCGGCCGCGCGCACACGGCGAGGTGGCGCTCAAGGTCGACGGTTTGCTCGGCCCGGGCTTGCGCGAACCGGTCAGCTTTGAGGTGCGCAAGGGCGAGATCCTCGGCCTGTTCGGCTTGGTCGGCGCCGGGCGCACCGAGCTGTTTCGCCTGCTCAGCGGCTTGCAGCGCGCCACGGCGGGGCAGTTGGAACTGTGCGGGCAAGCGCTGCAATTGCGCTCGCCGCGCGACGCTATCGCCGCCGGCGTACTGCTGTGCTCGGAGGACCGCAAGAAGGAGGGCATCATCCCGCTGGCCAGCGTCGCCGAGAACATCAACATCAGCGCACGCGGCGCCCATTCCAGGTTCGGCTGGCTGCTGCGCGAGGGCTGGGAGCAGGGCAACGCCGAGCAGCAAATCCGCGGGATGAAGGTCAAGACGCCGAGCGCTGCGCAGAAAATCATGTACCTGTCCGGCGGCAATCAGCAGAAGGCCATTCTCGGCCGCTGGCTGTCGATGCCGATGAAGGTGCTGCTGCTGGACGAGCCGACGCGGGGCATCGACATCGGCGCCAAGTCGGAGATCTACCAGATCATCCATGACCTGGCGGCGAGCGGTATCGCGGTGATTGTGGTGTCCAGCGACTTGATGGAGGTGATGGGGGTTTCCGATCGCATTCTGGTGCTGAGCGAAGGCGCCCTGACCGGTGAATTGAGCCGCGATCACGCGGACGAAGCGCGGCTGCTGCAACTGGCACTCCCGCGGTCGCGGGTTTGAAGCATTCGAGGGCACAGGTATGTCTCAAGTAAAAACTGCAAAAAGCTTCTGGCCGGGTTTCAACCAGCGTAAGTTTCTCGATGACTGGGTGATGCTGCTCGCCGCGTTGGGCATCTTTGTGCTCAGCGCGTTGTTTATCGACAACTTCCTCTCGCCGCTGAACATGCGCGGGCTGGGCCTGGCGATTTCCACCGTAGGCATCGCCGCCTGCACCATGCTGTTCTGCCTGGCGTCGGGGCACTTCGACTTGTCGGTCGGTTCGGTGATCGCCTGCGCCGGGGTGGTGGCCGGGATCGTGATCCGCGACACCGACAGCGTGGTGCTCGGTGTGTCGGCAGCCTTGGCCATGGGCTTGGTGGTGGGGCTGATCAATGGCATCGTCATCGCCAAGCTGCGCATCAATGCGTTGATCGCCACCTTGGCGACCATGCAGATCGTGCGCGGCCTGGCCTACATCTTCTCCAACGGCAAGGCGGTCGGCGTGATGGACGAGCGCTTCTTCGTGTTCGGCAACGGCCAACTGCTGGGCGTGCCGGTGCCGATCGTCATCACCGTGCTGTGCTTTGTGTTCTTCGGCTGGCTGCTCAACTACACGACCTACGGGCGCAACACCATGGCCATCGGTGGCAACCAGGAAGCGGCGTTGCTCGCCGGGGTGAATGTCGACCGCACCAAGATCATCATCTTTGCCGTACACGGGTTGATCGGCGCATTGGCCGGGGTGATCCTCGCGTCACGCATGACCTCGGGCCAGCCGATGATCGGCCAGGGCTTCGAGCTGACGGTGATTTCCGCTTGCGTGCTGGGCGGGGTGTCGCTCAGCGGCGGCATCGGCATGATCCGCCATGTGATCGCCGGGGTGCTGATCCTGGCGATCATCGAGAACGCGATGAACCTGAAGAACATCGACACGTTCTACCAGTACGTGATCCGCGGCTCGATCCTGCTGCTGGCGGTGGTGATCGACCGCATGAAACAACGCTGAATTCATGCCATGTGAAGATCTAAGTGTGGGAGGGGGCTTGCCCCCGATGGCGGTCTATCAGTAACAGATGTGCAGACTGGCACACCGCTATCGAGGGCCAGCCCCCTCCCACATTTGGATCTCAACTGTATTGAGGTTCGGTATTTGCCATAATGCCGCTCGTTTTCGTACCACCACATAGGCCCGATATGCAGGAAACCGCCCACACCCCCGTCAAAGACGCCGCCCCCACTGGCACCCAGACCTTGCTGCGTGGCTTGGGCGTGGTGCAGGCGGTGGCGGCCGGTGCGCGGGATCTGAAAGAGATCGCCCGGCGCATCGGCACCACCCGCAGCACCACGCACCGCCTGGCCAGTTGCCTGGTGGAGGAGCGCTACCTGCGCGTGGTGCCGCAAGTCGGTTACCTGCTGGGGCCGAAGCTGATCGAGCTGGGGTTTCAGGCGCGCGAAGAGTTGCCGTTGGTGACCCTGGCGGTGCCGTACCTGGATGAGTTGTCGGCGCTGACCGGTGACACCATCCACCTGGCGATTCGCGAAGACGACGACGTGCTCTACCTGCACAAGAACCCCGGGCGCAACGGTCCGGAAATGCGCTCGCGGGTCGGCCACCGCATGCCGCTGGCGCGGACCGGCATCGGCAAGGCGTTGCTGTTGGATGACAGCGTCGAAGAGTGGCAGCGCCTGTACGAAGTCAGCCAGCCGGCGGCAGGGAAACACCTGCAGTGGCCGCAACACCCCGAGCAATCCTGGGCGCAGTTCGAGCAGCGCATGCATGAGTATGTGCTGGGCGGGTATGCGTTCGACCTGGAAGACAACGAACCGTCGATCCGCTGCGTGGCGGCACCGGTGCGCGATGCCAGCCGGCGAATCGTCGCCGGCATCAGCATCGCCAGTACCGTGCCCTACATGCCGCTGGAGAAAATGGCCGAGCTGATTCCTGTGATCAAACAGGTTGCGGCGCGGCTGTCCGCGGAGTTGGGCGCGAAGGCCTGATCAGGCCTTCAAGGTCGCCATGTCGATGACAAAGCGGTACTTCACATCGCCGGCGATCATGCGCGTGAACGCCTCGTTGATCTGACGGATGTCGAGCATTTCGATGTCGCAGGTGATGCCGTGCTCGGCGCAGAAATCCAGGACTTCCTGGGTTTCGGCGATGCCGCCGATCAGCGAACCGGCGAGCATTTTACGCCCCAGCACCAGCTTGGCGGCGTTGACGGGCGGGTCCACCGGCTCGATCAGGCCAACAAGGATATGCACGCCGTCAAAGCGCAGCACATCGAGGTAGGGGTTCAGGTCGTGCTGCACCGGGATGGTGTCCAGCAGGAAGTCGAAGTGCCCGGCGGCGGCGTGCATTTGCGCGGCGTCGGTGGACACGATCACATGATCCGCGCCCTGGCGGCGGCCTTCCTCGGCCTTGCTCGCGGAGCGGGTGAACAGCGTGACTTCGGCGCCCATCGCCTTGGCGAACTTGATGCCCATATGGCCCAGGCCGCCCATGCCGAGAATCCCGACTTTATCGCCGGCCTTCACACCGTAGTGCTTGAGCGGCGAGTAGGTGGTGATGCCGGCGCAGAGGAGCGGTGCGGCGCTGGCCAGGTCGAGCTTGGCCGGGATCTTCACCACAAAGTGTTCGCTGACCACGATGCTGTCGGAGTAGCCGCCCATGGTGTTGCTGCCGTCCACACGGTCCGGGGTGGCGTAGGTCATGGTCGGGCCTTCGAGGCAGTATTGCTCCAGGTCCGCTTGGCAGGCGTCGCAATGGCGGCACGAGTCGACCATGCAGCCGACGCCGACCAGGTCACCGACCTTATGCGCGGTGACGCTGGCGCCGACGGCGGTGACTTTGCCGACAATCTCGTGGCCCGGCATCAGTGGATACACGGCGATGCCCCATTCGTTGCGGGCCTGGTGGATGTCAGAGTGGCAGACGCCGCAGTACAGAATTTCGATCGCCACGTCATCGGCGCGCGGGCTGCGGCGTTCAAACGACATGGGGGCGAGGGGAGTGGTGGCCGACTGGGCGGCATAACCGATAGCGGTGTACATGAGTGAACCTCGCAGAAGCAGTGACAAGTGAGGTGGGCCATTTTCCGCGCCGACCCCGGAGGCGGCCATGGCGATTGCTCCGAGTCTCATGCCTATTCGTCCGGGAGTACGCCTGGTTTGGATGCACGGCGCGCCAGACCTGCGATGATGCTCTCATCCCTTATTCGCGAAGTTTTTTGCCATGTTGTTGACCCGCCATCTCGACGCCAACGCCACCCTGGTTTCCTTGATCGAGCGGCTGACGCCCTGCGACGGTTTCTCCCCGACCCACCTGCCGGGCGTGCAGGTGCTGCGCGCCAGTTGCGACGTCGCGCGCGGGCCGCAGATCTATGAGCCGAGCCTGATGTTCGTCGCCCAGGGCAGCAAAGTCGCGTACCTGGGCCCGCGTACCCTGGAGTACGGCGCGGGGCACTACCTGATCCAGGCGATGCCGGTGCCGTTCGAGTGCGAGACGTTCGCCCTGGCGCCCGACGCACCGCTGCTGGGGGTGACGGTGGGCATTGATCGGGTGGTACTGGGCGAATTGGTGATGGCCATGGGCATGCAGGCCGGGCCGCCGCCGACGGCGCAGACCTTGGAGTCGATGAGTTCGGTGGTGCTGGATGACGCCATGCGCGGTTGCGTCGAGCGCCTGTTGCAATGCCTGCACGATCCGTTGGAAAGCCGGATCATGGGCCCGGCGCGTGTGCGCGAATTACTCTTCACCGCCTTGCGCGGGCCCCAGGCCGATGTGTTGCGGGCGTTGGTGGAACAGCAGGGGCAGTTCTCGCGGATCGCCACCTCGTTGAATCACCTGCATGCTCATTACGCCGAGCCGCTGAATATCGAGACGTTGGCAGGTTACGCGCACATGAGTGCGTCGACCTTTCATGAACACTTCAAGCGCTGCACCTTGTTGTCGCCGGTGCAGTATCTGAAGCGTTTGCGTTTGCTCAAGGCGCAGCAGTTGTTGCTGGTGGAAGGCATGGGCGTGGCACAGGCGGCGCATCGGGTGGGGTATCAGAGTACGTCGCAGTTCAGCCGCGAATATAAGCGCTACTTCGAGCGAAACCCAGGCGAAGAGCGCGCTGCCTGATTCTCCCTGGCTCAACGGGATTAAAAATGTGGGAGGGGGCTTGCCCCCGATGACGGTGGGTCAGCCATCGATGTGCTGACTGTTCCACCGCTATCGGGGGCAAGCCCCCTCCCACATTGAGTTGATGCCAGCCACAAAAAAGGCTCCCGATCTGGGAGCCTCCTGGGTCATGCAACCCTTTTACATATTCGGGTAAGTCGGCCCACCCGCGCCTTCCGGCGTGACCCAGGTGATGTTCTGCGAAGGGTCCTTGATGTCACAGGTCTTGCAGTGTACGCAGTTCTGGGCGTTGATCTGGAAGCGCTTCTCGCCGTCTTCCTTGGTCACCACTTCATACACACCGGCCGGGCAGTAGCGCTGCGCCGGTTCATCGTAGAGCGGCAGGTTGGTGCCGATCGGGATGCTCGGGTCTTTGAGTTTCAAGTGGCACGGCTGTTCTTCTTCGTGGTTGGTGCCGGAGATGAACACCGAGCTCAGTTTGTCGAAGCTCAGCTTGCCGTCGGGCTTGGGGTAGTCGATCCTCTGGCAGTCCTTGGCCAGCTTGAGGCAGGCGTAGTCCGGCTTGGTGTCGTGCAGGGTGAACGGCATCTTGCCGCCGAGGATGTTCTGGTCGAACCAGTTGAAGCCGGCACCGATGATCGGGCCGAACTTGTGCATCGCCGGGCCGAAGTTACGGGTGGCGAACAGCTCTTCGTAGAGCCAGCTGGCTTTGAACGCGTCGACGTAGTTGGTCAGCTCGTCGCCGCCTTCGGCGTCGGCCAACAGGCGCTCGGCCACGGCGTCGGCGGCGAGCATGCCGGACTTCATCGCGGTGTGGCTGCCTTTGATCTTGGCCACGTTCATGGTGCCCAGGTCACAGCCGATCAATGCGCCGCCCTTGAACACCATCTTCGGCAACGAGTTGATGCCGCCCTTGGCCAGCGCGCGCGCGCCGTAGCTGACGCGCTTGCCACCTTCCAGATACTGGGCCAGCACCGGATGATGCTTGAGGCGCTGGAACTCATCGAACGGCGACAGGAAAGTGTTGCTGTAGGACAGGTCGACGATCAGGCCGACCACCACCTGGTTGTTTTCCAGGTGATAGAGGAACGAGCCACCGGTGTTCTCGTTGCTCATGATGTCCAGCGGCCAACCGGCGGTGTGGACCACCAGGCCGGGTTGATGCTTGGCCGGGTCGATTTCCCAGATTTCCTTCAGGCCGATGCCGTAGTGCTGGGCGTCGGCGTCGCTGTCCAGCTTGAAGCGCTGGATCAGTTGCTTGCCGATATGGCCACGGCAGCCTTCGGCGAACAGCGTGTACTTGCCGCGCAGTTCCATGCCGGGGGTGTAGACGCCTTCCTTCGGCTTGCCTTCGCGGTCGACGCCGAGGTCGCCGGTGATGATCCCGCGCACCACGCCGTTTTCGTCGAACAGCGCTTCCTGCGCGGCGAAGCCTGGGTAGACTTCCACGCCGAGGTTCTCGGCCTGCTGAGCCAGCCAGCGGCACAGGTTGCCCAGGGAGATAATGTAGTTGCCTTCGTTGTGCATGGTCTTGGGCACAAAGAAGTCGGGCACCTTGGTCGAGGTGTCGGCGCTGCGCAGCACATAGATGTCATCGCGCACCACCGGGGTGTTGAGCGGAGCGCCGAGTTCTTTCCAGTCCGGGAACAGTTCGTTCAGGGCGCGTGGTTCGAACACGGCACCGGAAAGGATATGTGCGCCGACCTCGGAGCCTTTCTCGACCACGCAGACGCTGATTTCCTTACCGGCTTCGGCGGCCTTCTGCTTCAGTCGGCAGGCGGCAGACAGGCCCGCCGGGCCAGCGCCGACGATGACCACGTCGAATTCCATGTATTCGCGTTCCACAGGCTATCTCCTACTCAGGCTCACAGGCTTTTTTTCTAATGGGTGGAGGTTGGGTGTCGTAAGCGTCATCGCTGCGTTCACTGGGCAGGCGGATGACCACCTTTCTCTCTAGGTGGCGCATTATATCTACACCACTCTCAGCGTCCAATACAAACGTTTGTTTGAATTGCTTGGAAGCTAGGTAAATCAAAGCAACGGGGCTTATGACTGGCCATTTTGCCGTATTGACCAGAATAGGCGTTCCGGTCAAGATACGGTCGGTTTTGCGCTCGCCGTAGGCTGACTGTAGGTTTCAAGAGCACCTTTAAAGACAGGCGAAGGCGAAAAAGAGTGACGCGTGCCCAATGCTGGCGCGCAGTTTACACGTCGCGATCATGAATGACCTCCCAGTCACCACTGACGAACGGTCATCACTCTCCATCGCTGCGTCACTTGCCGAAGGTTTTGAAGGTGCCCTTGTGTGCCGATGAGCATCAACCGCCAGGTTCGCCTAGGCGACTTTCTTTTCACCGGAGAGTAACGAGGAATCCATGAAGGTTCTTGTAGCTGTCAAACGCGTTGTCGATTACAACGTGAAAGTTCGCGTCAAGGCGGACAATTCCGGCGTCGACCTCGCTAACGTCAAGATGTCGATGAACCCTTTCTGCGAAATCGCCGTGGAAGAAGCCGTGCGCCTGAAAGAGAAAGGCGTGGCGACTGAAATCGTCGTGGTTACCATCGGCCCGACCACTGCTCAAGAGCAGCTGCGTACCGCTCTGGCCCTGGGCGCCGATCGCGCCATCCTGGTCGAGTCCGCTGAAGAACTGACCTCCCTGGCCGTGGCCAAGTTGCTCAAAGCCGTTGTCGACAAGGAACAGCCATCGCTGGTGATCCTCGGCAAACAGGCCATCGACAGCGACAACAACCAGACTGGCCAGATGCTGGCTGCACTGACCGGTTACGGCCAGGGCACCTTCGCCTCGAAAGTCGAAGTGAGCGGCGACAGCGTTGCCGTGACCCGCGAAATCGACGGCGGCGCGCAGACAGTTTCGTTGAAACTGCCGGCCATCGTCACCACCGACCTGCGTTTGAACGAGCCGCGCTACGCGTCTCTGCCGAACATCATGAAAGCCAAGAAGAAGCCTCTGGAAGTGCTGACTCCGGATGCTTTGGGCGTTTCCACCGCATCTACCAACAAGACCGTCAAAGTCGAAGCGCCGGCTGCACGCAGCGCGGGCATCAAGGTCAAGTCGGTGGCTGAACTGGTCGAGAAACTGAAAAACGAAGCGAAGGTAATCTAATCATGACTATCTTGGTAATCGCTGAACACGACAACAAGGTACTGGCTCCGGCCACCCTGAACACCGTGGCCGCCGCGGCGAAAATCGGTGGTGACATCCACGTGCTGGTTGCAGGCCAGGGCGCTGGCGCCGTGGCTGAAGCCGCGGCGAAAGTCGCTGGCGTGAGCAAAGTACTGCTGGCCGACAACGCCGCTTACGCTCACCAACTGCCGGAAAACGTCGCGCCTCTGGTCGCCGAGCTGGGTGCTGGCTACAGCCACATCCTGGCCGCTGCCACCTCCAACGGCAAAAACATCCTGCCGCGGGTTGCCGCGCAACTGGACGTTGACCAGATCTCCGAGATCATCTCGGTCGAAAGCGCCGACACCTTCAAGCGTCCGATCTACGCCGGCAACGCCATTGCCACCGTGCAATCGACCGCCGCGGTCAAGGTCATCACCGTGCGCGCCACCGGTTTCGACCCGGTTGCCGCCGAAGGCGGTTCGGCCGCCGTTGAAGCCGTCTCCGCGGCCCACGACGCGGGTATTTCCAGCTTCGTCGGCGAAGAGCTGGCCAAGTCGGATCGTCCTGAGCTGACCGCTGCCAAGATCGTCGTTTCCGGCGGGCGTGGCATGCAGAACGGCGACAACTTCAAGCACCTGTACGCCCTGGCCGACAAGCTGGGCGCTGCCGTCGGCGCTTCCCGCGCTGCGGTCGACGCAGGTTTCGTGCCCAACGACATGCAGGTCGGCCAGACCGGCAAGATCGTTGCGCCACAGCTGTACATCGCCGTCGGTATCTCCGGCGCGATCCAGCATTTGGCCGGCATGAAAGACTCCAAGGTGATCGTAGCGATCAACAAGGACGAAGAAGCACCGATCTTCCAGGTGGCTGATTACGGCCTGGTGGCGGACTTGTTCGAAGCCGTACCTGAATTGGAGAAGCTGGTCTAATCCAGTCGCTTCACTTATAAAGAGCCCGGTCTTTTGACCGGGCTTTTTATTATCGGAGCACCTTGCCATGGAATTGCGCCCCTGGGCCACACTGCTGGGTTTCACACTGTTGCTGCCGACCCTGTCGCTGGCGGCCGGCAAATGCGAACGCCTGGTGGCTACCGGCAGCCCGGACGCTCCGCCTTTGCTCTGGCGCGATCCCCAGGACCCCACGCACTTGATCGGCGCCACCGCCGACATGTTGCAGCAAGTGGCCCAGGACCTTGGGCTGAAAATCGACCTGCTCTATGGCGGCAAGCGTTCCCAGGCCTTGGATGAAGTGCGCAGCGGGCGCATGGATCTGCTGGCCGATGCGCCGTTGAATATCGGCGAGCTGGAAACCCTCGACTACCTCCACCCGGCGCTGGTGCAGATCGACTATCTGGTCTGGACCCGCAAGGACTCGGCGTTGGCCTATGCCACGGCCGCCGACCTGCACGGCCATCAGGGCGCGGTGTCGGAACGGGCGCGGTTGAGCCGCGACTTTGAAACCTTCGCCGCCCAGCAATTGACCCTGCAACGCCTGCCCACCTTGACTCCAGCGTTTCAGAAACTGCTGCTGGGGGAAGTGGACTACGTACTCGCCGGGCGTTACTCCGGCATGGCCATGGCCGAGACCCTGGGCATGAGCAATGACCTGTTCGCCCGCGACGTGCCCGTCGATCAGCCTGGCCTGTACCTGGCGATTTCCCACAACTCCGCGTGCAATGACCCCTGGCTGCGCGGACAGCTGGCGAAAAAGATGACAGAATTGTCCGGGTCTGGTGTGGCGCAAGCTGCGCTGCAGCGCAATCTGGAGCGCTGGAAAGCGCAATTGCAACAACCCGTCGGCACCCCAACAAAGTAGGGATTTTCAGTGATTTTTCGACCTTTTTTAGCGGCCCTCGCCGTCGTTGCTCTGGCGGGATGTGCAGCCGATCCTGCGCCGAATGAACAAATACGCCTCACCCAGCAAGCGTTGGAACAAGCCAACGCCGTGGGTGCCAACTCCGATGAATCGTCCGAACTGAAACTGGCTGAAGGTAAATTCGCCCAGGCTCAGGCTGATATGGCCGACCAGTCCTACAAGAACGCGCGCATGCAGGCCGAACAGGCCGAGCTGGATGCGCGTCTCGCCGAAGCCCAAGTGTTGACCCGCAAGAGCCAGGAACAACTGAACGTGCTCAATACCCGTATCACCCGCCTGCGCAAGCAATTGCAGCTGGGAGAAGCCCAATGAGCCCGATGATCCGTGGCTTGAGTTGTGTCGTGCTGCTGGGCAGCGCGGCCCTGGGCGGTTGCGCCAGCCACCCGAATGGCGAGCAGGCCCTGCAACAGGCGGGCAGCGACTTCCAGAAGGTCAAGGAAGACGCCAACGTGCTGCGCTTCGCGCCCAAGGACGTGATCCGCGCCGGAGAGTCCCTGGCCCGTGCCGATCGCTTGTCCAGCTATTGGGGCAGCGGTGCCGACGTGGTGCATTACGCCTACCTCAGCCAGCGCTACAGCGCGATCGCCCGCGAACACACCGAGCAGGCGCTCAATCAGGAACGTGGCGCCAAACTCGAACTGGAACGCCAGCGCCTGCAACTGGCCCTGCGCGAGAGCAAGCTGGTCAGCGTGCAGCAGCAGGGCAAATGGCTCGAGGAACAGATCGCCAGCCTGGCCACCACCCAGACCGATCGCGGCCTGGTGATGACCTTGGGCGACGTGTTGTTCGACACCGGTGAAGCCGAACTGAAAAACTCGGCCAACCGCACCGTGCTGAAAATCGTCCAGTTCCTGCAACTGAACCCCAAGCGCATCGTGCGTATCGAGGGTTACACCGACAGCACCGGCGGCGAGCAGGAAAACCTCCAACTGTCCCGCGACCGCGCGCAATCGGTGGCGGATGTGCTGGTGGACCTGGGGATCGACGAAAAGCGCATCCAGGTCGAAGGCTATGGCGACCAGTACCCGGTGGAGGCCAATGCTTCCGAGCGCGGCCGCGCGCAGAACCGCCGGGTAGAGATCGTGTTCTCCGACGCGAAGGGCCAGTTGGGCGCCGCCCGCTAGGAGCCTGGCGCAAGCAAAATATGGGAGGGGGGCCCCCTCCCACATTTTTTTCGGGGGGCCCGAAACGCCTCAGGCCACCCTTACAGTTTTTTCTATCACTGCCGCTCGCGCTCGACTATTGTGGCAACTGTCCCCGTACACTTCTAAACTGTGCCGGTATGTTTCACACAAAAATAAAATAGCCGTGAAATCGAGTGCTGCGTCATGACCAATCTGTTGCTTTACCAACGTATCGCCCAGCAACTGGCTGAGGATATCCGGCGCGGTGTCTATCAACCGGGCGAGCGCGTGCCTTCGGTGCGCAAGATGAGCTCCCAGCTCAACGTCAGCCATGCCACGGTGTTGCAGGCTTACGCCAACCTGGAAGATCAGGGCTTGATTCGCGCGCGGCCGCAGTCCGGGTATTACGTACACCAGACACCGGCGCTGACGGCGCCGACGCCGGATATCGCCCGGGTCGAGCGCCCGGGGTTGGTGACGCGCAGCAGCATCATTCAGCAAGTGTTGGTGGAGTCGCGTCGCGAAGGCGTATTCCCGCTGGGCGCGGCCGTGCCGAGTGTGGATTACTTGCCGGTACGCGCACTGCACCAGCAGTTGGCCAAGGTCACGCGCTTCCAGAGCCCGCGGGCGTTCAGTTACATGTTCAGCCCAGGCTTCGAGCCGTTGCGCCGCCAGGTGGCGATCCGCATGCGCGATGCCGGCGTGGTGGTGGACCCGTCCGAAGTGGTGATCACCCACGGCTGCGTCGATGCCCTGCAGATGTCGTTACGGGTGCTGACGCGGCCGGGCGACCTGATCGCCGCCGAGTCGCCGACCTATTACGGCTTGCTGCAATTGGCGGATCTGCTGGGCCTCAAGGTCATCGAGATCCCCAGCGACCCTGCCACCGGCATGAGCCTGGAAGCCCTGCAATTGGCCGCTAACCAGTGGTCGATCAAAGCCCTGGTGCTGACCACGCGCCTGAGCAATCCGTTGGGCGGCACCATGCCCGAGGAGCGGCAGAAACACTTGCTGCGCCTGGCCTCGGATTTCGATATCCAGATCGTCGAAGACGATATCTACGGCGAACTGATGTTCGAACTGGGGCGCACCAAAGCCCTGAAAGCCTACGATCGCCTCGACCGCGTGATTTATTGCTCGAGCTTTTCCAAAACCCTGTCACCCGGCGTGCGTATCGGCTGGATGATCGCCGGCAAGTATCAGCAGGAAATCCAGCGTTTGCAGATGTTCAGCACCCATTCGGCGTGCAGCGTCACCCAGATGGGTGTCGCCGCGTACCTGGAGAACGGCGGTTACGATCGGCACTTGCGTTACATCCGCCAGGAGTACCGCAAGAACCTCAGCGCGTTCCAACTGGCGGTTCAGCAGTATTTTCCCGAAGGCACCCAGATGACCCGTCCGACCGGCGGTTTTATCCTGTGGGTCAGTTTGCCGGGGCGGGTCAATACCCAGGAACTGCACGTGCGTGCATTGCAGCAGGGCATCAGCATCGCACCGGGGTTGATCTTCAGTAATACGGAACAGTTCAACCACTGTATTCGTCTTAACTGCGGCACGCCGTGGAATCGCGAGGCAGAGCGGGCGCTGATGACTTTGGGGATGCTCGCCAGTCAGTTATGCCTGGAGACAGCGGCCGGCTTGTGAGGCTCGCCAAGTAGCCAGTTCTGATAGCTGGCCAATCACCGCGCTTGTCATGCTGCCCTCAACAAGCGAGCATATGGCCTTCTGCCGTTAATGCTGTTGGCAATATGACTTCTATTTTTCGCGTTGTTTTAGTGATTAGCCTGCTCAGCTTGAGTCACGTCGGCGTCACGCTGGCGGCGACGCCTGTGGCGGACCCCGCACCGACCGCGAGTACCGAGCACACAACCCCCGCAAAAAAACCGACCCCGGCGAAAAAAGCCCCGGCGACCAACAAAAAAAACGCATCGGCAAAAAAACGCGCGCCGGTTGCGAGCACGTCCAAGTCCGCCCACGAAGTGGCCCAGACCCACTTGCCACCGGCGCAGTTGGACTTGTCCCTGCCCTCCGACATGGTCAGGCATTTGCAGCCCATCGGCAGTATGCCTGCGCCGAAAAACGTACCGTTGTTGCCGCCGATGTTTGGCGAAAAGCCGACTGACAACAGTGCATTCCAGATCAACGGTCGCCTGCTCAGCAATGAGATGAAGCTGCAACTGCGCAACGAAGAACGGCGTGAGGTGGAAGGCGCGGCGCTGGATTTCGAATTCAAGCAATAAACTTTTCCGGCGAAGGTGACGTCGATACTCGACCATCTGTCGCAGACTGGTCAGTCACTTTTATTTTCTGCGAAAAACCCCTGTTAGACCATTTTAAAACGGCTGTTTAAGGGCGTACTCTAGCCCGGCCGTCCCTATTGAGCCGTCGAGGACCTGTTGCTCATGAAATGCCGTGAAGGCTGTGGCGCTTGCTGCATCGCCCCCTCCATCAGTTCACCGCTGCCGGGAATGCCCCACGGCAAACCCGCGGGCGAACGCTGCCTGCACCTGTCGGTCGAACAGTTATGCCTGCTGTTCGGGCAACCGGAACGGCCGGCGGTGTGCAGTGATTTCAAGGCGGATATCGAGGTCTGCGGCACCGACCAGGCCGATGCGATCAGGTTGATCGGCTGGTGGGAGCAGATGACGGCAGCTTGATGGCTTTACTATCGGAACTTCAACAATAAGGAATACAACAATGGTTTCGCTGAAACGAATGGCTGTGTTGTGCGGTTTTACGGTGTTGTTTGCTGCCACTGCTCAGGCTGAGGATTGGCAAGTCGCCAAGGATGAAGACGGGATCAAGGTGTCGCTGAGCGAAGTCGCCGGTTCCAAGTACAAGGCGTATCGCGGTGTGACAGTGATCAAGGCCCCCGTGGCCAAGATCGAGGCCTTGCAGGAAGATGCGGTCGGTGCCTGCGCCTGGATTCATGATTGCAAGTCGCAAAAACTGCTCAAGCAGGAGGGCGTCAAGAGCTGGACCTACACCCAATTCAAGGCACCGTTCCCGGTGACCGACCGCGATTCGATCCTGGAAATCACCACGGCCAAGGCCGCCGACGGCAGCGTGACCCGCACCCTGCTGGAAGTGCCGACCTATCAGCCGGAAGTGAAGGGTTATGTGCGCGTGGCCCAGGTCGACGGCTACTGGAAACTGGTGCCTAAAGGCGCCAACGAAACCGAAGTGACCTACCAGGTACACACCGAGCCAGGCGGCAGCGTGCCTTCGTGGTTGGCCAACAAGTTCGTGGTGGACGCCCCGTTCAACACCTTGAAAGCCCTCAGGGAACGCGCCGAGAAGTAAGCGCGGCAGACCCGGTGCCTGCGACCTTGAGTGGAACGTTTAGCGAGCCCTCAAGGTCCAGATAGAGGTAAGCCCACACGCGGGCTTTATCGAGGAGGCACCGATGCAAAAGTGGCAGATTACCTTCGTTGATGATCACGGTGTGCAGTCCGTGGAGCAGTTCACCTGCGAGCGCAAGCCCAGCCTCGAAGATGCGGCACACTTGATTCGCGACAAGCTGGTGCCGGTGGCCGCCGAACTGGACCTCAATGACCTGGAAGGCCGTAAACCCGAACCGACGGTCAAGATCCTCAAAGACCAGAACAGTATCCAGATCCTCGACATCTCTCCCGTCGTCTGAACATTCCCTGTCTGCCATTCAAGCGCCTCTGGTGGAGGTGATAGCTTCGCGCTACTCTGCAAGTGAGATCAGCGAATGAATCGCTAAGGTCTGGTCTTGTCAGCTACATGCTTGTTTTCCAGCGGTGATGTCATTGCCGTAGTACCCGCGCCAGTAAGGCGCGGGCTTCGGGAAGCACGGAAAGTCTATCCATCGGTTTGAGGAGGACGTTTCATGAGCACAGCCTATCAAGAAGACATCAGCACCAACGTTCTGCGCCGCATGAAAGAAGGCGGCTTCGATTTTTCACGGTTCCACCCCATCGAGTTCTACGCCATTTTCCCGGACGAGGAACGGGCGCGCAGGGCTGCGGGTCGGTTTCGTGGCGAATCCCTGAATGCTCAGGTCAGCGCGCGCGACGATGGCGCCTGGTACCTGGAACTGAGCAAGATCATGTTTGCAACCTACGACGGCATAGGAGACTTCGAGCAAGACTTTGAAGCGGTGGTCGAGCCGCTGGGCGGGATCATCGAAGGATGGGGCGTCAAGCAGGAGGTGCGTGGGTTACCCATGTAGCAGTATGAGAAACACAGCGTATCGGCTGACCTTTGGGTCGGCCGATTTTGTTTGTGGCGTCTGAAATCAGACGCAACTCGCGCTGTATTTCCAGGCAAAAAAAACCACCCGAGTGGGGTGGTCGAAAGGGAAGACCGGAGGAGTCGGTCGATACACGAGATCACACGGTACCGATTGCTCGATGGGTAAGGCTGTAGGACGAGTCCTGTTCAGCAGATGACGTTGATTATCCGCACCGGGGGGCGGGCAGTGAAATCAACACTGGCTATGCTGTTGATAGTCAAAGCCCGCATTGTGATGAAGCGCGCGACAAGACACCGGGCATTCCGCGCACCAGGATGGTGCGCTTAACTCCCCGCTATTATTTAACTCACTGATTTTTAAGTGTTTATGCCGCTGGCACGGGCCTTGCGATGATTCTTGCGTCCGGGTGACAAGGAGTACGGCATGATCCGCACTTATTACGACGAAATGTACGATGGGGCAGGGCAGGTTCGCCCTCATTACCGCGAGTTCGCCCGCTGGTTGGCCGAAACCCCCGCTGAACTGCTGGCCCAGCGCCGGCGTGAAGCCGATTTGCTGTTTCACCGCGCCGGGATCACCTTCACCCTCTACGGGGATGAGCAGGGCACCGAGCGCCTGATTCCCTTCGACACCATCCCGCGCAGCATTCCCGCCAGTGAATGGCGGATTGTCGAACGTGGCTGCATTCAGCGGGTCAAGGCGCTGAACATGTTTCTCGCCGACCTCTACCATGAACAACGCATCATCAAGGCCGGGATCATTCCCGCCGAACAGGTGCTGGCCAACGAGCAGTATCAGTTGGCTATGCAGGGCTTGAATCTGCACCGCGATCTGTATTCCCACATCTCCGGTGTCGATCTCGTGCGTGATGGTGACGGCACTTACTACGTGCTGGAGGACAACCTACGCACGCCCAGCGGCGTCAGCTACATGCTCGAAGACCGCAAGATGATGATGCGCCTGTTCCCCGAACTGTTCGCGGCCCAGCGTATCGCGCCGATCGACCACTACCCCAACTTGCTGCTCGACACCCTGAAAAGCGCCAGCCCCCTGGATAACCCCAGCGTGGTGGTGTTGACCCCCGGGCGTTTCAACAGTGCGTTCTTTGAGCATGCCTTCCTCGCCCGGGAAATGGGCGTGGAACTGGTGGAGGGCGCCGACCTGTTCGTGCGCGATGACCGCGTTTTCATGCGTACCACCGACGGCCCCAAGGCCGTGGACGTGATCTATCGCCGCCTCGACGATGCGTTTCTCGACCCGCTGGCCTTCAACCCGGACTCCATGCTCGGCGTCCCCGGCCTGCTTGCCGCCTATCGTTCGGGCAATGTGGTGTTGGCCAACGCGATCGGCACCGGGGTGGCAGATGACAAGTCGGTGTACCCCTTTGTCACCGAGATGATCCGTTTTTACCTGGATGAAGAACCGATCTTGAAGAACGTTCCGACCTTCCAATGCCGTAAGCCCGACGAACTGTCCCACGTATTGGCTAACCTGCCGCACCTGGTGGTCAAGGAAACCCAAGGCTCCGGCGGCTACGGCATGCTCGTCGGTCCGGCTTCCACTGCGGCGGAAATCGAAGCCTTCCGCGCGCGTATCAAGGCCAAGCCCCACGCCTATATCGCACAGCCGACCCTGTGTTTATCCACCTGCCCGACCTTCGTCGAAAACGGTATCGCCCCGCGCCATATCGACCTGCGCCCGTTCGTGTTGTCCGGCAAGGAAACCCGCGTGGTGCCCGGCGGCCTGACCCGCGTGGCGCTGCGCGAAGGTTCACTGGTGGTCAACTCGTCCCAGGGCGGCGGCACCAAAGACACTTGGGTGGTTGAGGACTGATGCCATGTTGAGTAGAACTGCCTCGGATCTGTACTGGATGTCGCGCTACCTCGAACGCGCGGAAAACCTCGCGCGCATGCTCGACGTCAGCTATTCGCTGTCGCTGATGCCCCAGGACGGGCGCGGCGACGGCCTGCATGAACTGGCCATGCCGTTGCTGATCACCGGCACGCTGGACGACTACCACGCGCGACACGGTGAGCTGCACGCCGAACGCCTGCTGCACTTTTTCGCCCTGGACGCGGCCAACCCGGCCAGCATCTACAGCTGCCTCGGTGCTGCGCGGGCCAGCGCCCATGCGGTGCGTGGGCGAATCACGGCCGACATGTGGGAAAACATCAACGCCACCTGGCTGGATATCCGCGACATCGCCCAGCAAGGCTTGAGCCGCTACGGCATGAGCCGGTTCTGTGAGTGGGTCAAGGAGCGTTCGCACCTGTTTCGCGGCGCCACCTACGGCACGATCATGCGCAACGATGCTTTCCGCTTTATCCGTCTGGGCACTTTCATCGAGCGCGCCGACAACACCCTGCGCCTGCTGGACGCACGCTATGAAATGGCCGGCGACCAGGCCGAAGCGGTCAGCGATGGCACGGCCCACGCGTACTACCAGTGGAGTGCCTTGTTGCGTGCGTTGTCGTCGTTCGAGGCCTACACCGAGATCTACCGCGACGCCCCCGGCGCCCGGCAAGTGGCGGAGCTGTTGCTGTTGCGCGCCGATGTGCCGCGTTCGCTGCGGGCCTGCAGCGAAGAGATCGACCAGATCCTCGCCAGCCTGCCCGGCCTCAACGGCCGCCCGGCCCAGCGCCTGGCCGCCGAAATGGATGCGCGCCTGCGCTTTACCGCCATCGACGAAATCCTCGAGGAAGGCCTGCATGCCTGGCTGACCGACTTTATTCCCTTGGTCCGCCAGTTGGGCGACGCCATCTACAGTTCCTACCTGGAGGCGGCATGAGACTCTCCATCAGCCACGAAACCACCTACCACTACGACGATCAGGTGCGCGCCAGCATCCAGTACCTGCGCCTTACGCCCCACGACAGCGAACGCCAGCACGTACTCAGTTGGCAACTGGATCTACCGCGTCCGGTGCGCGCCCAGGTCGACCCGTTCGGCAATATCCTGCATGTGCTGACCCTGGACGAGCCTCACGACGCCATCATCATCGGTGCCCGTGGCCAGGTCGATATCGACGAGTTGCGCGAGGCTGAGCACGAGAGCCAGTCCGCCTACCCGTTCCTGCGCAGTACGCGGCTGACCGAGCCCGACGAAGCCCTGCGCCGCTTTGCCGAGCAGCATTGCCATCAGCGCCGCGACCGCAGCGCCTTGATCGACCTGATGCACGCGCTCAACCACTCGATGGTCTACACGCCCGGCGCCACGGAGGTCGACACCAGCGCCGCGCAGGCCTTCGCGGGGCGTGCGGGGGTGTGCCAGGACCACACCCACGCGTTCCTGGCCTGCGCGCGCAGCCTGGGGATTCCAGCGCGGTATGTGTCGGGGTATTTGTACACCGAGGACAGCACGCACCTGGCCAGTCACGCCTGGGCCGAAGCCTGGCTGGACGACGCCTGGTACAGCTTTGACGTGACCAACCAACTGGCGCGGCCGGAGCGGCACCTGAAACTGGCCGTGGGCCTGGATTATCTGGACGCCTGCCCGGTACGCGGCATGCGGCGCGGCGGCGGGCATGAGCAGATGCATGCCAAGGTGTCGGTGGCGCCGACGCCGCTGGTTTCGGTGCAGCAGCAATAGCTCAGGGCTGCTGCTTACGCCCGGCCATATGCTTCAAATACTCCACCAGCAACGCCAGCTCGCTCTCGGGCAACACGCCGGCGGCGAAGGCTGGCATTTTCGCTTGGGGCCAGCGCCGCAGGCTTTGTGGGTCGCGGATATAGCGCTTGAGAAAATCGCCGCTGAAATATTCGGTGGGGTTGTAGGGAATGTTCAGGTCCGGCCCTACCTGTGCATCGCCAGCCCCATTGAGGCGGTGACAGGCCAGGCAGTTTTTCTGGAACAGCGCAAAACCTTGGTTGACCGGATCATTCGCACCCAGCTTCGGATCGGGCAGCAACGCCGGAAAACGCTCGGCAACCGTCTTCAACTGCTTGATCCCGGAGATCTGGAACGGCCATTGCTCGGGGCTGATGTGCCCGGCCTGAGGGTTCGTCCACACCAGGTAGAACGGCCCGGCACTCGGCTTGTCGGCGGCCAGCGCGGGCCACGGATCGCTGGGATCTTCCACCGCCAGCCAGGCGCGGGCGCCGTGTGTTTCCAGCAAAGGCGCGGCGCTCAGTTCGGCGGCGAACCCGTCGAGCGCGATGGCCTGCAGATGGTTTTCCGTCTGCAGACCCGGTAGGAGTACCGCCAGCGGGACTGCGCGATACGTCATGCTTCGCTTGTAGGAAACGTCATCAACGATATGCACCGTCTGTGCATCGGGGTGCTTGAGCAGGTCTTCGGTCTGCCAGGTCTTGCTGGTGTGGTCCAGCTCGATGGTCAACTGCGCGGCGGCAACGGGCAGGGCGAGGAACAAGGCGAAGAGGGCGAGGATCGATTTCAAGAGAGAGGCCCGGTGCGAGAAGAAGTGGCGCCTAAGATACCGGAAAATTCCCAGGCAAAACGGCAGCCCCTGCAACGGGACCGCTATACGCAATGTCCCCGCAGGAGCTGCCAAAAACTGCAAGCCTGATGTACAGAATGGCGCGTGTGATTCGTCACCCAAGCACCTTGGTCAGGTTGGGCAAGATCAGAATCAGTGTGGTGGCGAACAGAATAAGTCCCGCCTGACGTATTTTCGAATGCTTGAACATGGCTGACTGCCTTTTGTTGTTATTCCTGAGCGTCAAATGCGTGCCGGTTTATTTCAGTATCGCAACGTGACGTGTCGCTTTTCTTACAGCTGCTCCAGCAAAACCCGGCAGCAACTTCCTACTGAGTGAACCTTAGAGCCCTCGTTCTGCGTGGCTTAGATCCATTTCATATCAACTTGTCATATTTTTTACTGAAAGAGGTATGAGGCCTATCGCCATCTTGGCGCCAATGCCTTGGCTAGACCGCTAAAACGATTAATCAAACGGTTGCACTCATCTGCTACCGTTCGTCCGAGCGAGGGGGTCAAACGCAATGAGCGCATCCGTCATTGAAACCGTGTCAATCGGGCCTAAGGTAAGGGCACACATGCACAGCGGTTCGAGGATGTCATGACCCAAGCTTTGATCTTTGATGCGATACGCACGCCCCGGGGCAAAGGCAAGGCCGACGGTGCCTTGTACAGCGTCAAGCCGGTAAACCTGGTGGCGGGTTTGTTGACGGCGCTGGCCCGGCGCAGCGACCTCGATACCCGTCAGGTCGATGACATCGTCCTCGGCTGCGTCACCCCCGTGGGCGACCAGGGCGCCGACATCGCCAAGACCGCCGCGCTGGTGGCGGACTGGGACGTCAGCGTCGCCGGTGTCCAGGTCAACCGCTTCTGCGCTTCGGGCCTCGAGGCGGTGAACCTGGGCGCGATGAAAGTGCGTTCCGGCTTCGAAGACCTGGTGGTGGTCGGTGGCGTCGAGTCGATGTCCCGCGTGCCCATGGGCAGCGATGGTGGCGCCTGGGTGCTCGATCCGCAAACCAATCTGCACAGCCATTTCACGCCCCAGGGTATTGGCGCGGATTTGATCGCGACCCTGGAAGGCTTCAGTCGTCAGGACGTCGACGCCTTCGCCCTGCATTCCCAGCAGAAAGCGGCCCGGGCGCGCGCAGACGGTTCCTTCAATAAGTCGCTGATCGCGGTGCAGGACCAGAACGGCCTTGTGCTGTTGGACCACGATGAATTTATCCGTGCCGACTCCACCCTCGAAGGCCTGGGCAAGCTCAAGCCCAGCTTCGAGATGATCGGGCAGATGGGCTTCGACGCCACCGCGCTGCGGGTCTATAGCCATGTCGAGCGGATCAACCATGTCCACACCCCCGGCAACAGCTCCGGTATCGTCGACGGTGCCGCGTTGATGTTGATCGGCTCCGAGGCCAAGGGCCGCGAGCTGGGCCTGCAAGCGCGGGCGCGGATTGTCGCCACGGCGGTCACCAGCACCGACCCTACCATCATGCTCACCGGCCCGGCGCCAGCCACGCGCAAGGCGTTGGCCAGGGCCGGGCTGCGCGTCGAGGACATCGACCTGTTTGAGGTCAACGAGGCGTTCGCCTCGGTGGTACTCAAGTTCATCAAGGACATGGGCATCGACGCCGCCCGGGTCAACGTCAACGGCGGCTCGATCGCCATGGGCCACCCGCTGGGCGCTACCGGTTGCGCGATCCTCGGCACCTTGCTCGACGAACTGGAAGTGCGCCAACAACGCTACGGCCTGGCCACCCTGTGTGTCGGCGGTGGCATGGGCATCGCCACCATTATCGAACGCCTCTGAGCCCAAGGAATTGTCATGACCCAAGCCATTCGTTACGAAAAAGGCCAGGACCAGATCGTGGTCCTGACCCTCGACATGCCCGGCCAGAGCGCCAACACCATGAACGCCGTGTACCGCGAGGCCATGGCGGCCACCGTGGCGCGGCTGCAAGCGGAAAAGGACGGGATCGCCGGCGTGGTCATCACCTCGGCGAAGAAGACGTTCTTTGCCGGTGGCGACCTCAATGAACTGATCAAGGTCGACAAGGCCCACGCCAAGGAATTTTCCGACAGTGTGCGGGTACTGAAGGCGCAACTGCGCAGCCTGGAAACCCTTGGCAAACCGGTGGTCGCCGCCATCAATGGCGCGGCCCTCGGCGGTGGCTGGGAGATTTGCCTGGCGTGTCATTACCGGGTCGCGCTGGACGACCAGTCGCTACAACTGGGGCTGCCGGAAGTCACCCTGGGCCTGCTGCCGGGCGGCGGTGGCGTGGTGCGGATGGTGCGCCTGTTGGGCTTGGAAAAAGCCCTGCCGTATTTGCTCGAAGGTAAGAAGATCCGCCCACGGCAGGCCCTGCAAGCGGGCTTGATCGACGCGCTGGCAGTGGATCGCGACGAACTGCTGGCCAAGGCTCGCGCCTGGATTCTCGCCCACCCCGACGCCGCGCAGCCGTGGGACAACAAGGCTTACCAGATCCCCGGAGGCACGCCGTCCAGCCCGAAAGTCGCGCAGATGCTCGCCATCGCGCCCTCGATCCTGCGCAGCAAAACCAATGGCTGCTTGCCGGCGCCGGAGAAAATTCTCTGCGCGGCGGTGGAAGGTGCCCAGGTGGATTTCGACACCGCGCACCTGATCGAAACCCGCTACTTCACCGAATTGGTCACCGGGCAGGTGGCGAAAAACATGATCGGCACCTTCTGGTTCCAGCTCAATGACATCAACGCCGGGCGTTCGCGCCCTGAGGGTTTTGCGCCTTACCTGACGCGCAAGGTCGGCGTGCTCGGTGCCGGGATGATGGGCGCGGGGATCGCCTATGTCAGCGCCTGTGCAGGCGTTGAGGTGGTGCTCAAGGACATCAACCTCGCAGCCGCCGAGAAAGGCAAGGCGCACTCGGCCACCCTGTTGGACAAGAAGGTCAGCCGTGGGCAATTGACCGCCGAGCAGCGCGAAGCCACCTTGGCGCGTATCCATCCTACGCAGTCTGACGCCGACCTGGCCGGCTGCGACCTGATCATCGAAGCGGTGTTCGAAGACCGTGAGCTCAAGGCCAAAGTCTCTGCGGCCGCGCAAAACGTGGTCGGCCCGGACGCGGTGATCGCTTCCAACACGTCCACCTTGCCTATCAGCGGCCTGGCCACGGCGGTGCCGGATCAGGCCAAGTTCATCGGCCTGCATTTCTTCAGCCCGGTGGACAAGATGCCCCTGGTGGAAATCATCAAGGGTACACAGACCTCGGACGAAACCCTGGCCCGTGGTTTCGACTTTGTCCTGCAAATCAAGAAAACCCCGATTGTGGTCAACGACAGTCGCGGCTTCTTCACCTCGCGGGTGTTCGGCACGTTCACCAACGAAGGCATTGCCATGCTCGGCGAAGGCGTGGCTGCGCCGATGATCGAGACCGAAGCGCGCAAGGCCGGTATGCCGGTGGGGCCGCTGGCGGTGTCTGACGAAGTGTCGCTTAGCCTGATGAGCCATATCCGACAGCAGACAGCCAAGGATCTGCAGGCCGAAGGTAAAGCCGCGCCAACCCATCCGGCGACGCAGGTGATTGATCTGTTGGTCAACGAATACCAGCGCATGGGCAAGGCGGCGGGGGGCGGTTTCTATGAGTACCCCGCAGGTGGGCAAAAATATTTGTGGCCGGAACTGAAAAGCCGCTTCGAACGCCCCGACCAACGCATTTCAGCGCAGGACGTGCGCGACCGTTTGTTGTTTATCCAGGCCATCGAAACCGTGCGCTGCGTGGAGGAGGGCGTGTTGATGTCCACCGCAGACGCCAACGTCGGCTCGATCTTCGGTATCGGCTTTGCGGCGTGGAGTGGTGGCGCTTTGCAATTTATCAACCAGTACGGCTTGAACGACTTTATTGCACGGGCGCGCTACCTGGCCGAGCAGTATGGCGAGCGCTTCTCGCCGCCGGCGTTGTTGCTGCAGAAAGCCGCACAGGGTGAAGTATTTCGGTGATCAATGCGGGGCTTGCTTTGCAGGTACATTTCAAGGCAGGCTCTGGAGGTGTTCAATATTCCCATCGCCGTGTCAGGTATTTTTTATGTCGCTACGCGTCTGCATCCTGGAAACCGATATCCTGCGTCCAGGCTTGATCGATCAGTACCAAGGTTACGGGCAGATGTTCAAGCGCCTGTTCTCCAAGCAGCCGATCCCGGCCGAGTTTGTCGTGTACAACGTGGTGCAGGGTGAATACCCGTCGGATGATGAGGTGTTTGACGCGTATCTGGTAACTGGTAGCAAGGCCGATTCGTTTGGCACCGACCCTTGGATTCAGACGCTCAAAACCTACCTGCTCGACCGCTATGAGCGCGGCGACAAGTTGTTGGGCATCTGTTTCGGTCACCAATTGTTGGCGTTGCTGCTAGGCGGCAAGACCGAGCGCGCCGGCCAGGGCTGGGGCATGGGCATCCACGATTACAAAATCGATGCCAAGGCGCCGTGGATGAGCCCTGAGGTACCGGAGCTGACGTTGTTGATCAGCCACCAGGACCAGGTGACCACCTTGCCGGACAATGCCACGGTCATCGCTTCCAGCGAGTTTTGCCCGTTTGCGGCGTACCACATCGGCGATCAGGTGCTGTGCTTCCAGGGGCACCCCGAGTTCATCCACGACTATTCCCGCGAGCTGTTGGAGATTCTTCAGACGACCTTGGGCGAGAAGGTCTACAAGAATGGCGTGGCTAGCCTCGAGCGCGACCACCACGGTGTGACCGTGGCGGAGTGGATGATGCGCTTCGTCGCGCACAAGCCTGAAGCCAAGGTTAAAGCCAGCCCGAACGCTTGAAGCTGGCCCACAAGCCGCTGCACCCTACGGCGATGAACCCCAGCACGCCAAAATAACCGTAATGCCATTGCAGCTCGGGCATGTTCTGGAAGTTCATCCCGTAAATCCCCGCCACCGCCGTGGGGAACGCCAGGATCGCTGCCCACGCGGCGAACTTGCGCTGCACCACGCTCTGGCGCGACGCCTCCAGCAACACACCGATCTCGATGGTCTGGCTGGCGATGTCGCGCAGGGTGGCCAGGTCTTCCATCTGCCGTGTGACGTGGATTTGTACATCACGAAAATACGGGCGCATGTTCTTGTCGATGAATGGAAAACTCAGCTTCTGCAGCTCTTCGCTGATCTCCACCATCGGTGCTACGTAGCGGCGCAGGCTCAGCACGTCACGGCGCAGGCTGTGGAGGTTCTGGATATCGTGCTCATTGAGTGAGCTGCACAGCACGTTGCGCTCCAGCTCATCGATCTCGGCGTGGATCGCCTCGCTGACCGGCTGATAGTTTTCGGTGACGAAATCCAGCAGTGCATAGAGTACGAAATCTTCCCCATGCTCCAGCAACAATGGCCGTGCCTCACAGCGCTGGCGCACCAAACCGTAGGACGCCGAGTGCCCGTTGCGCGCCGTGATGATGTAGCCGTTGCCGGCAAAGATATGGGTTTCGATAAACACCAGCTTGCCGTTCTCGCGCACCGGAGAATAAGTGACGATAAACAGCGCGTCGCCGAAGGTTTCCAGCTTGGGGCGGCTGTGTTTTTCCAGGGCGTCTTCGATGGCCAGTTCATGCAGGTTGAACTGGCGTTGCAGGTTGCCCAGCTCGCGAGCGTCGGGCTCTTCCAGGCCGATCCAGACAAAATGCCCGGGTTTGGCGGCCCAGGCCGCGCCTTCGTCGAGGGTGATATCGGTAACTTTCTTTCCGGCGCTGTAAACAGCGGCCGCAACAACTCTACCCATGGTGCCGATCACTTCTTATCAGGGGAACAGATGTTGGGCAGCTTAGCTGGAAGCGAGTTCTATTGTTATGGCACTTTGCAGTTCGTGGTCCATCGCCTTGATGCATTCATCCATCTGCGCGTAGCAGGCTTGCATCAACGCCGGGATGTCATCCACAGTCAGGCCGGTGGTAGGAATCGGCGGCAGCGAGCGTATGTGTACATCGCCACTGTTCCAGCGATTGAGTTGCATATGGGTGACGTAATTGCTCACGCACACCTGCACGATGGGCACGCCGGCGGCAATCGCCATGTGGAACGCGCCTTTCTTGAACGGCAGCAGGCCCTTGCCCAGGTTGCGCGTGCCTTCCGGGAAGACCCAGATCGACGTGTCCTTATGCTGCAGCGTCCGGGTGGTGGTGAGCATCGCGCGGCGTGCCTTGTACGCATTGCCGCGGTCGATCAGCACGTTGCCCGCCAGCCAGAACAGCTGGCCGAACAACGGCACCCATTTCAGGCTTTTCTTGGCGATACACACGGTGCGGTGCGGCACCACGGTGCCCAGCACAAACAGGTCATAGTTGGACTGGTGGTTGGCGATGATCAGACAACTGCCGGGTTTGTTGCGCAGCGAATCGACATCGGCCTTGACGCGCAGCCCCAGTATTCGCATCGCCGGCAGCGCATACAGGCGCGCGCACAGACGGCTGTTGTCCGGGTTGAACGGCCGACAGATCCCCAGCAACACGCCCAAGCCGCCGGCGAGGATAAAGTGCAGGCCCATCAACGACATACGCAACAGAAACAGCATCGACACGGCACCATCGAGACAAAAGGTGGCGCAGTGTACGGATGTACACTGTATTCGGCAATTGCCCCGATAGAGGTAGGAGATAGGCGATGTTTAAGTACATGTTTCAATAAGTGCCAGCAGGGGCAGACTAGAGCGGCCAAGGATTAGTCGGTTGTTTTTGTAAGAAAAAGCCCGACTCAAGGTCGGGCTTTGATACGGCACATGTAGGCGGCTTAGCTCAAAATATGGCCCTGGTCCTGGATGATTGCTTCATCCAAGGCTTCGAGCAGGGCTTTGCGCACTTTCAATTTGGTCTGCTTGTGGGCGTTCATATTGAGCTTCTTCAACTGCCGCGCCGCTTCCAGTGCCGCTGTGTGCAACGCTTCCGGCGCCACCACCTTGTCGAGGAAACCGGCTTGCAATGCGCCTTGCGGGTCGAACATCTCGGCGTTGATCACCGAGCGGTGAAACGCCGACTTGCGCAGACGATCGCGCGCCAATTCGATCCCCGCATGGTGCATGGTCATGCCGATCGCCACTTCATTCAGGCCAATGCTGAACGGGCCCTCGACCCCGATCCGATAATCCGCCGACAACAGCAGGAACGCGCCCTTGGCCACCGCATGCCCAGGGCATGCGACGATCACCGGGAACGGATGCGCCAACAGGCGCCGCGCCAGCGTCGAGCCCGACGTCACCAGGCCGATCGCTTCTTTAGGGCCGGCGGTCATCACTTTCAAATCATAGCCACCCGACAGAATCCCCGGCGTCCCGGTGATGATCACCACCGCCCGATCCTTCTCGGCCTGATCCAGCGCTTCATTAAATGCACTGACCACCGCCGGAGAAATGGCATTCACCTTGCCGTTGCTCAGGGTCAGGGTCGCGATACCGTCTTCCAGGTGGTAGGAGATCAACTCACTCATGACGTGGTTCCTTGTAGGACTTGTTATAGAGGTGCATGCGCAGACGTTACTCACCACGCCCGGCCTGGTAAAGCGCTGTGACTGACTGGCCAGTCAGGCTTTCCCTCTATACCCGGCGATAAACCGCCTGGGGCAGGGCGCAGCAACCGTCCCAGACGCGTGCCGCCGATGCCTGAGAATGGCAGAATCATCGCCCTCGCCTGGCCCGTCACGGAATACCGGTCTAACCGCATGAAAATTCTGAAAAAAACCTTTGCCATCAGCAAGTCTTTCGACTACATTAGCGCGCCTCGACAGACTGAACTGGTTTGACGAGATACGGTGAAGTGTCCGAGTGGCTTAAGGAGCACGCCTGGAAAGTGTGTATACAAGAAATTGTATCGAGAGTTCGAATCTCTCCTTCACCGCCACATTCTGCAAACACAAACCCCTGATTTTCCTAGTGAAAGTCGGGGGTTTGTGGTTTTTTGCGGCTGAAAAAAAGGCCATATAGGCCCAATGTGGGACTGACGCTGTTTTTTTCCGTCAGCCTTCGGACACGCCCGCTCGGCGCGTTCAGAATTGGCAGGTGGGCTTCCAGGCTGGTTAAACGGGCTGCTTCGGTCAACGATGGTCGAAGAGGTGCCTGCGAAAACAAGGACGATTCATCCTGCATCGAATCGTTTGCAATTCTTCCGCCCATCCGGACTGCGTAATATGACCACCCGACCGAAGCCGAAACTCAACCTTCGTATTCTGATTCTTATCTTTGTAATGCTTTCGGCAATCGCAACCCTGGCCAACAGTTTTTGGGTGACGTTCACGATTCAGAAGCAGGAGTTGATCGAGAATGCGCTGGAAGTGAACAAGGCCTACGCCTCTCGGATCGCTCGGAGTGTGGAGCAGGTACTCAATTCCGACCTCGATAAATTGAAATACAGCTCGTTCGTCATTGGCAAAGCGTTTGGCGATAAGCAGAATTTGACGGAGGAAGTCCAGCGACTGTTTGGGCAAGATGCCAGTTTCAACTCCGTGTTGATCGCCGATGCGGCGGGGACAATCATTGCCTCGGCTCCCGAAAACCTCCACCTCGATGGGCGCACGCTGCAACACCGCGAGCCTCTCAGCCTTCGCGTGCCGATAATCAGCAACGCGTTCAAGTCCATGGCTGGCAATCTGGTGGTCTTTGTCAGCCACCCCATATTCGACGCGAAAGGAGAGTACCTGGGGCTGATCGGGGGCAGTGTCCGACTTGAACAGAGGAATACGCTCCAGGCGCTGATGGACACCAATGTGCGCAAGGACGGGGCGCATGTCTATCTTGTCGACAGCGCCCGCCGGGTGCTCTATCACTCCGATCCCGAGCACATCGGGACAGTCGCTGGAAAGGGGTTGATCGACGACGCGGCGCTCAGTCACGACGGGGGAACATTGCAGGCGATAGATGCCGATGGCGTGCAAATGCTCGCCGGTTTCGCCAGGGTGCCCATCAGCGGTTGGGGGGTGATCTCGCAGCAGCCGCTCGATAACATCCAAGCCATCCTGCGACACACCATGGCCAAGGTGGCGCAGGGCATCGCGCCGCTGGCGCTGTTCGGAATCGTGTTGATCTGGTGGCTGGGCGCGCGAATCTCGGTGCCGTTGTCCAGGCTTGCCGATTGCGCCAAACGGCTGGACTCACCGGACAGCTACGAACGTATCAGCGCAATCCCGACGCGCTATTTCGAAAGCTGGCAGATTCGCAGAGCGCTGCTGCTCGGCGCCACCCTGCTGCAGGAAAAGATCGGCAAACTCAACCAGCAAGCGCAAACCGACGCGTTGACCGGGCTGGCCAATCGCCGGGCGATGCAGGACGTTCTGTTGCGCTGGCAGGATGCCTACAAGGCGTTCGCGGTCGTGTCCATGGACATCGATCACTTCAAGCGCGTGAACGATACATTTGGCCATGGCGTGGGCGATGAAACGCTGCGCGCCATTGCGAGGCTCATGCAGCAGAATTCACGGTCCAACGACCTGCCTTGTCGGGTCGGTGGCGAGGAGTTCGTATTGTT
Source organism: Pseudomonas sp. K8 (assembly GCF_014889455.1). NCBI lineage: Bacteria > Pseudomonadati > Pseudomonadota > Gammaproteobacteria > Pseudomonadales > Pseudomonadaceae > Pseudomonas > Pseudomonas sp. K8. The sequence continues at coordinate 29,789 of NZ_VJWO01000003.1, forward strand.
GTTACCCAATAGTTCACTTCAGGTTGCAACGGATGTCGCCGAGCGACTGCGTGCCTCGATCGATGCCGCCAACATCGAAACGGTCGGGCACATCACCGTTTCGATGGGCGTCGCGCTATGGCATCCCGGTGGCGATTCGATATCCGCTGTGCTGGAGAGGGCTGATCAGCTTTTGTATCAGGCCAAGCAAAGCGGTCGTAATCGGGTGGTAGCGGAGCAGGCTCGATGGGAGGCTGTGGCTATCGGGTCAAGCCTTTAATGCCGATGCCGATGATGAATATCCGGAAAATGTGGATGGCTATGCTTGATCGGGCTATGGGTATGCAGGTGACTGTGCGGCATCGCCGGGTCCCACTCGAACGGGTGTTCATGTTGATGGTGCTCATCATGGACATGCCGATGCCCGTGTTCCGTCGCCTCATGCTGATGTGCATGGGCGTGGCGCTCGGTCAGGTGCAGCCACACCCCGGCGGCCATCAGCGCTGCTGCAATCCAGAACGCGCCGGTCACCGACTCGCCCAGCACCAGCAAGGCCAGCGCGGCGCCGAGGAACGGCGCGGTAGAGAAATAAGCGCCGGTACGCGCACTGCCCAGCCCGCGTAAGGCCAGCACAAACAGCACCAGGCTGATGCCATAGCCGAGAAACCCGACCAGCAAGATCGGCGCCAGCTGCGCCAGGCCGGGGATCTGCGCGCCGAGATACAGCGCCAGGCTGCAGTTGACCACGCCCGCGATCAAGCCTTTGGCGCCAGCGATAAACAATGCGTCCGAGGCCGACACTTTGCGTGTCAGGTTGTTATCGATGCCCCAGCACAGGCAGGCCACCGCCACGGCGAGCGGCCCGGTCCAATCGTGGTTGTCGGCGCCGCCTTGGGGCCATGACAACGCCACGCCACCCAGCACAATCGCAATCATCCCGAGGACGATGCGACGGTCTGCGTTTTCCCTGAACACAAGCCAGGCGATCAACGCGGTCAATACCGATTCAAGGTTGAGCATCAGCGATGCGGTGGCGCCCGAGGTGCGGGTCAGGCCGAACATCAGGGCCACGGGCCCGAGGATGCCGCCGAACGCAATGGCGCCGAGCAGCCAGGGCCATTCGGAGGGGGGCAAGCCGGTGGGGGTCCAGCCGCGATCGCGGATCAGACGCACGATGGCGAGTCCGGCACCGCTGCCGAGGTAAAGCAGGCCTGCGAGCAGCACGGGCGAGAGGCCCAGGCCGAGGCTTTTGGCGAGCGGGGTGCTGGCGCCGAACAGCGCGGCGGCGGCGAGTGCGTAAAGGATACTGAGGTTCATGGGCCATCCTCGAAAGGTTGGCCCATGATACGTCGCTTGCTCAGGTTAAATCCCGCGCAAATAGAGCAACGTCCGGCTTAGTGTGCAGTTTTCAGCTTGACCACATCACCGGAGATCTTGGTGGTGTAACCGCTCAGCACACAAGCCCAGAACCATTTTTCCTGGACTTCGGTATTGATCAGCGCGTCGCCACCTTTTGCCTGGATGGCAGCCGTCTGGGCGCGGACGAAACGGCTGTTCTGGCCGATCGGGATAACGCCGAACAGCATGATGCCGGTGGCGCTGGCTTCACTGTGACCCAGCACGGTGTATTGGCTGCTGTCGTATTGCGGGGATTTGATGGCGGTGCCGGTGCAGCCGGCGAGGGTGAAACCGAGAACAGCTGCTGCAACCACTTTACTGACGTACTTCACTGAGTAACTCCATGGACTGAATCCCGAGATTCAATTCTCGGGGGGCGATACTCTAAACGCTCCTGTAACATATTGAAATCAATCGCCCATCGTTCAGGCTTGCACATACACCCAAGCTGTGAGGCCCGATGCCAGCGCCACGCTGACTCGCTTGTAGTCGGACACTTCATACGCATCCGCCGCCGCCAACTCCTGCTCGCTAATCTGAAACACCATGCCTTCAACGCTGGCGCCTTGTTCGGTGCTCGGCGCGACGATCGGGTGGTGGGTCTTGCCACTGGTGGCCAGCACTTGCGGGTCAGTAATTTCTACCCAGTTTTTCGAGTAGCCCAACATGGCGTCGTGCTGGCCTGCCAGTTCTCGGCCGAAGTTGGCGAGTTGGACGGCTTTGTCCTGCAGGGTGCCGTAGGAAAACAACAGCACGGGAAATTCGGCGTAGCGTTCCATTCTGGTTCCTTTGAACGATTAAGCGAGGAGGTCTTCATAGAATGCGCCATACGGCTTGCTCGGGTGAGCGATCTGGATCTCCAGAATCCACAACCCTGCATTCGGGTAGTGCTCGAAGTCGCCGAGGTCGCCGCCACGATGGATCGCGTGGGGAAAGTCGCTGACGCGGTGGCCCTTGATGTCGAGGTTCAACTGCCAGCCCATGGCCTGGGCTTGTGCCTCGGCGTAGCGGTAGAGTTCGAGGCCGATGACCTGGTCGTTTTTCCAGCGCGCTTGCACGCGGTCGAACAGCGCTTTGGCCGCGTTGGCGCAGGCGATCATGTCCGGGTCGGTGCCGGTGCTGAAGGTGGCCCCCGCGTCGCCTTCGTGACCTTGCCAGACGGCGCCCATGTCGATGAAGAAAATGTCGTTTTCACCCAGTACCGGGTCGCCGTCGGAGCGTTGCTTGAAGGTCTTGAGGGTATTGGCGCCGAAGCGCACCAGCAGCGGGTGCCAGATGCGCTGCATGTCGAGGTCGGCGAGGACGTGTTTGCCCAACTCGCGCGCTTCGGATTCGAGCATGCCGGGGCGGATGCGTTGGGCCAGTTGTTCGATGGCCTGCCAGGTCATGGCCTGGGCATAGCGCATGGATTCGATGCTGTAGGCGGCGCCCACGGCTTCTTTGGGTTGTGCGGACACCGGTATCTCCTTGTGCGGTGGCTAGCGTTATGCAGTTTACTATATAGCGACAGGTGTTGGGCGCCCAAGCGAAATTATCAGAAATGCAACCCCGCCAGGCCGCCCAGCACCAAGGCCACACCGCCTGCCGTATACGACAGGCGCTTCAACCATTCCTTGCGCGTCAACAACGTGATCGCCGCCAACGAAATCGCGATCTGAATCGCCGTCATTGCCTGGGCCCAGCGGTGATGCTGGTGCAGGGCTTCTTCGGATTTCTGATCCCATTCCCGTGAGGTTGCCTCCAGCTTTTCGGCTTGTTTGCGCACGTCTTCCTTCTGGCCCTTGTAGCGCTCGCTCTCATCCTTGTAATGCGCGGCGTCCACACCGGGAATATGGGTAGCCAGTTCCGCCAGGTTTTGCCGGCTGGATTTGGCCTGGTAGTAGTTCCACTGGTTGGCGGCTTCGGTCTTGAAAATGGCAGCGTTGTTCTTGTCCATCGCCGCTTCGCTTTCGGTGGAGCCGGCCTGGTAGCTGAGCATGGCGCCAAGGGTGGCCATCAGCGCGGTCATCACGGCAATGCGGCTGGCGAAATTGTCGCCGCGCGCGTGGGCATGTTCGGTGGTGTGTTCGATGTGTTTTTCGTGGGGGCTGGGGACTTCGAAGGCTTCGGTCATGGCGGCGGCTGTGAAGGGATTGAGGGATTTTCATTGTTCCTCAGCGAAGCTGTCTCAATCCTGTATGTAACGTTGCAAACCCGCCACCAGCGCATCAAACGTCGCCCGGCAGCGCGGGCTGTTGCGCAGGTCTTCGTGCATGGTGACCCAGGTGTCGAGTTTGAGCGCGAATGCCTCCGGCAGCACCCGACGCAGGCGCGTGTCTTGTTGGGCCAGCTTGACCTGGCATCCGCCGATGCCGGCGCCGGCACGGATCAGCGCCAGTTGCGCCAGGTCGCTGTCGCTGCTGAGGGCGAAGGTGCCGCGCTCGAAGCCTTTGACGGCCAGGCTGCGGATAAACGCGTTTTCCCGGTCGTAGCCGATCACCGCGTGGTCGCTCAGGTCTTTCAACTCTTGCGGCGTACCGTGCTGGTGCAGGTAATCGTCGCGGGCATGCAGGCCGACTTCGATCAGGCCGATGCGCTGTGCCAGCAATTGCTCCTGGCTGGGGCGGACCATCCGCACGGCGATGTCGGCTTCCAATTGCAGCAGGTCGCTCAGGCGGTTGGTCAGGACCAGTTCGACCTTGAGCTGAGGATGCTGTTGGCGCAACCGCGTGATGATCGGTGGCAGTACTTCCACGCCGACCACTTCACTGGCGGAGACACGCACCACGCCGCGCACTTCGTCGCCCTGGGAGGAGGCGCTGCGTTCCAGGGCGGCGGCCATGCGCTCCATGGTCTCGGCGTGGGCCCTCATGGTGTGAGCCACTGCCGTCGGCAGCAGGCCGGTGGGGGAGCGAGTGAACAGCACCACGCCCAGGGCCGTTTCCAGCGCGGCAATGTGCCGACCGACGGTGGGCTGTGTGATGCCGAGCTGCCGTGCGGCCCCTGACAGCGATCCTTCCTTGAGTACGCCAAGAAACGATCGGTAAAGCTCCCAGCCAATGTTCAATGCCATGCGTAAATGTATAGCGTCTGGATGGTCTTCGGCAATTCCTCTATAACCAGGCTACGAACAGAATGGCCGCTCCAACCAATGTGGGAGCGGGTGATGAGCAAGGTACTGGTATTGGGTGCAACCGGCGGTATCGGCGGCGAAGTGGCGCGACAGTTGAGCGTGGCGGGCTGGCAGGTGTGTGCGTTGACCCGGGATGTCGCCAAGGCCCGTAGCCAGAATGCCGCCTATACCTGGCTCAAAGGCGATGCGCTCAATCGCCAGGACGTCATCGCTGCCGCCCGTGGCTGCGCGGTGATCGTCCATGGGGTGAACCCGCCGGGCTATCGCAATTGGGCCGAGCAGGTGTTGCCGATGATCGACAACACCATTGCAGCCGCCATCGCCGAGCGCGCGACCATCGTGTTGCCCGGCACGCTCTACAACTTCGGGCCGGATGCGTTCCCGGTGCTTTCCGAAGACTCACCCCAGCACCCGCTGACCCGCAAGGGCGCGATACGTGTGCAACTGGAGCAGCGCTTGCTTCAGTCTTCCCGCGAGGGCGCTCGTGTAGTGATCGTGCGTGCCGGGGATTTTTTCGGCGCCGGAGCGGCCAACAACTGGTTCTCCCAAGGCCTGGTCAAACCCGGTAAACCGGTGCGCGCGGTCAGCGCCCCAGGTGCGCCAGGCGTCGCCCACCAATGGGCTTACCTGCCGGATGTGGCGCGCACCATGCTCGAGTTGATTGAGCGCCGCGCCGCCCTCGACGCTTTTGCCTGCTTTCATATGGCCGGGCACGTGGACAGTGATGGCACGCAGATGAGCCAGGCGATCCAGCGCGTAGTGTTACGCAGGACGGGCCTGCAACCGCGTGTAGGCGTATTTCCCTGGTGGCTGTTGAAGTTGGCTGCGCCGTTTGTCGTGACCTTTCGCGAGATACAGGAGATGCGTTATCTGTGGCAAACCCCGTTGCGTATGGATAACCAACGCTTGCTTGCGGCCCTGGGCCACGAACCCCATACGCCGTTGGAGCACGCGGTGGAGGCCGCATTGACCAGCCTGGGCTGCCTGCCCACGCCGGCCTGATCAGGCGCACAGCCTAAAAGGTTGCCTGCCGACAAGCGGGGCCGTTATTGTGCTGAATCCTTTTAGTCCTACCTCCAGGGTTTCGTCACGATGAATGCACCGCGTAGCGCAGTCGGTCCGATCAAGGCCGTGATTTTCGATATGGACGGCTTGTTGCTGGATACCGAAGGCATCTACACCGAAGTGACGCAGATCATCGCCGAACGCTTCGGGCGTACCTATGACTGGGGGATCAAACAGCACATCATCGGGCGCGGGGCCCAGGACCTGGCCGACTACGTGGTCAAGGCGCTGGACCTGCCGATCACGGCGGCTGAGTTCCTCGAAATCCGTGAGCCGCTGATGAGCGAGCGTTTCCCCAGGGCGTTGGGCATGCCCGGCGCCGAAGCGTTGGTACGGCACCTGAACGCGCACAATATTCCGATTGCGGTGGGCACCAGTTCGTCGCGCAACTCCTTTGGCCACAAGACCACGCTGCACCGCGAATGGTTTGGCCTGTTCGGCACCATCGTCACGGCTGACGACCCGGAAGTCGGTGCCGCCAAACCCGCGCCGGACATCTTCCTCACCGCCGCGCGGCGCCTGGGCATCGCGCCGCAAGATTGCCTGGTGTTTGAAGACTCGCCGTTCGGCGTCACCGCAGCAAAGGCGGCCCGGATGACCGCCATCGCCGTGCCCGACGAAGCCATGGCCGACAGCAAGTACCACCACGCCGACCAGATCATCCGCAAACTCGCGGACTTCGACCTCGCCGCCTACGGCCTGCCGCCCATGTCCTGACCCGGTGCTTACAGGCGGTTATGCGCTGAAGCCACCGTCGATGGTCAGGCTGGCCCCAGTGATGTAACCCGCTTCCGGCCCGGCCAGGTAGGCCACAAAGCTGGCGATCTCCTCGACATGGCCATAACGGCCCACCGCCATCAACCCGATCAGGCTCTCGGCGAACTCACTGTTCGCCGGGTTCATGTCGGTGTCCACCGGCCCTGGCTGCACGTTGTTAATGGTGATGCCACGCGGCCCCAGGTCCCGCGCCAGGCCCTTGGTCAGGCCGACCAGCGCCGCCTTGCTCATCGCATACGGCCCGCCGCCGCCAAAGGGCATGCGTTCGGCGTTGGTACTGCCGATGTTGATCACGCGGCCGCCTTCTCCCATGTGCTTGGCCGCTTCCTGAGTGGCGATGAATACGCTGCGCACGTTGATTGCCAGGGTCTGGTCGAAGTCCTCCAGTTTGAAGTCTTCCAGCGGCGCGATGGCCAGCACGCCGGCGTTGTTCACCAGGATATCCAGGCGCCCAAAGGCTTGGACCGTGGCGTTGACGGCGTTGCGAATCGCCGTGGCATCGGCGCTGTCGGCCTGAATCGCCAGGGCTTTGCCGCCGGCGCTGATCACGCTGTTCTGCAGTTCTGCGGCCTTGGCGGCGGAACTGACGTAGGTAAAGGCGACGGCCGCACCTTGTGCTGCAAGACGCTTGACGATGGCGGCGCCGATGCCGCGTGAGCCGCCTTGAATCAAGGCAACTTTGCCGCTGAGGTTCTGGGTAGTCATGTTGATCTCCTCACTGTTCAAGGCGGGATGCCTTGTGGATGCAGCCGAGTATCGACCTCACCCGCCGCTGTCGGTAGACCCGGATTGCTATAGTCTGTGTAAACCAAAAGTTTAGAGTGGGCGGATATGGAGAGCTTCGGCAGTATCGAATGCTTTGTGCGCAGCGCCGAAGGCGGCAGCTTTGCCGAAGCGGCCCGGCGCTTGAGCCTGACCCCGGCGGCGGTGGGCAAAAGTGTCGCCAAGCTGGAAGCGCGGCTGGGGGTGCGGCTGTTCCAGCGCAGCACCCGGCGCCTGACCCTGACCGAAGCCGGCAAACGGTTCCTCGCCGAAGTCAGCGACAGCCTGATCACCATTCAGAACGCCGTGGCCAACCTGGCCAGCGCCGAGGGGCGGCCGGTGGGGACGCTCAAGGTCAGTATGGGCACGGTGTTCGGTAATCGTTATGTCATGCCGTTGCTGGGGGAATTCGTCCGGCGTTTTCCGGATATCAGCCCGGATTGGCATTTTGACAACCGCCAGGTCGACCTGATCGGCCAGGGCTTCGATGCGGCCATCGGCGGTGGTTTTGAGCTGCCCCAGGGCGTGGTTGCACGCAAGCTGACGCCCGCGCACCGGGTGTTGGTGGCGTCAGCGGATTACCTGGCGCAACGCCCGCCGGTACTGGCGCCCGAGGATTTGGCGCGCTGCCTGGGCATCCTGATCCGCTCCCCGCAAACCGGCCGCGTGCGTTCCTGGCAACTGACCAGCCGCGAGCGCGAACAGCGTCCGTTGGCGCTCAAGCCGCGCATGACCCTGAGCGACTCGGAGGCCGCCTGTTGCGCGAGCGCCCAGGGGATGGGCATTGCGCTGGTGAGCATGCCGATGGCAGTGCCGTTCCTCGACAGTGGCGCGGTGGTGCGGGTGCTGCCCGACTGGTACGTCGACGACGGCAACATCTCCCTCTACTACGCCGAACACAAACTGCTGCCCGGCAAGACCCGGGCGTTTGTCGACTTCATCCTCGAGCAGTTTTTAATCGCGGGACTGGCGCAGCGCTTCAGCGCGATTTGATCGCCGCGACCTGTTCTATCGGCTGCGCGGCCAGCCGATGACAGTCTTCGGCCGCGGGGTGGCGTAGGTCCTGACCTTCGACGTCGACAACCCCAATCGCACCAACCCTTCGGCAATCGTCACCGCCGCCGTTACCCCGTCCACCACCGGCACCCCGGTGCGCTGGCGAATGCGTTCGTCCAGCCCGGCCATGCCGCCGCATCCCAGGCAGATCACCTCGGCCTTGTCCTCGCGGATCGCCAGTTCCGCCTGCCGCACGATGGCCTCCATGGCCGCCAGCGGGTGTTCTTCCAGCTCCAGCACCGCCATGCCGCTGGCCCGCACCGAGGCGCAGCGTTGATACAGGCCGGCGAGTTTCAGGCGGTCCTCGATCAGCGGTACGGTGCGGTCCAGGGTGGTCACCACCGAGTAGGCGTGGCCGAGGAACATCGCGGTGGTGGCTGCCGCTTCGGTGATGTCCACTACCGGCACATTCAACAATTCCTGTAGGCCTTCGCGCCCATGTTCGCCATACCCGGCCTGGATCACCGCATCGAACGGCTGGTCGTAGGCCATCACGCGGTCCATCACCGCGATGGCCGCCAGGTAGCTCTCAAAATTGCCTTCCACCGATTCGGCGCCGAAGTACGGCGTGAGCCCGACAATCTCGGTGCCCGGCGAGGCCACGGACCGCGCTTGCTCGGCGATGGTCTGGGTGATGGATTCGGTGGTGTTGACGTTGACCACGAGGATACGCATGGAATGTCCTTTTTAATGACTGACGTTATCGACTGCAATGCTTTCACCGCTGACATCAGCGTAGAACGCTTGGCGCTTGGCGATCAGCCGGTACAACAGCCCTGCAATACCGGCGCCAAACAACCAGGAAAACGGCGAGACACTGGCAAACCCCGGCAACAGCGCCAGCAGGATGGCGATCACCGCCGCAGGAATAAATGCCGCCACCGCGCGCATATTCACGCCACGGCTGTAGTAATAAACGCCATTCGGGTCTTCGCTGTACAGTTGCGGCACGTCGACCTGGCTTTTACGGATCAGCCAGTAATCGACCATGATCACCCCGTACAACGGCCCGAGCAGCGCGCCCAGGCCGGAAAGGAAATACACGATCACCAGCGGGCTGTTGTAGAGGTTCCACGGCAGGATCAGCACCGCCACGGCAGCGCTGATCAACCCGGCGCGGCGGAAGTTCAGGTACTTGGGCGCCAGGTTGCTCAGCACAAAGGCCGGGGCGACGAAGTTGGCCATGATGTTCACCGCCACGGTGACGATCAGGAACGCCAGGCAGCCGAGTACCAGGAAGAACGTATTGGGGATCGCCGCGATGATCTCGGTCGGGCTTTCGATCACCCGGCCATTGAGCTGGAACTGCCCGCCGCAGAGCAGCACGGTGATGGCGGCGAACACCAGGATGTTCACTGGCAGGCCCCAGAAGTTGCCGACCTGGATGGTCTTGCGGCACGGCGAAGAGCGCGCGAAGTCGCAGAAGTTGAGGATCAACGTACCGTAGATCGCCAGCCACAGCGCGCCGCCGGCAAAGATATTGCGCCACATCTCGCCACCGTTGAGCGGCTCGCGGATCGACCAGGCGATGTGGCCGTCGGCCTGGAAGTACATCCAACCGGCCAGCGAAGCGACGGTCAGCAAAATCACCGGCCCGGCGAAGCCTTCGTAGCGACGCACGGTCTCCATGCCATAGGCCAGGATCACCAGTTGCACGAACCAGATCGTCACAAAGCACGCCCAGCCCAGGCTCGACAGGCCCAGGATCGAGTTGTGGTCATAGTCGGCAAACCCCGGATGAATCGCCGTCAGCAATACTCGGAACACCACCGAGGCCAGGTAGGTCTGGATACCAAACCAGGCAATCGCAATGACCGCACGGATCAAGGCCGGAATCTGTGCGCCGTGAATGCCGAAGCTGATGCGGCTGATCACCGGAAACGGCACCCCGGTCTTCTGCCCCATATAACCCGACAAGTTCATGAAGAAGTACACCAGCGCCGCGCCGATCCCCAGGGATAACAGAATCTGCCAGCCACCCAGGCCCAGCGCATATAAGCCAATGGCGAACGAGTAATTGGCGATGTTGTGTACGTCGTTGGTCCATAACGCAAAGATGCTGTAGCGCCCCCAGCGTCGGCCTTCGACCTTGGTCGGCGCCAGGTCCCGGTTGTGCAGGCGCGGGCTGAGTACCAGCGGGCCGGGGCTCTCGGCCTCGGGGTTGAGGGCGGAGGAGGGCAGATCCAGTGCGAGGGTGTTCGAGAGGCGTGTACGCATTCCGGCAGGCTCCAGCACTGCTGCAGCAAAGCCGCAGCGGGAAAGTGTATGTATGTTTTGTATTTATTGTATACAAAGCGTACTTCACCTTAAGCCACATACGTGCCAGTTTTCGATCTATGAAAACCTTGGTTAATTTCGTTTTTATAGATTCTATAAATAACTGACTGAATTCAAAGCGATATAAATTGACCGTTTGAACAGGTATTTATTTTTGACGGGGCAGAACCTCTGTTTAGAGGATAAACAGCGGCAGAGAGGAGATGTTACGTTTTGGTGCGCAGGTCGATGGATTGCACACATAAATGGCACCGATGGTTACATTTGTGTGTACATTTTTACGCTCGGCACAAAACAAATGTGGGAGGGGGCTTGCTCCCCCCTCCCACATGGTTGACTGCGTCAGCGCTTAGGCCTTGCTGATGAGATTCCCGGCATGCAGCCCGCATTCCTTCTGCGTGGCTTCTTCCCACCACCAGCGGCCTTCGCGTTCGTGTTGGTTTGGCAACACCGGGCGGGTGCAGGGCTCGCAGCCGATGCTGATAAAACCGCGCTCGTGCAGGCTGTTGTACGGCAGCTCCAGCATGCGGATGTAACTCCAGATCTCTTCGCTGGTCATCTGCGCCAGTGGGTTGAACTTGTACAGGGTGCGCTCCGGGGTGGAGAAGGCCGTGTCGATTTCCAGCGCAGCCACTTGGCTGCGGGTGCCGGGGCTCTGATCGCGGCGCTGGCCGGTAGCCCAGGCGCGCACGCCGGAGAGCTTGCGGCGCAGCGGCTCGATCTTGCGCACGCCGCAGCATTCGCCATGGCCGTCTTTGTAGAAGCTGAACAAGCCTTTCTCTTTGACGAAGGGTTCCAGTTTGCTCTGGTCCGGCGAGATCAGCTCGATGTCGATCTTGTAGAACTCGCGCACCTGTTCGATGAAACGGTAGGTCTCCGGGTGCAGGCGGCCGGTGTCGAGGCTGAACACCTTGACGTTCTTGTTCAGCTTCCAGGCCATGTCCACCAGCACCACATCCTCGGCACCGCTGAAGGAAATCCACAGGTCATCGCCGAACTGGCTGAACGCCAGCTTGAGAATGTCCTGGGCAGATTTGTTGGCATAGGTCGTGGCGAGTTCAACGACATCGAAGGCTTGGTTCATCAGGACGGTTCCTACAGGTCAGTGGCGCTGAGCGCTCTATAGGAGAGTGATGGTATCAAAATCCGCCCTGCGTTGCGGCCGCCGCCTTGAATCGCTAGAGTTCGGCAGTCTTTTTGCTCGCTCGACTTGAACAATACAAATAGGAGTGTCTCGTGGAAATTGCCTGTCTCGACCTGGAAGGGGTATTGGTTCCGGAAATCTGGATCGCCTTCGCCGAAAAAACCGGTATTGAATCCCTGCGGGCGACCACCCGGGACATTCCCGACTACGACGTGCTGATGAAGCAACGCCTGCGTATCCTCGACGAACACGGGCTCAAGCTCGCCGATATCCAGGAAGTGATCGCTACCCTCAAGCCGCTGGACGGTGCCATCGAGTTCGTCAACTGGCTGCGCGAGCGCTTCCAGGTGGTGATCCTGTCGGACACCTTCTACGAATTCTCCCAGCCGCTGATGCGCCAGCTGGGGTTCCCGACCCTGTTGTGCCACCGCCTGATCACTGACGAAACCGACCGCGTGGTCAGTTACCAACTGCGCCAGAAAGACCCCAAGCGCCAGTCGGTGCTGTCGTTCAAGAGCCTGTACTACCGCGTGATCGCTGCCGGCGATTCGTACAACGACACCAGCATGCTGGGCGAGGCCGACCGCGGGATTCTGTTCCATGCGCCGGAAAATGTGATCCGCGAGTTCCCGCAGTTCCCGGCGGTGCATACGTTTGAAGAGCTGAAGAACGAGTTCATCAAGGCTTCGAACCGGCCGTTGAGCCTGTAAGTCGTTCCGCGCAGCTGACGGCCCTATCGCGAGCAAGCCCGCTCCCACATTCGACCGCGTTTATCCTCTGGAAACGCGGTCGAATGTGGGCGCGGGCCTACAGCCGCCAGAGATTTAAGCCCCTGCCAGCAACCGCTCATACGGGATGCTCAAGCCTTCATGCAGGCGCTTGATCATCGACAGGCTCAGCTTGCGCTTGCGGTTGAGCACTTCGGACACCCGGCCGCTGGTGCCTATGAAGGCCTCCAGGTCGCGCGCCGTCATGCCGAGTTGCTCCATGCGAAAGCGGATGGCTTCCACCGGGTCCGACGGCGGCATCGGATAATGTTCGGCCTCGTACTTTTCAATGAGGACCGCAAGAATTTCCAGCTCATCGCCCTCAGGCGAGCCGATTGGCGCTTCCCATATCTGTTCGACGCGTGCGAGCGCGGCGGTGAGGTCTTCTTGGGAATGTATGGGTTTGATGTTCATCACACGGTCTCCGCGTTGATCTGATCGTACTGTGCGTGGGTTCCCACGAAACGTATGAACCCAAGCTGACGCTGATAATTGATCGCCATGATCACTCGATACCGGTTGCCGCCCACGTTGAATACAACCCTGCTGCCTTTGAGGATGCTCGCGGTTCCGAGCTCCGCCTTGAGCGCTTGCGGCGTTGGGTATGCAGCCTTCTCCATATGGCGATACAACTCGACCAGCGGTGTTTTGGCGTCGATGTAAGCTGGGTGGCTCTCCCAGAAGAGACGTAAGGTCGAGAACGCGATTATCCGCATGATCCTAACCTCCCAATTTGGGAGATGTTAGGCTCTGGCAAGTGCAGATGCAATCTTGGAAATATTTTCTGACGAGTAAGCAATCGCTTCATGTGATCCTTCACAGATGGCGGGTGGACGGTCGAAACCGGACGCTATCCTCCGATTCACAGGCCGTCCACAGCGGTTCTGATTCAGGTTTTTTCCGCGGCCGGGCGTTGCCTCCCAACGCCAGGAAGGGCGCTGCGTTACAGGCTTTCCAGGGTTTGTAACAATACCCGCACCTTGGTCAGCGACTCCTGATATTCCGCCTGCCATTGCGAATCGGCGACGATCCCGCCGCCGCCCCAGCAGCACACCTGGCCGTCCTTGACCAGCAGGCTGCGGATGGCGATGGAGCTGTCCATCTCGCCACGCACGTCCAGGTACACCAGCGAGCCGCAGTACAGCCCGCGGCGGGTTGGCTCCAGTTCGTCGATGATCTGCATTGCGCGGATCTTCGGTGCGCCGGTGATGGAGCCGCCAGGGAAGCTGCCGGCGATCAGATCCAGGGCGTCCTTGTCGTCGGCCAATTCGCCGGTGACGCTGCTGACCAAGTGATGCACGTTGGGGTAGCTTTCCAGGCTGAACAACTCCGGCACTTTCACCGAGCCGGTGCGGCAGGTGCGCCCGAGGTCGTTGCGCAACAGATCGACGATCATCAGGTTCTCGGCACGATCCTTGGGGCTGGCCAGCAGTTCGGCGGCGTTGGCGGCGTCTTCTTCAGGCGTCAGGCCGCGCGGGCGGGTGCCTTTGATCGGGCGGGTTTCGACCTGGCGCTGGCTGATCCTGACGAAACGTTCCGGCGACAGGCTCAGTACCGCGCCGTCATCCGGCAGGCTCTGGAACCCGGAAAATGGCGTCGGGCAGGCTTCGCGCAAGGCGCAGTAGGCCGCCCACGGATCGCCGCTGCACGCTGCGCGAAAGCGCTGGGTGAAGTTGACCTGGTAGCAGTCGCCCGCGCGGATATAGTCGTGGATGCGGGCGATGGCCTGCGCGTAGGTCTGGGCGCTGATGTCGGGGGCCATGGGGCCGTGGAGCTTGAAGTTGGCGGCTATCTCGGCGGCTGGCTGGCTGAACAGCTTGATCAGTCGCTGCCGCTCGCCATCGGCCAGTGTCGGGTGAAACACCAACTGGCTGGTCTGCGCCTGGTGATCGCTGACCAGGGCCCAGGCGTACAGCCCAAAACGTGCGTCCGGCAGGTGCAGATCGTCCACCGCGCGGTGCGGCAACTGTTCCAGGTGCCGGCCGAAATCGTAGCTCAGGTAACCGATCAGGCCGCCGACGAACGGTAACTCGTAGCCGGCCGGCAATGCCGCCTCACCCAACTGTGTAAGGTTTTCCCGCAGGCGTTGCAGGAACTCGCTGCCGCTCTCGTCAGACTGCACCGCCAACGTCGCTTCGGGCCAGGCGCTGAGCAGGTCATAACGGCCCCGCTCGGCGGTCGGGCGGCCGCTGTCCAATAGCACCGCGCCAGGGGCATGGCGAATCGCCGCAAAATACTCGGCGGGGTTGGCCCGGTAGGGCAGTGGGTATACGGAACAGGTCGACATGCGGGGTGGATCAGCTGATGGCGTGGGGGAGGGGATTGTAGACCCCCGTAGGATTTGGTCCTAGGGGGGATGTCGGGGATAGACAGATCGAAGGCCGGCTCAGCCTTCGACGGCGGGGATGTGCCCGAACATGGCCTGCACGAATTTCACCCGTTCTTCCGGCGTTTCCGTCACGCCAGCAGCTTTCAGGGTTTCCAGTCGTGCCTCGACCGCGTGGGTGCGCAGGGTCAGGCCGCAGTCGTTGGCGATCTGGATATTCAGCCCCGGCCGCGCATTCAGTTCGAGGATCAGTGGGCCTTTTTCCTGGTCCAGCACCATGTCCACGCCGATGTAGCCCAGCCCGCACAGCTCATAGCAGCCGGCGGCGAGCTTCATGAAACCGTCCCAGTTGGGCAGTTGCACGCCATCCACCGCGTTGGTGGTGTCAGGGTGTTTGGTGATGATGTTGTTCAGCCAGGTGCCGCGCAGGGTCAGGCCGGTGGCCAGGTCGACGCCCACGCCGATCGCGCCCTGGTGCAGGTTGGCCTTGCCGCCGGACTGGCGGGTCGGCAAGCGCAGCATGGCCATCACCGGGTAGCCCATCAGCACGATGATGCGGATATCCGGCACGCCTTCGTAGCTGATGCTCTTGAAAATCTGGTCGGGCACCACGCGGTACTCGATCAGCGCGCGGTCGCGGTGGCCGCCCAGGGAGTACAGGCCGGTGAGGATGCTGGAAATCTGATGCTCGATTTCCTCATGGCTGATGATCTTGCCGGAGACCGTGCGATAACGCTCCTCAAAGCGGTCGGCGATGACGAGGATGCCGTCACCGCCGGCGCCCTGGGCCGGTTTGATCACGAAGTCGCTGCGCCCTTGGATGATCTCGTCGAGCTTGTCGATTTCCTTCTCGGTGGAAATCACCCCGTACATTTCCGGCACATGGATGCCAGCCGCCAGCGCGCGTTCCTTGGTGATGATCTTGTCATCCACGATCGGGTACAGGCTGCGCTTGTTGTACTTGAGCACGTAGTCCGCATTACGCCGGTTGATGCCCATGATGCCCCGCGCTTCCAGGGCCTTCCAGGTCTTCCAGAAGCCGAACATTACGAGTCAGCCTTGAGGAAGGCCTTGAAGCGCACCAGCTCGGTCAGGCGGTAGCCGCGATAACGCCCCATGGCCAGCATGAAGCCCACCAGGATCAGCAGGATCGCCGGGAAGGTGAACACAAAGTAGACCAGCTCCGGCACGCTCATGATCAGGTGCGCCAGGGACGCCGCGAACAGCGTGCCGATCGCCACTTTCAGCGCATGGCTGGCGCCGCGTTCTTCCCAGGTGATCGACAGGCGTTCGATGGTCATGGTCAGAATCACCATCGGGAACAGCGCCACCGACAGCCCGCGCTCCAGCCCCAGTTTATGGCTGAACAGGCTGATGGCCGCGATCAGCACCACCACGAAGGTCAGCACCACCGACAGCCTCGGCAGCATCTGCAACTTCAGGTGTTCCAGGTACGAGCGCAGCGACAAGCCCAGCGCGGTGATGATCGTAAACAGCACAATCCCGAAGCCCAGCTGAGTCTCGCGGAACGCCAGGGCGATCAGCACCGGGGTAAACGTGCCCAGGGTCTGCAGGCCGATCAGGTTGCGCAGGATCAGGATCACCAGCACGCCGATCGGGATCATCACCATGATCATGAAGGTCTGCTGGGTTTGCAGCGGCAGGCCGTACAGCGAGTATTCGAGGAAGTTGGCGTCGGTGTTTTCGTCGGTC
The DNA here is from genome assembly GCF_014889455.1 of Pseudomonas sp. K8. NCBI lineage: Bacteria > Pseudomonadati > Pseudomonadota > Gammaproteobacteria > Pseudomonadales > Pseudomonadaceae > Pseudomonas > Pseudomonas sp. K8. Next base: position 46,165 of record NZ_VJWO01000003.1, read on the forward strand.
AGCTTGGCCAGGCGGATCGCGTTCATTTCGCTGTTGTTCAGGCTGAAGGTGACCATGGCTTTCTTGCCGCCATCGACGGTGATCAGGTTTTCATCGCCGGTCCACCACAACAGGCGGTCGGCGGGCAGGCCTGGTTCGCCGGTTTCCGGGTTGAAGTACAGCCAGTCATTGCCATTGAAGCTGCGCAGCCACAGTTCCGGGGTTTGCGGCTGGTCGGCGACGAGGCGGATGGTGTGGACCTTTTCCACCGGCACGTGGGCGATGGACAGCAGCAGTTCGACGATCTTGGCCTTGTGCGGCGTCGACGGGTCGCCCGCCAGCAGCAGCTTGACGTTGTCGTCGTTGAGGTTGTTGGTGCGCTTGATTGCTTCGGTAATAAAGGTTTCCACATCGGCCGAGTGCTGGCGGATCGGCGCGAGCAGGGCTTCGGCGGCGATTTTTTCCGGGCCTTCCACGGCGATGCTGTCGCGGAAGGTCGGGCCCTTGATCTTGACCTTTTCACCGCTGTAACGCTTGGTCAGCACCAGGCGGTAATACAGGGTCTGCTTGCCCTTGGCCCGGCGCGCCGACCAGGTGACCTTGCGGTTGCCATCGATGCGGTTGACGCTGACCCCGTAGTTATTCGAGATGAAACTCTCATTGAGGCTGACGAAGTCGCGGCTCAGGGGCGGCACGAACATCTGGATCTTCACCGGGTCTTTCGGGTTGGCGACGAACTCGACCTTGGCGTCGATGTTCCACAAGTCGTCGGTGGCGTCCTCGGTGACGGGAATGCCCAGCACGAAGATCTGGTAGGCGGTGACCGAAATACCCAGCACCACCAGGAGGGTGATGAGGATTTTCAGGTGCAGGGTCAGAGAGCGCATTCGGTTTACTCGGCGGTATGAGCGTCGGCGGCGCAGGCAGGTTTGCCCGCTGCATATTTAAGACTGGGGTCGACCAGCGCATCAAAGCGTTTCAGCGCTTCGGAGCCGATCAGCAGCGGGTATTGGAAAGCGCTGCGGTCAGTCAAGTTCACTTCGATGCTGCGTAAAGCGCTGCCCATGCAGATATCCAGGGCAATCACCGGACGGGCGGTGTAGTTCTTGTCCTCATCGGGGTCGTAGTCACCGGCGCGGCGCTTGATCTTGCTGACGCGGGCCAGTGGGCGTTCGATGGGGTGGGAATGGGCAGTGTCGATGGCCAGGTAGAAGCGTACCCAGGATTCGCCGTTGCGCTTGAAGCGTTTGATATCGCGGGCGCTCAACGAAGCGGTCTTGGCGCCGGTGTCGAGTTTGGCTGCCACTTCCAGGTCGATATCCGCCAGCTTGGCGTATTCGTTGAGGCCATACACGGTCTTCTCGGCGGCAGCGCATAGCCCCGGCATAAGTCCTGGTATGAACAGTAGGCAAAACAATCGGGGGAAGGGCTTGAGTCTCATAAATCCTGAGGCGGTGCAGTGCGATGTTCAATTCAAGGCGACTGGCATTGCTGCGCAAGCTCCCTCGTGCGCCGTTTCATCAAGAGATGTCAGGCAAAAGCGGCGTCTATTCTAACATGATGCTTTTTTGGCGCCAGCGCTGGCAGGCGGCCATGTCCTTGTTGCTTACAACGGCGGTTATTAGACGATTGTCGACAATGTTGATTTATTCTTTGACTAAGTAGGGCTTATTGGCTAGTTTTTGCGGCATTGCTTTTAAAGGTGTCGACAATATGCTGGATCAATCGGAAGCTCCGGTGGTCTCCCCGGAAGAATCCCAGACAATGTCGGAGAATGTCTTTAGGCGTATACAGGCCGCTATCGTCAAAGGCGAGATCGCCCCCGGCAGCAAGATCTCCGAGCCGGAACTGGCGCGCACCTACGGCATCAGCCGCGGCCCGTTGCGTGAGGCGATCCACCGTCTCGAAGGCCAGCGCCTGCTGGTGCGCGTGCCCCATGTGGGCGCTCGCGTGGTGTCGTTGAGCCACGCGGAATTGATCGAACTCTATGAAATCCGCGAATCCCTCGAAGGCATGGCGTGCCGCCTGGCCGCCGAGCGCATGACCGATGCGGAGATCGAAGAACTGCGCCAAGTGCTGCACACCCACGAACGGGATGCGGCGTTCCAGGCGGGTGTCGGCTATTACCAGCAGGAAGGCGACTTCGACTTTCATTACCGGATCATCCAGGGCGCGGGCAACCGCACCTTGACCCAAATGCTCTGCGGCGAGCTGTACCAGTTGGTGCGTATGTACCGCATCCAGTTCTCCGCAACCCCCAATCGTCCACGCCAGGCCTTTGCCGAGCATCACCGTATTCTTGACGCGATCGCCGATCGCGACGGTGAACTGGCCGAGTTGTTGATGCGTCGTCACATCGGCGCCTCCAAACGCAATATCGCCCGCCACTTCCCAGGCGGTGCTCCCCAGACAGCCACTCAGCGAGGTGAGTCATGAGTTCCAATAACAACCGCACTCCAGGCCAGCGTTTCCGTGACGCGGTCGCCAGCGAACACCCATTGCAGGTGGTCGGCACGATCAATGCCAACCACGCACTGCTGGCCAAGCGCGCCGGTTTCAAGGCGATCTACCTGTCGGGTGGCGGGGTGGCCGCGGGCTCCCTCGGCGTGCCGGACCTGGGCATCACCGGCCTCGATGACGTGCTGACCGACGTGCGCCGCATCACCGACGTGTGCGACCTGCCGCTGCTGGTGGACGTGGACACCGGTTTCGGCTCCTCGGCGTTCAACGTGGCACGCACCGTCAAGTCGATGATCAAGTTCGGCGCCGCTGCCATCCATATCGAAGACCAGGTCGGCGCCAAGCGCTGCGGTCATCGCCCGAACAAAGAAATCGTGTCCCAGCAGGAAATGGTCGACCGCATCAAGGCCGCCGTGGATGCGCGCACCGATGACAGCTTCGTGATCATGGCGCGTACCGATGCGCTGGCCGTCGAAGGCCTGGAATCCGCCCTGGACCGCGCCGCCGCCTGCATCGAGGCCGGCGCCGACATGGTGTTCCCGGAAGCCATCACCGAGCTGGACATGTACAAGCTGTTCGCGTCAAAGGTAAAGGCGCCGATCCTGGCTAACATTACCGAGTTCGGTGCAACCCCGTTGTACACCGTCGATCAACTGAAATCTGCCGATGTTTCCATCGTGCTGTACCCGCTCTCGGCCTTCCGCGCCATGAACAAGGCCGCCGAAAACGTCTACACCGCGATCCGTCGCGACGGCACCCAACAGAACGTGATCGACACCATGCAAACCCGCATGGAGCTTTACGATCGCATCGACTACCACACCTTCGAGCAGAAGCTCGACGCGCTGTTCGCCGCCAAGAAGTACCGAACGCGCCTCCCGGATAACTACAAAATTGGAGAGTAACCATGGCTGAAGCAAAAGTACTGAGCGGCGCTGGCCTGCGTGGCCAGGTGGCCGGGCAGACCGCACTGTCCACCGTGGGCCAGGCCGGTGCCGGCCTGACCTATCGCGGCTACGACGTGCGCGAACTGGCCGCTGATGCGCAGTTCGAAGAAGTCGCCTACCTGCTGCTGTACGGCGAATTGCCGACCAAGACCGAACTGGCTGCCTACAGCGCCAAGCTGAGCAAGCTGCGTGACCTGCCCCAGGCGCTCAAGGAAGTGCTCGAGCGCATCCCGGCCGACGCCCACCCGATGGACGTGATGCGTACCGGTTGCTCGTTCCTCGGCAATCTCGAGCCGGAGCAGGACTTCAGCGTACAGCGCGATGTCACCGACCGTCTGCTCGCTGCCTTCCCGGCGATCATGTGCTACTGGTACCGCTTCAGCCATGACGGCAAACGCATCGACTGCGTGACCGACGAACCTTCCATCGGCGGTCACTTCCTGCACCTGCTGCACGGCAAGACGCCGAGCGAGTTGCACGTCAAAGTGATGAACGTGTCGCTGATCCTGTACGCCGAGCACGAATTCAACGCGTCGACCTTTACCGCGCGTGTCTGCGCGTCGACCCTGTCTGACTTGTATTCGTGCATCACCGCCGCCATCGGCTCGCTGCGCGGCCCGTTGCACGGCGGCGCCAACGAAGCGGCGATGGAAATGATCGAGCGCTTCTTGTCGGCCGAGGACGCCGTCGACGGCACCCTCGCCATGCTGGCGCGCAAGGACAAGATCATGGGCTTCGGTCACGCGATCTACAAAGACAGCGACCCGCGCAATGAGGTCATCAAGGGCTGGTCGAAACTGCTCGCCGAAGAAGTGGACGACAAAGTGTTGTTCCCGGTCTCCGAAGCCATCGACAAGGTCATGTGGGAGCAGAAGAAGTTGTTCCCCAACGCCGACTTCTACCATGCCTCGGCGTACCACTTCATGGGCATCCCGACCAAGCTGTTCACCCCGATCTTCGTGTGCTCGCGCCTCACCGGCTGGGCCGCGCATGTGTTCGAACAGCGCGCCAACAACCGCATCATCCGTCCAAGCGCTGAGTACATCGGCGTCGAACAGCGCAAGTTCGTGCCAATCGAACGTCGCTGAAGGCCGACGATTCCAGGATTGAAATGAGGTCAAAAGGTGGGAGGGGGCAAGCCCCCTCCCACATTTGAATCGCATTTCAAATCTGGATCAGTGGGTTCCTTTTGTAATCACCGTGACCGAGTCCTGACGATGAACACTGAATTTCGCAAATCGCTCCCCGGCAGCCGCCTCGATTACTTCGACGCCCGCGCGGCTGTCGATGCAATCACCCCCGGCGCCTACGCCACCTTGCCTTACACCTCCCGCGTACTCGCGGAAAACCTGGTGCGTCGTTGCGACCCGGCCACCCTCAACGCTTCCCTGAGCCAACTGATCGAGCGCAAGCGCGACCTCGACTTCCCTTGGTTCCCGGCGCGGGTGGTGTGCCATGACATCCTCGGCCAGACCGCCCTGGTCGACCTCGCCGGCCTGCGCGATGCCATCGCCCTGCAAGGCGGCGACCCGGCCCAGGTCAACCCGGTGGTGCCGACCCAACTGATCGTCGACCACTCCCTGGCCGTCGAAGCCGGTGGTTTCGACCCGGACGCGTTCGAGAAAAACCGCGCTATCGAAGACCGCCGCAACGAAGACCGCTTCCACTTTATCGAGTGGACCAAAAAAGCCTTCAAGAACGTCGACGTGATCCCGCCGGGCAACGGCATCATGCACCAGATCAACCTGGAGAAAATGTCTCCGGTGATCCAGGTGCGTGACGGCGTGGCCTTCCCCGACACCTGCGTCGGCACCGACAGCCACACCCCGCACGTGGATGCCCTCGGCGTGATCGCCATCGGCGTCGGCGGCCTCGAAGCCGAGAGCGTGATGCTCGGCCGCGCTTCGTGGATGCGCCTGCCGGAAAGCGTCGGCGTGGAGCTGACGGGCAAGCTGCAACCCGGCATCACCGCCACCGACATGGTGCTGGCGCTGACCGAGTTCCTGCGTCAACAGAAAGTGGTGGGCGCATGGCTCGAGTTCTTCGGCGAAGGTGCATCGGCACTGACCCTGGGCGACCGCGCGACCATCTCCAACATGGCCCCGGAATACGGCGCCACCGCGGCGATGTTCTACATCGACCCGCAGACCATCGCCTACCTGAAACTCACTGGCCGTGAAGACGCACAAGTCGCCCTGGTCGAGCAATACGCACGCCAGACCGGCCTGTGGGCCGACGACCTCAAGGGCGCGAAATACGAGCGCGGCTTGACCTTCGACCTGTCCAGCGTCGTGCGCAACATGGCCGGCCCGAGCAACCCGCACGCCCGTGTCGCCACCAGCGACCTCGCCGCCAAAGGCATCTCCGGCCAGTGGGAAGAAGTACCGGGGCAAATGCCCGACGGTGCGGTCATCATTGCCGCGATCACCAGTTGCACCAACACCAGTAACCCGCGCAACGTGATCGCCGCCGGCCTCCTGGCGCGCAACGCCAACAAGCTGGGGCTGAGCCGCAAGCCGTGGGTCAAGTCGTCCCTGGCGCCCGGTTCGAAAACCGTGGCCATGTACCTCGAAGAAGCCGGCCTTGGGCACGAACTGGAAAAACTCGGTTTCGGTGTGGTGGCCTTCGCCTGCACCACCTGCAACGGTATGTCCGGTGCGCTCGACCCGGTGATCCAGCAAGAGATCATTGACCGCGACTTGTACGCCACCGCCGTGTTGTCGGGTAACCGCAACTTCGACGGGCGTATCCACCCGTATGCCAAGCAAGCGTTCCTGGCTTCGCCGCCGCTGGTGGTGGCCTATGCGATTGCCGGTACCATCCGTTTCGACATCGAGAAGGACGTACTGGGCCTCGACGCCAACGGCAAGGAAATCCGTCTGAAAGACATCTGGCCGAGCGACGAAGAAATCGACGCGGTGGTCAAGGCGTCGGTCAAGCCGGAGCAGTTCCGCAAAGTGTATATCCCGATGTTCGCGATCCACGAAGACACCGGCCCGAAAGTCGCGCCGCTGTATGAGTGGCGCCCGCAAAGCACCTATATCCGCCGTCCGCCGTACTGGGAAGGCGCGCTGGCCGGTGCGCGGCCGCTCAAGGGCATGCGCCCGCTGGCAGTGCTGCCGGACAACATCACCACCGACCACCTGTCGCCGTCCAACGCGATCATGCTCGACAGCGCCGCCGGCGAATACCTGGCGAAAATGGGCCTGCCGGAAGTCGACTTCAACTCCTACGCGACCCACCGCGGCGACCACCTGACCGCGCAACGCGCCACCTTCGCCAACCCGAAACTGTTCAACGAAATGGTCGTCGAGAACGGCAAGGTCAAGCAGGGTTCCCTGGCGCGCATCGAGCCGGAAGGCAAGGTCACGCGCATGTGGGAAGCCATCGAAACCTACATGGAGCGCAAGCAGCCGCTGATCATCATCGCCGGCGCCGACTACGGTCAGGGTTCGTCCCGCGACTGGGCGGCCAAGGGCGTGCGCCTGGCGGGTGTGGAAGCGATTGCCGCCGAAGGTTTCGAACGCATTCACCGCACCAACCTGGTGGGCATGGGCGTGTTGCCGCTGGAGTTCCTGCCGGGCACCGACCGTCACACGTTGAAGATCGACGGCAGCGAAACCTATGACGTGGTCGGCGAACGCACCCCGCGCGCGCAGTTGACCCTGGTGATCAACCGCAAGAATGGCGAACGTGTCGAAGTGCCGGTGACCTGCCGCCTGGACACCGCCGAAGAAGTGTCGATCTACGAGGCGGGCGGCGTGTTGCAACGTTTTGCCCAGGACTTCCTGGAATCGGCGGCGACCGCCTGAAGAGGATAACCATGTCACACGTACCGCAAATCAAGATCCCCGCCACCTACATGCGTGGCGGCACCAGCAAGGGTGTGTTTTTCAGCGTCCAGGACCTGCCCGAGTCGGCGCAGGTCCCGGGGGCCGCACGCGATGCCCTGCTGTTGCGGGTGATCGGCAGCCCCGATCCCTATGACAAGCAGATCGACGGCATGGGCGGCGCCACGTCGAGCACCAGCAAAACCGTGATCCTGGCCAAGAGCAGCCGCGCCGAGCATGACGTGGACTACCTGTTCGGCCAGGTCGCCATCGACAAACCGTTCGTCGACTGGAGCGGCAACTGCGGCAACCTGTCGGCGGCGGTGGGTTCCTTCGCCATCAGCGCGGGCCTGGTCGACCCGGCCCGCGTGCCCCGCAACGGCGTGGCCGTGGTACGGATCTGGCAGGCCAATATCGGCAAGACCATCATCGCCCACGTACCGATCACCGACGGCGCGGTGCAGGAAACCGGCGACTTCGAACTGGACGGCGTGACCTTCCCGGCCGCTGAAGTGCAGTTGGAGTTCCTGGACCCGGCCGCTGAAGAAGAGGGCGGCGGCGGTTCGATGTTCCCCACCGGCAACCTGATCGATGACCTGGAGGTGCCGGGCGTCGGCACCTTCAAGGCCACGCTGATCAACGCGGGTATCCCGACGATCTTCATCAACGCGCAAGATCTGGGCTATACCGGTACCGAGCTGCAAGGCGCAATCAACGGCGACCCGAAAGCCCTGGCGATGTTCGAGACGGTGCGGGCCTATGGCGCGTTGCGCATGGGCCTGATCAAGCATCTGGACGAGGCCGCCCAGCGTCAGCACACGCCAAAGGTGGCCTTCGTGGCACCGCCTGCGGACTACGTGGCTTCCAGCGGCAAGGCGATCAAGGCCGGCGATATCGACCTGCTGGTGCGTGCCTTGTCCATGGGCAAGTTGCACCACGCGATGATGGGCACCGCAGCGGTGGCGATCGGCACGGCTGCGGCGATTTCCGGGACCTTGGTCAACCTCGCGGCGGGCGGCGTAGAACGCAACGCGGTGCGCTTCGGGCATCCGTCCGGCACCTTGCGGGTCGGCGCTGAAGCCACCCAGGTCAACGGCGAATGGGTGGTGAAGAAGGCCATCATGAGCCGTAGCGCGCGGGTGTTGATGGAAGGCTTTGTACGCGTCCCAGGCGACGCGTTCTAAGGCTCGATACACATCCAATGTGGGAGGGGGCTTGCCCCCGATAGCGGTGTACCAGTCGACACATTCATTGACTGACCCGCCGTCATCGGGGGCAAGCCCCCTCCCACAAGGGATCTCTATTCCAAGGCAGGCATCGAAGATCTGCTTCCAGTAACCGTGAGCCCGAGGACTGACCCCCCACCCACTTTGGAGAACAGCCATGAGCGCCAACGTCGACCAGAACACCCGCCCCGACTACGACCAGGTTTTGCAGGACATCGCTGACTACGTCCTCAACTACCGGATCGACTCCCCAGCCGCGCTGGACACTGCGCGCAACTGCCTGATGGACACCCTCGGTTGCGGCCTGCTGGCGCTGCGGTTCCCGGAATGCACCAAGCACCTGGGGCCGCTGGTCGAGGGCACGGTGGTGCCGTTCGGCGCGCGGGTGCCGGGCACGTCGTTCCGGCTCGACCCGGTCAAGGCCGCCTGGGACATTGGCTGCATCGTGCGCTGGCTCGACTACAACGACACCTGGCTCGCCGCCGAATGGGGCCACCCCTCGGATAACCTCGGCGGCATCCTCGCCGTGGCCGATCACCTCTCGCAACGACGCGTGGCCAATGGCGACGCGCCGCTGACCGTGCGCGCAGTGCTGGAGGCGATGATCATGGCCCACGAGATCCAGGGTGTGATTGCCCTGGAAAACTCCTTCAACCGTGTCGGCCTTGACCATGTGCTGCTGGTGAAAGTCGCCTCGACGGCGGTCACCGCCAAGCTGATGGGCGCCAACCGCGAGCAACTGCTGTCGGCGCTGTCCCACGCCTTTGTCGACGGTCAGGCATTGCGCACCTATCGGCACGCACCGAATGCCGGTTCGCGCAAATCCTGGGCGGCGGGCGATGCCTCCAGTCGCGGTGTGCGGCTGGCAGACATCGCGCTGCGCGGCGAGATGGGTATTCCAGGGGTGTTGAGCGCGCCGCAATGGGGCTTCTACGACGTGCTGTTCAGCCACACCAACAAGGACCTGGCGCTCAAGCCCGAAGACAAGCGCACCTTCAGCCTGTCCCAACCCTACGGCACCTATGTGATGGAAAACGTGCTGTTCAAGATCAGCTTTCCCGCCGAGTTCCACGCGCAAACCGCCTGCGAAGCTGCGGTGACCTTGCACCCGCAGGTTGTCGATCGCCTGCACGACATCGAACGCATCGTGATCACCACCCATGAGTCGGCGATTCGGATCATTTCCAAGGTCGGCCCATTGGCCAATGCGGCCGACCGCGATCACTGCCTGCAATACATGACCGCCGTGCCGCTGGCCTTCGGCACGCTGGTGGCCGAGCAGTACGAAGATGAGTTCCACGCTGCGCACCCGATCATCGACGAGCTGCGCGAAAAGATGGTGATCGTCGAAGAGCCCCGCTACAGCCGCGAATACCTGGAGGCGGACAAACGTTCCATCGCCAACGCGGTGCAGGTGTTCTTCAACGATGGCACCCACACCGAGCAGGTCGCGGTGGAGTACCCGATTGGGCATCGTCGGCGCCGGGTGGACGGTATTCCGTTGCTGGAAGACAAGTTCAAGGCCAACCTGGCGACGCGCTTTACGGCCCAGCGCAGTGCCGAGATTTTTGCGTTGTGCAAGGATCAGGCGCGGCTTGAAGCCACGCCGGTGAATCGCTTTGTGGATTTATGGGTGATATGACCGCGCCGTGGTTGCGCACGCTCGCGAAGGGCAGGTTTTGACACAGACATACTTTGCGATTGATGCGTCCTACATCTTCGGAACCGTTTTCAGATAGAAGCCAATCAGGTGTCAGATGCCCTGCAGGCGCGGGTCATCTGGCAAGCGATGCTTGTGGATCAAACACCTGAATCTGAAAAGGCCCTTTTATGAATAGCGTAAACAATCGCCCGCCAATGCCCAACACCGTCGGCTATGACATGTCGCCGAACGCCAGGCTCCGTCGCGCCGACGAGAGCCTCAGAGTACCTGACAGTCCTCTGGCCAAGGCGTCGTCTGCGGCAAAAAACGCGGTACCCGCTCATCTGGAACACCTCTCTGGCCAGAACAAACAGTTGGCCGAAAAATATGATCAGATGGTTGCCAAGTTAACGCCGCAAATCATGAAGCTTCAGGAGCAAGTGAACCAGCTTGCGCAGCACCCCAAGGTGAAGGCAGCGTCTGGAAAAGAGGCGGCACCGTCGAACCCCAGTACTCGTGGTGATCCTGCGGCGAAGCAGAACGGCACGTCGCCTGACGCGCGCGGCCGTATGGACAATACACAAGGGGCCGGGCGGGATGCTCCTCCCTCCCTTGAGCGCTTGACTGCCGAAAATAAGCAACTGGGCGATAGGCTCAATAAGTTGGAGTCCGGTTTCAATTCGGTCGTTAAAGGGCTTCAAGACCAGATCGGTGATTTGAGTAAGAGGTTGGGCGCGGATACTCCCCAGACCCGGATGCCTCCCGCAGCGCAGGGGCAGGGTCAGGGGCAGGCCAATCAGGGTGCTTCTTCCGGTCAAGGCAAGCAAGGCGCAGCGCAGGGTCAGGGTCAGGCCAATCAGGGTGCTTCTTCCGGCCAGGGCAAGCAAGGCGCAGCGCAGGGTCAGGGTCAGGGGCAGGCCAATCAGGGTGCTTCTTCCGGTCAAGGCAAGCAAGGTGCGGCGCAGTCCAACGAAAGCAACCCGTCGGCCCGGTCCGATGAATCAAACCAGGCGCCTCGTACCCTCGAGGATCTCGCACGCGACAATGAGCAACTTCGCACACGCATCGACCAGATGATGGCTGAATTTTCCAAGGTGATTTCCGAACTGCAGAAGCAAATCGAGCAGCTGAATAACCAGATCAAAGCGCTGAAGGGTTAAGTTCAGCGATAGAAAAACGGGTCAATGTGGGGCGGTAAGCCCGCACCTGCATCGACCCCGTTCTGCTGAACATTCATTCAAAGCGCAAAATAACCCGACGGTTATGCTTGCTCTTCTTCTCGATCTTCTCGCAAAACACCCGGCCGATTTCTTCGGTGTTGATCACATGGGTGCCGCCGCATGGCTGGATATCGATTCCGGCAATTTCAATTACGCGCACCGAGCCCTGGATCACGGGCGGAGCTACCGCTTGGGTGCGGGTGATCTGCAGCAGGGTTGCGTACTCCGACGCGGGCATCGACAGGGTTTTCACCTGATGAGCCTGTTCGATCAGTGCGTTGATATCGCGGGTGATGCTGTCTTTGTCCAGGGTCATTTCCGGCAGGTCGAAATCCAGTCGCCCTTTGTCGGCGCTGATGCTGCAGCCGGTGACCGGGGCGTCGATGAGCGAACACAGCAGGTGCAGGCAGGTGTGCATTTTCATGTGCTGGTAGCGCCGCTCCCAATCGAGGCTGGCATCCACCTGGACCCCGGCGCTCAACTGCTCGGGACAGTGTTCCACCTGGTGCCAGATGATCGAGCGCTGCACCGGGTCGCGCACCGTGCCGAGGATGTCCACGCGCGTGCCGTCGTCCAGGGTGAAGTGGCCGCTGTCGCCGGGTTGCCCGCCGCCGGTAGGGTAGAACAGCGTGTGCTCCAGGGCGATGCCGTGTTCGCTGACGGCAATCACCCGGGCGCTGAAGGCGTTCTGGTAGGGCGCGCTGTCAAACAGCGCCAGGGTTTCCATGGTATGCACAGACATGTTCAACCTCCGACAATCAATGGGCTGGCTTGCAGCAGGTGACGCACCATTGCGCTCAAGCCAGGGGGGGAGAGCAGGGTGATTTCAAATTCCGGCCCGCAGACTTTCAGGTTCAGCGGCAGACGTGGCAGACGGTCGCCCATTTCGATGTGGCGCAGGCGAAATTGCAGGTGATGGCGTTCTTTCACCGTGGGTTCGAGCATCAGCCCCTGCAACGGGTGAAAGTCGGCGTCCAGCACCGTGACCTTGTGGCTGGCATTGATCTCGCCGACCACGTGCAGGCGCTCATCGAGAGCGAAGGCGCCGAGGTAGCTGCTGTGCTCCGATTCGTCGTTCTTTTGCAATTGGATCTGGTTGACCACCTTGACCTTGGTCCCCGCCGGTACGTCCTGGGTGATCACGCACGCTGGGCTGATGAACACGTTGTCGCCGATCTGCACGTAGCCCAGCACGCGGGCGCCGGAGCCGATCTCGACGTTGTTGCCCAGGCGCGGGTGGCGCTTGCCGTCGGGGTTGTTGGCGATGCCGCGAGCACCGAGGGTCACGCCGCAAAGGATGTAGCAGTCGTTGCCGATCTCGCAGGTTTCACCGATCACCGTGCCGTAGCCATGGTCGAGCACAAAGCGCCGACCGATGCGTGCTGCCGGGTGAATCTCCGCGCCGGAGAGGATCTTGCCCTGGTTGCTGAGCTTGAGGGCAATGCGCGAAAACATCCCGTTGGTCTGGTCGGGAAAATGCCACACCCGGTGCGCCAGCCGGTAGAACAGCACCGCCTTGAACGAGGCATAGGATTCCAGGATCAACTCGCCGCGTCCGCGCGACGCCGGGTCGCGGTAGGCGTAGGCAATCAGGTCCTCGGCCACCGCCTGGGCGGCGCTCTGGACCAATGGCGCCAAGTGCGGCTCCAGCTGCTTCATCTGCGTGGGCGTCAGGGTCTTGATGAGGTGGGTAAGCAATTCATCGTGCAGATGTTGCATGTCGATAAAGCCGCCCATGGAGGCACCCCCGCATTCTGGATGGTTGGATAACCGGTTATTCAAAACTGGGCAGGTAGCTGTCGGCATTGTCGTAGACCATGGTCAACACCACCGTTTCGGGCGGTAACTCCGGGGCGAGCTTGGCGATGGCCACCATATTGGCGGCCGAGGACAGGCCCAGGCTGATGGCATCGGTACGCATGATGCGTTTCATCATGTCGAGGCATTCCACGCGCGACACCTTGAGCATGCCGTCCAGCACGTCCAGGTTGAGGATGCTCGGGATCAAGCCGATCGACAGGCCCTGGATATGGTGGGGGGCGTGCTGGTTTTTCAGCAGGTCGCATTCCTCCGGTTCCACGCCCATCACGCGCAGGGCCGGCCAGGCGGCCTTGAGGGTTTCGCCGATGCCGGTGATATGGCCGCCGGTGCCGATGCCGCTGACGAAGTAATCCACGCGCTGCTCACCGAAGGCGCTGAGGATCTCCGGCGCGGTGGTGTCGCGGTGCGTCTGCGGGTTGGCGCCGTTGCGTTGCTGGTTGAGCATCACGTAGCTGGGGTTTTCCAACTGCAACTCCATGCATTTCTCGCCATGGGAATTGTTGCCGAGGCGGCTGTCCGACAGCACCACCTTGGCGCCATACAGGCGCAGCAGTTTCTGCTTTTCGGGGCTGTAGTTATCCGGGATCACCAGCACCACTTTGTAGCCGAGCACGTTGCCAGCCATCACCAGGCCAATGCCGGTGTTGCCGCCGCTGGGTTCGATAATGGTTTGCCCGGAGTCGCGCATCAGCACGCCGCGACGCTCGGCGTCGAGGATCATGCCCAAGGCGATGCGCGCCTTGTGGCTGCCGCCGGGGTTGAGCGATTCCAGTTTGGCGTAGACCTCGATGCCGAGGTCTTCGGAAAACTGCGCCAGGCGCACGATCGGTGTGTGGCCGATGGCGTCGAGAATTGAGTTATGCAGCATCAGGTCGTTACCCAGGGCCGTGATCAGTACAAAGGCATATCGGGTTCGACGTCGCGAACCCAATGTTTCATGCCGCCTTGCAGAACTTTGGTGTTGGCGAAGCCGGCCGCCAGCAGGGTGCTGGCCGCTTGCTCGGCGCGGGTTCCGGCGTAGCAGATCAGGTAGTGGGTGTTGTCTCGGCTGAGGCTGTCGAGCTGACCGTCCAGTTCGGCGAGGGGGATATGCACCACGCCCGGCAACTTGCAGACCTCCAGTTCGCTGGCGTCGCGCACGTCCAGCAGTACGTCGGCGCTGCTGTGGCGTTCGAGCAGTTGTTTGAGTACCCGCGGCTTGATGTAGCGCTCTTCGGCCAGGCTGGGCTTGCTCGGTGCGGCGTCGGCGCAGACTGTCGGCGCGAGGGGGGCGCTGTGGCGCAGTTCCGAACAGCATGGGCAGTCGGCGCGGCGCTTGAAGCGGATCTCGCTGAATTTCATCGCCAGCGCATCGAAGCGCATCAAGCGGCCGGACAAGGGTTCGCCGATGCCGATCAGCAACTTGATCGCCTCGGTCGCCTGGATCATCCCGACTACCCCCGGCAGCACGCCGATCACTCCGCCAGCGCTGCAATTGGGCGCCAGTTCCGCTGGTGGTGCCTTGGGGAACAGGCAGCGGTAGCAGGGCCCGCCTTTGTAATTGAGCACGCTGATCTGCCCGTCGAAACGGTAGATGGCGCCGAACACCAGGGGTTTGCCCAACTGCACGCAGGCGTCGTTGACCAGGTAGCGCGTGTCGAAATTGTCGGTGCCGTCGATCACCAGGTCGTAGGCGCCGACCAGTTCCAGGGCGTTGTCGGCGGTCAGCGCGGTGTCGTGGGCATTGATCTGGATGTGGCTGTTGAGGTCTTGCAAGCGTTGCTTGGCGGACGCGACCTTGGACATGCCCAGGGTGCTGTTGCCGTGGACGATCTGGCGTTGCAGGTTGCTGCTTTCGACCACATCGAAATCCACCAGCCCCAGGGTGCCGATGCCGGCTGCCGCCAGGTACAGGCTGATGGGCGAGCCCAGGCCGCCGGTGCCGATGATCAGCACCTTGGCTTTTTTCAGGTTCAACTGGCCTTCGCGACCGACGCCGGGCAGGGTGATATGGCGCACGTAACGCTGCACTTCTTCATTGCTCAGGCTGTCGACGTCGATGCCGCCGGAGGTGGCGAGCAACACTTCAATCCTGGCCTTTTCCGGTAGCCGGTCGTCCGCCTCGATCAATGCTTCCTCGGCGGTAAACAGGAAGTGTTCCTTGAGCTGGTTGTTGTTCTCGTGGAACAGGTGCATACGCAACTGCGGGTGGCTGTCGCAGAGGTTTTCAATGACTTCGCGCAATGTCGATCCGGTGCCCTCAAGGGTCGATTCCGGCAGCTTGGCCACGCGAACCAGAATGTCGGGGAAAGAGACAGCGTTCATGGACAACTCCGTGTGCAGGTCGTTGAGGGGTTGAAGGGCGAAATGCTTGCCATCCCAGGCAAACAGCTTCGAGCCCAGGGCCTGGCCCTGGCGAACATCCACCACCAGGTAGCTGACGGGGTAGATCGGCTCGCCCATGAACAGCGCCTTGTCCTGGTCTTCGTCGCTGAAATAGGCACCGACGTCGGGGTGGGAGTGGTAGATCACCACCACCGGGTTGTCGCTGCGAAGTGCCTTGTTCAGCAGCAGCGTGTCGGCCACGGAAAAGGTGTAGCCATTGGCCGCGCTGCGCGGATACATCTCGGGGTTCTTGCGGTGCAGCTCGTTCTGGATATTGCGGCCCAGGTACACGCTGCCGTCGGCGAAGACGAAGCCACAGCATTCCTCGGGGTAGCTGCGGCTGGCGTGGGCATAGATCTGTTCCAGGGCTTCTGGGCGGAGGACGTCCATGTTTCTCTCGCGTTCAAAGAGGCTCAATTTTTCTTGGCCATGAGTTTTTCGATGGGCAACTTGGTGATCGCAAAACCGGCCAGCAGAATGGCCGAATACAGCATGAGGTCGCGGGAAATCGCCACGCCTTCGTACCAGGCGCCGATGATCACCGCGAACACCGGGAAGATGATGAACACGAACGAGAGGATGATCGGGCTCAGGCGCTTGAGCAGCATGAAATACACGATGAACCCGCCCACCGATGCGACCAGGCCCAGGTAGAACAGGGCGCCCCACGAACGCAGGGTGATGGCTTCGAAAGTCGGTGTTTCAAACCACAGGCCGGCGACGAACAGCATCAGCCCGGCGATCCCGATGGGCAGTGTGTTGTAAGTGATCACGCTGATCGCGCTGCCTTTTTGCTTGGTAATGACGTAGCACAAGGCATGCATGATCGCGGCGCTCAGAATCGCCAGTACCCCGAAGAACTCGGCATGGTCCAGGTGCAGGCCCTGGCTCCTGATGATCATGTAAAGGCTGCCGAAGCCGATACCGATGCCGACCACCTGGGAAAAGTAGATGCGCTCGCGCAGGAACAGCGCGGAGAAAATCAGGATGAACACCGGCATGCAACTGAACAGCAGCGCGGTGAGGCCGGACGAAACATGCATTTCGCCGTAGTTGAGCAGGTAATAGGGCACGCTGAAGTAGGACAGGGTCACGAACACGAAGAACCAACGGCTTTCCCGGGGGAACAGGATCGGCTCGCGGCGCACCATGGCAAAACACAGGAACAGCGGGAACGCGATCAGGAAGCGCAAGCCGGCGGAGGTCAGCGGCGGCACGCTCTCCACGGCGATTTTGATGCCGAGCCAAGTGGTACCCCAACTCAGGCAAACGATGAGAAACATCACACTGGTCACCAGGCCGGCCAACCACTGTTTTTGAGTTTTGGTTTTTGCAGCGTTTTCGAGAACGGCGGACATTGGCATCGTTTATTGCTTCCCTGAGCCGGAATTGAACTCTATATTGAACTTGTAATGAGTTATTTTTTTCGGCGATTGAACCCGTAAAAGCACACTATTAGGGCTAAAGATGGCTGTCAAAACAAATATTGACATGGTGTCAATTATGCGTGAGGGGTTGTCCAATGGGCAGGGCGTCAAGTACAAGCGTCTGTCCGATGTCATGGAACGGGGCATCCTCGAGGGCCTGATTGAACCGGGACGGAAACTGCCGCCCCATCGGGTACTTTCCGACAATCTGGGGGTGACCATCGGCACCATCAGCCGGGCCTACGGCGAGCTGGAACGCCTGGGGTTGGTGGTGGCACGGGTAGGTGACGGCACGTTCGTGCGCAAGCGTGGGATGGAGCGCCAACGGGATGAAGGTTTCCGCAACTTCAGCGAGGAGCCGCGCCAATACTTCGACATGAGCCGCAACATGCATATTCCGGGGCAGGAGACGGTGTTCCTGGCGCAGAGTTTCCAGACCCTGTCGACCAACGCCAAGTTTCTCCAGGACATCAGTGCCTACACGCCGGACGCCGGCCTGCCGCGTTACCGCGAAGCGGGCGCGCAGTGGCTGGTGCAGCGCGATTTTCATCCCATCCCCGAGCAGGTCATTTGCGTCAACGGCGGCCAGCACGGGTTGCTCTGCGCGATGATGGCGCTGCTGCGCGCCGGCGATACGGTGGTCACCGAACAATTGACGTATCCAGGACTGATCACCGCCGCGCGCATGCTCGGTGTGCGCCTGATCGGCCTGGAGATGGATGAAGAAGGTGTGCTGCCCGGGGCACTCGATGAAGTCTGTCGCAATCACCGGGTTTCGGCGTTGTACTGCACGCCCACCATCCAGAACCCGACCACTGCCGTGTTATCGGTCGCACGCCGCGAGGCGCTGGTCAAAGTCTGTCGTGAGCACAACCTGCTGATTCTTGAGGATGAAGCCCACGGTGTGTTGGTGGAAGACCGGCCGCCGCCCCTGAGCTATTTCGCGCCCGAGCGTACGATTTTGATCAGCAGCTTGAGCAAGGCCGTGTCGGCGGGGCTGCGTGTCGGCTATGTGCATGCGCCGCCGGCATTGGTCAGCCGTATTTCAGCGGCGCTGCGTTCGACCTGCTGGATGGCCACGCCGGTGACCTTGGAGCTGGCGACCCAGTGGATCGAGAACGGCACGGCGGAATACCTGCTGCGCCAGCAGATCAACGAGATCAGCCGGCGCAAGGCGTTGGTGCAGGACCTGTTGGCCGGCCTGGAATACCGCACGCACCTCAATAGCCCGCACTTCTGGATTGAAGTCCCGGAGCCTTGGCGCGCGTCGGAAATCGAGGCCGAACTCAAGCAGAATAATTACCTGATCGCCACCGCCGAGGCGTTTGCCGTGGGGCAGACCGCAGTGCCGCAGTTTATCCGGGCGAGTATCTGCAATACGTCGGGAGATGATCAGTTGTTGCGGGCGGGGTTTGATGCGCTGGCCACTGCGTTGGGGCAGGGCGGTGGGCGCTTCCACCTTTAGGCGGGTTCACCGAATTATCGTTCATCGTGAGCAAGCCCGCTCCCACCTTTGGAATGCATTTTCCTGTGGGCGCGGGCTTGCTCGCGATGGCGTCGGTTCAGATAAGCAGATTATTTAAAGCGGCGTTCGACGCCTTTCTCCACCAGAATTTTCGCCGAGATCTCTTCCACCGAGAAATGCGTGGAATTGATGTGCGCAATGTTCTCTCGACGGAACAGATTTTCCACTTCGCGCACCTCGAATTCGCACTGGGCATAGCTGGAGTAGCGGCTGTTGGGCTTGCGCTCGTTGCGGATGGCCGTCAGGCGGTCCGGGTCTATGGTCAGCCCGAACAGCTTGTGCGAATGCGTGCGCAGGGCGGTCGGCAGCGTCAGGTGTTCCATGTCGTCTTCGGTCAGCGGGTAGTTGGCCGCGCGGATGCCGAATTGCATGGCCATGTACAGACAAGTCGGGGTCTTGCCGCAGCGCGACACGCCCACCAGGATGATATCGGCCTTGTCGTAGTAGTGGGTGCGGGCTCCGTCGTCGTTGTCGAGGGCGAAGTTCACCGCCTCGATACGCTCCATGTAGTTGGAGTTATGCCCAATGGAATGGGACTTTCCGACGGAATAGGAGGAGTGTTCACTCAACTCTTGTTCCAGCGGCGCCAGGAAGCTCGAGAAAATGTCGATCATGAAACCATTGGACGTAGCAAGGATCTCACGAATGTCTTGATTGACGATGGTGTCGAAAATGATCGGACGAAAGCCGTCTTTTTCTGCCGCCAGATTGATTTGTTGTACCATGGCCCGCGCTTTATCCGCGTTGTCGATATACGGCCGCGTGAATTTGGCGAAAGTAACGTTTTCGAACTGCGCGAGCAGGCTTTGGCCCAGTGTTTCGGCTGTGATGCCGGTGCCGTCGGAAATAAAGAAAGCAGATCGTTTCATTTGAGCCCTGGGCCTTAAGCTGATGGCGAATCTTGGATATGATAGGCGCGATTTTGCCGTCCCTCTGTGGGCCGCATTCTCACTTATTTTCCAGGTCCAGGCCACAAGCGCTGGCGAATGCTCCTACTGAGCAGCCGGCGTCCTGAGCTTTTCCAATACAGAAAGTGGAGAGATCACCTTGGTAGAGTACGTAGTTTCCCTCGATAAGCTCGGCGTCCATGATGTGGAGCACGTAGGGGGCAAGAACGCATCCCTCGGCGAGATGATCAGTAATCTTGCAGGCGCTGGCGTCTCGGTGCCAGGTGGTTTTGCCACCACCGCCCAGGCTTACCGTGATTTTCTCGAACTGAGCGGCCTCAACGCCCAGATCCACGCCGCGCTGGACGCTCTGGACGTCGATGACGTCAACGCCCTGGCCAAGACCGGCGCCCAGATCCGTCAGTGGATCATGGAAGCCGAGTTCCCCGAGAAACTCAACGAAGAAATCCGCACGGCGTTCGCCACGCTGTCGGCCGGCAACCCGGACATGGCTGTCGCCGTGCGCTCCTCGGCCACCGCCGAAGACTTGCCCGATGCCTCTTTCGCGGGCCAGCAGGAGACCTTCCTCAACATCCGCGGCGTGGAAAACGTGATCCGCGCAGCCAAGGAAGTGTTCGCTTCGCTGTTCAACGATCGCGCCATTTCCTACCGCGTACACCAAGGTTTCGACCACAAGCTGGTGGCCCTGTCTGCCGGCGTGCAGCGCATGGTGCGTTCGGAAACCGGCACCGCCGGTGTGATGTTCACCCTGGATACCGAATCGGGCTTTCGTGACGTAGTGTTCATCACCGGCGCCTACGGCCTCGGCGAAACCGTCGTACAAGGCGCGGTAAACCCGGACGAATTCTACGTACACAAGGGCACCCTCGCAGCGGGTCGCCCGGCCATCCTGCGCCGTAACCTGGGCAGCAAGGCCATCAAGATGATTTACGGCGACGAGGCCAAGGCCGGTCGCTCGGTGAAAACCGTCGACGTGGATAAGGCCGAGCGCGCGCGCTTCTGCCTGACCGACGCTGAAGTCAGCGAGCTGGCGAAACAGGCGATGATCATCGAGAAGCACTACCAGTGCCCGATGGACATCGAGTGGGCCAAAGACGGCGACGACGGCAAGCTGTACATCGTGCAGGCGCGTCCGGAAACCGTGAAGAGCCGCACTTCGGCCAACGTCATGGAGCGCTACCTGCTCAAGGAAACCGGCACTGTGCTGGTGGAAGGCCGCGCCATCGGTCAGCGCATCGGCGCCGGCAAGGTGCGGATCATCAAGGACGTGTCCGAGATGGACAAGGTCCAGCCCGGTGACGTACTGGTCTCCGACATGACCGACCCGGACTGGGAACCCGTGATGAAGCGCGCCAGCGCCATCGTCACCAACCGTGGCGGGCGCACCTGCCACGCGGCGATCATCGCCCGTGAACTGGGGATTCCTGCGGTAGTCGGTTGCGGCAACGCCACCCAACTGCTCAAGGATGGCCAGGGTGTGACCGTATCCTGCGCCGAAGGCGATACCGGCTTTATCTTCGAAGGCGAGTTGGGCTTCGACATCAAGCAAAACTCCATCGATGCGATGCCTGACCTGCCGTTCAAGATCATGATGAACGTCGGCAACCCGGACCGTGCCTTCGACTTCGCGCAACTGCCGAACGCCGGTGTGGGCCTGGCTCGCCTGGAATTCATCATCAACCGCATGATCGGCGTCCACCCCAAGGCCCTGTTGAACTACGACGGCCTGCCGCCGGAAATCAAGGACAGCGTCGACAAGCGCATCGCTGGCTACAACGACCCGGTGGGCTTCTATGTCGAGAAGCTGGTGGAAGGCATCAGCACCCTGGCCGCGGCGTTCTACCCGAAAAAGGTCATCGTGCGTCTGTCGGACTTCAAGTCCAACGAATACGCCAACCTGATCGGCGGCAAGCTTTACGAGCCGGAAGAAGAAAACCCGATGCTGGGCTTCCGTGGCGCCTCGCGTTACATCAGCGAAGCGTTCCGTGATTGCTTCGAACTCGAGTGCCGCGCCCTCAAGCGCGTGCGCAACGAGATGGGCCTGACCAACGTCGAGATCATGGTGCCGTTCGTCCGTACCCTGGGCGAAGCGAGCCAGGTGGTGGACCTGTTGGCCGAAAACGGCTTGTCCCGTGGTGAAAACGGCCTGCGCGTGATCATGATGTGCGAGCTGCCATCCAACGCCATTCTGGCCGAAGAGTTCCTGGAGTTCTTCGACGGTTTCTCCATCGGCTCCAACGACCTGACCCAGCTGACCCTGGGCCTGGACCGCGACTCGGGGATCATCGCGCATCTGTTCGATGAGCGTAACCCTGCGGTCAAGAAGCTGCTGGCCAACGCCATTCAGGCCTGTAACAAGGCCGGCAAGTACATCGGCATTTGCGGCCAAGGCCCTTCCGATCACCCTGACCTGGCCAAATGGCTGATGGAGCAGGGCATCGAAAGCGTCTCGCTGAACCCCGATTCGGTGCTGGAAACCTGGTTCTTCCTGGCGGAAGGCCAAGCGTCCGCCTAAGGTCGACGCGTCAAAAGTGCCGGTCAATCGTCAGGTTGGCCGGCATTCTTATCTGTACAGGGCGGAACTCCTTCCGGACGCCGCCCTTTTTTGTGCAAGAGCATTATGCAAAGCAGCAGCAACCTGTTTCCCGTCGCCCTGATCAGCGCTGAACGTCGTGGCGACCTGAGTGAAGATGTGTACCGGCTCAAACCCGGCAACAGTCCCGACGGCACCGTCGAGCTGGCCGTGACGCGTCTGGGCCTGGCCGATGTCGCGCAAAACCGCGGCATCCCTGTGATTTTGTTACATGGCAGCTTTTCCAACCGGCGCTTCTGGTACTCGCCCAAGGGTGTCGGCCTGGGCGCCTACCTGGCACGCCAGGGGTTCGATGTGTGGATACCGGAAATGCGCGGCCACGGCCTGTCCAAGCGCAACCAGGACTACACCCGCAATCGGGTCGCGGACTACGCCCGCTACGATTTGCCGGCCATCGGTGCGTTCGTGCGCGAACAGAGCACGCAGATTCCCCACTGGATCGGGCATTCCCTTGGCGGCACCACCCTGGCGGCGGCCTTGGGTGGCCAGTACCTCGGTGCGCCGGCGGTGGCTTCAGTGGCGCTGTTCGGCAGCCAGGTCAGTCGCACCTACTGGCCGTTGAAAATTCCACCGCTGGAGTGGGGCGCTCGCTTGCTCCTGAAGCGCTTTGGCCAGTTGTCCGGCCCGCGGCTCAAGCGCGGCCCCGAGGACGAGCCGGTGGGCGTGATGATCGAGAGCATGCGCTGGCATGGCCTCTTCGGCCGGTTTGGCGAGGCCGGCCGTGATTGGTGGAAAGGCCTGGCGGAAGTCGACGTGCCGCTGCTGGTCGTCAGTGCCGCCGGCGACCAGCAGGACCCGGACTGGGCCTGCCGCAAGCTGTACGAACAAGTCGGCTCGGCGCCGCGGCAATACCTGCGCCTGGGGCGCCAACAAGGTTTTACCGGGGATTTCGGGCATGTGGAGATGTTGGTCAGCAAAGCGGCCCAGGCCGAGGTCTGGCCGTTGGTGGCGCAATGGCTGAAAGATCCGCTGACACCATTGTTGGGTGCTCAGGCTGATGCATTGGTCGTAGTTTGACGCAGCGCTCTGCCAAGGGCGTTTCGCTCGTCTTTGGTTGCGGCTAAGATATGACGCGTTAAATGCTTCTGGTCATATTCAGTCGCGCAGTGGCTATTGCGTAACGGCGAAACGGATGGGATGTTTTGCTGCTGCTTCGGCCGGCGCCTCTTTCGAAAGACACGTCTTTGACAGAAAGGAAATTTTCAATGAACCACTACGTCACTCCCGATCTTTGCGACGCCTACCCGGAACTGGTGCAGGTGGCCGAGCCGATGTTCAGCAACTTCGGCGGCCGCGATTCCTTTGGCGGCGAGATCGTCACCATCAAATGCTTCGAAGATAACTCCCTGGTCAAGGAGCAGGCCGACCAGCCAGGCGCCGGCAGGGTGCTGGTGGTCGACGGTGGTGGCTCCCTGCGTCGCGCGCTGCTGGGCGACATGATCGCCGAGAAAGCCGCGAAAAACGGTTGGGAAGGGCTGGTGATCTACGGTTGCATCCGGGATGTCGACGTCGTCGCCCAGACCGACCTCGGCGTGCAGGCGTTGGCCAGCCACCCGATGAAGACTGACAAGCGCGGCATTGGCGACTTGAACGTGGCAGTGACCTTTGCCGGTGTGACATTCCGTCCGGGTGAATACATCTACGCCGACAATAATGGCGTGATCGTGTCGCCCAGCCCGCTGAAAATGCCCGAATAAACCGCAATAACCGACAGGGGTGAGGATGTTCGAGGAAGAAAACGCGCAGTGGGGTCTGGTGCATGCCCTGGTGCTGGATGGTAAAGGCGGTGCGCGTTCGATTGCCCGAACTGAGCTTGACCAATTGCAACTGCAGCCCCAGGAAAGCCTGTGGCTGCATTGGGATCGCAGCCACCCGCAAACCCAGACCTGGCTGCGCAAGGCCAGTGGCTTGAGTGAGTTCGCCTGTGACCTGCTGCTGGAGGAGAACACCCGCCCGCGCCTGTTGCCGTTGCCGGACGCGGAACTCCTGCTGTTCCTGCGCGGGGTCAACCTCAACCCTGGCGCTGAGCCGGAAGACATGGTTTCGGTGCGTATCTTCGCCGCTGCCAGCCGGGTGATTTCCCTGCGTTTGCGCCCGCTGCGCGCCACCGATGAGCTGCTGGTGCAGTTGGCGGATGGCAAGGGGCCAAAAACCGCGTCTGAACTCATCCTGTATATGGCGCAGTACCTGACGCACAAAGTCCAGGACCTGGTGTCCGACCTGTCTGAAATCGTCGACGTAGAGGAAGAAAAACTCGATACCGACGAACGGTATACCCCGGAGCATGGCAGCATTTTGCAGATCCGTCGGCGAGCGGCCGGGCTCAAGCGATTCCTGGCGCCGCAGCGGGATATCTTTGCCCAACTGACGCGGATCAAATTGTCGTGGTTCTGTGATGACGATGCCGACTATTGGAACGAATTGAACAACAGCCTGACCCGCTACCTGGAAGAACTCGAATTGACCCGGGAGCGCGTGGGGCTTGTGCTGGAGGCCGAAGATCGGCGCTTGAGCATACGCATGAACCGTACAATGTACCGCTTCGGGATCATCACCGGGATCTTCCTGCCGATGAGTTTTCTGACCGGCTTGTTAGGTATCAATGTGGGGGGCATACCGTTCTCCGCCAGTCCTTATGGATTTGTGATTGCCTGCCTGTTGATGGTCTCGGTGGCGCTCGGACAATGGTGGCTATTTCGACGATTGCGCTGGGTTTGAGCTGAATATGACCTGAACGTAGGAAGGGGCCGATGTGACCTCAGGAATTTAACCCTCGTCTTTTAAAACACTTGCGAGAGGTCTTTATGCACGATCCGTTCGAACAGTCTTTGCGTGACATGCTCAATGCTTCGCCATCCAACCGGGATGACGATGCCTGCCTGGGCCGCGTGTTGAAAACCGCCAACCGTCAGGTCGGGGCGGGGGATCTGTTCGGTCTGCTCGGTCGTTGGCTGCCGGCGTTGATGATGGCCCTGAACAATGGTTCGGCCCACGTCTCGCCGGTTTCCCGTCGTAAACCTCTCGCTCGCACTGCTGATAAGGCTGATTGAATATGGAACTTGATCTCTGGACCCAGAGCCTGGTCACCGCGATGACCGCATTGTGGACCAAGGTGGCGAATTTCATTCCCAACCTGTTTGGGGCGCTGGTCCTGGTATTGCTGGGTTTTGTCGTGGCCAAGCTGCTCGACACCCTGCTGTCCAAGCTGCTCGCCAAACTCGGTCTGGACCGCTTGATGGCAGGCACCGGCCTGACCAAGCTGCTCGGCCGCGCCGGGCTGCAGGTGCCGATCTCGACCTTGATCGGCAAGATCGTTTACTGGTTCGTTTTGTTGATTTTTCTGGTTTCTGCGGCTCAATCCCTTGGCCTTGAGCGAGTTTCAGCTACGCTGGACATGCTGGCACTGTATCTACCGAAAGTATTCGGCGGCGCGCTGGTGCTTCTCGTCGGCGTTCTGCTTGCGCAATTGGCCAACGGGCTGGTACGCGGGGCCGCTGAAGGCGTCGGGCTGGACTACGCAGCAGGCCTGGGGCGAATCGCTCAGGGGCTGGTGATCATCATCAGTATTTCCGTCGCGATCAGCCAGTTGGAGGTCAAGACTGACCTGCTCAACCACGTGATTGTGATTGTTTTGATTACCGTTGGTCTGGCCGTTGCGCTGGCCATGGGTCTGGGAAGTCGGGAAATTGCCGGTCAGATTCTGGCGGGAATCTATGTGCGTGAGTTGTATCAGGTAGGGCAGCACGTGCGTGTGGGCGAGGTCGAGGGGCAAATCGAGGAGATCGGTACGGTCAAGACAACTGTGCTGACCGATGACGGCGACCTGGTGTCGCTGTCCAATCGGATTCTCCTGGAGCAGCAGGTCAGTAGCCGCTAACCCGGCAAACCCTGCTAATGTACGCCGCCGCGAACCCGGGTGACCGGGCTGTGGCGGACATTGACCTGACTGTCGGCACGACTTGTTTTGAATAAAGCCCAAACGCTGTCCACGCGCTATGACCCCCGTGAGCTCTCTGATGAGGAGTTGGTCGCGCGCGCACACACGGAGCTGTTTCACGTAACACGCGCGTACGAAGAATTGATGCGCAGATATCAACGCACTCTGTTCAACGTTTGTTCAAGGTATTTAGGGAACGATAGAGATGCTGATGATGTCTGTCAGGAAGTGATGCTCAAGGTGTTGTATGGCCTGAAGAACTTCGAGGGCAAATCGAAGTTCAAGACATGGCTCTACAGCATCACGTACAACGAGTGCATCACGCAGTATCGTAAGGAACGGCGAAAGCGTCGCTTGATGGACGCCTTGAGTCTGGACCCCCTTGAGGAGGCGTCTGAAGAAAAGACGCCGGCACCCGAGGAGAAGGGCGGACTTGATCGCTGGTTGGTGCATGTGAACCCGATTGACCGCGAAATTCTGGTGCTACGTTTTGTCGCAGAGCTGGAATTTCAGGAAATCGCTGACATCATGCATATGGGTTTGAGTGCTACAAAAATGCGTTACAAACGTGCTCTTGATAAATTACGTGAGAAATTTGCGGGCGAGACTGAAACTTAGTGCGTGGCAAATATCTCTTACGTGTAGGCAAGTTCTGTTAGACTTGTCGCCGAGTTGTCCCCCGGTTTGTGGGACTGCTTTACAATCACCAGATGGGGATTTAACGGATGAAACTGAAAAACACCTTGGGCTTGGCCATTGGTTCTCTTATTGCCGCTACTTCTTTCGGCGTTCTGGCACAAGGCCAAGGCGCAGTTGAAGGCGAGCTGTTCTACAAGAAGCAGTACAACGATAGCGTCAAACATATCGAAGACGGCTTCAACCCAGGCGCTCGCATTGGTTATTTCCTGACCGACGACCTGTCGTTGAACTTGTCCTACGACAAGACCAACCACACCCGTTCGAACGACGGTACCGGTAGCCAGAAGATCAAAGGCGATACCAGCAGCCTCGTGGCCCAGTATCACTTCGGTCAAGCTGGCGTCGACTCCCTGCGTCCATACGTAGAAGGCGGTGTCGGTCACCAGAGCCGTGGCAACGTTCGTGCTGATGGCCACAGCGGTCGCGACCAAACTACCCAGCTCATCGCTGGTACTGGCGTGAAGTACTACTTCACCAACAACCTGTACGCTCGTGCCGGTGTTGAAGCTGACTACGCACTGGACAACGGCAAGTGGGATTACTCCGCACTGGTCGGCCTGGGTGTGAACTTCGGCGGTAACGCTGGCGCAGTTGCTCCAGCTCCTACCCCAGCACCAGCTCCAGAGCCAGTTGCAGAGCCAGAAGCTCCGGTTGCTCAGGTTGTTCGTGTTGAGCTGGACGTTAAGTTCGACTTCGACAAGTCGGTTGTTAAGCCTAACAGCTACAGCGACGTGAAAAACCTGGCTGACTTCATGGCTCAGTACCCAGCTACCCACGTAGAAGTGGCTGGTCACACTGACTCCGTGGGTCCAGACGCCTACAACCAGAAGCTGTCCCAGCGTCGTGCTGACGCTGTTAAGCAAGTTCTGGTTAAAGACGGCGTAGCACCTAGCCGCATCACCTCGGTAGGTTACGGCGAATCCCGCCCAGTTGCTGACAACGCAACTGAAGCTGGTCGCGCTATCAACCGTCGCGTAGAAGCTGCTGTTGAAGCTCAAGCTGCTCAGTAATTACTGAGTAGTAGAAAAAAACCCGGCTTCGGCCGGGTTTTTTTTCGCCTGGAGTTTGCCTCAGGCGCTGGCTGCCGCTGCGACGCTCGCTGCTTGCGAGGTGGCGGCGACACTGCCGATCACCAGGATCGCCGGGCTCTTCAGGGCGAACGCCTGCGCATCCTCGTGCATCTGCGACAAATGGCTACGGCACTCCCGCTGCTGCGGCAATGAGGCATTTTCGATCATCGCCACGGGCATATCCGCGGCCATCCCGCCTTCCAGCAACTGCTGACGAAGCTCTTCCAGCTTCGCCACTCCCATATAGATCACCAGCGTCGTCCCGCCTTCCGCCAGCGCGCGCCAATTAAGGCTGCTGTCGTCCTGGGTGTGCGCTGTGACCAGCGTCACGCCGCGGCTGACACCACGCAAGGTCAGTGGAATCGCGCAGTTCGTCGCGCCCGCCAGCCCGGCTGTGATCCCGTTGACCAACTCGACTTCGACGCCGCGTTCGCGCAGCCACATCGCCTCTTCGCCACCGCGCCCGAAAATGCACGGGTCGCCGCCCTTGAGCCGTACCACGCACTTGCCCTGGCGGGCGTAGCGCAACATCAGGCGGTGGATGAAGTCCTGCGGCGTTGAGCGGCAGCCCCCACGCTTGCCGACGGTGATCACCCGCGCTGCCGTGCAGTGTTCCAGTACCTGCGGGTTGACCAGATCATCGATCAGCACCACATCGGCGCAGTTCATCGCCCGAACCGCCTTGAGGGTCAACAGCTCCGGGTCGCCAGGGCCCGCGCCCACCAGCCAGACTTTTGCGTTCATGTGTTTTCCCTCGTCTAGAGATGACGTCAGCGGTGAAAGAGTAAGTAAAGAAGCGCCAGATTGATCAGCATCGAGAGCAACCCCAGGGTGCGCCAGACCTTCAAGGGTTCCCGCTCCAGCAACGGCCGGGGGCGGACACTCAGTTCCCGTCGGTCTGCCTGCTCCAGCACCAGCAGCCATTCTTCGGCGGTTTCATAACGTTGTGCAGGTTGAGCCGCCACCGCGCGCTCGAGGCTGAGTGGTAACCAGTCCGGCAGGTCGGGGCGGTAGCGGCTGGCGCTGACCGGTTGGGTGAATCTGGGCCGTTGGAAAGCCTCAATTTCACCGTAGGGGTAATGCCCAGTCAGCAAGTAATACAGGCTGACACCTACGCTGTATAAGTCTTGTTGGGCTGTGGGACGGTCGCCCTGGAACGCTTCGGGCGCGATAAAGCTTGGTGTGCCGGGCAGTACATGCGCGCGATCCTCGGAGAGACCCGGGCAGTAGGCCAGGCCGAAATCCAGTACGCGCAACTCACCATCGTCACCCAGCAGCAGGTTCTCCGGTTTGATGTCACGGTGCAGTATTTGCCGACGATGCAACAGGCCCACCGCCCGCAGCAAGCGTTCGGCCACGAATTGCCATTGCGCCAGGGGCAATGGGCCCTGTTGCAGGAATAATTGCGCCAGGGTTTGCCCCGGATATTCACGCATCACGTAGTACAAGTGCTGACGCCCGCTGGCCGCGTGGACTTCAGGAAACGCGCGCCCGGCCACCCGCCGCAGAAACCATTCCTCCGACAGCAAGGCTTGACCGGCGTCGTTGTCATCGTCACGGCTGAGGGGCAGGGTTTTCAGCAACCAGGGTTGCTGCTGGGCATCGCGGACCCGGTACAGCAACGATTGGCGGCTTTGCGCCAATACGCTTTCCACCTGCCAGCCTTCGAACTGTTGCCCGGCTTTCAGCGCGGGTGGCAGCGGCCATTGCTGCAATTGCACCAGCGCGTCGCCCAGGGTCGCGGCGCCGAGTTTATCGATGCGTACCAGTAGGGCACTGGCGTTGTCCTGGCTGCCGGCCAGGTGTGCGGCGGTGACCAGGGTGTGTACCGCCAGATCGAGGTCGGTCTGCTCGCGCAGGATCGCACTGATGCTGTGATCACCCAAAGTCGCCCACACCCCATCGCTGAGCAGCAGGAAGCATTCGCCCTCGCGCAATTGGCCGTCGAGAAAATCCAGCACCAGGTGTTGATCCAGGCCGAGCGCGCGCTTGAGCACATGCTGCATACCCGGCTGTTCCCATACATGATCTTCGCTGATGCGCTGCAATTCGCCGTCCAGCCAGCGATACGCCCGGCAGTCGCCGACGTGGGCCAAGGTGAAGCGTTGCCCGCGAAACACCAGGGCACTGAGGGTGGTCAGCAACGGCTGGCCACCGCCATTGGCCCGCAGCCAGCGATTCTGCGCCAGCAATAGACGTTCGAGCGCCTGGGCCACGCCCCAGGTTTGCGGTGTGGCGTAGTAGTCCAGGGCCAACGCCTGCAAGGTCGAGCGTGCGGCCAGACCGCCGTCGGCGCATTGGCTGACACCGTCGGCGATGGCGCACAGGTAACCCTTGCTCGCGGCCAGCTCTGCCAGGGGCGTGACCACGCGCAGGGCGTCCTGGTTCTCGGCGCGCGGGCCGATGGCGCTGGCCTGGGCGACGCTCAGGTGCAGGCTCATCAGACGCGCGCGGCGGTCACGGCAGCCGAGCCCCAGGTGGTTCTCCAGCGGCGCTTGACGCCGTGCAGGCCGAACCAGGCCAGTACGCCGAGGCTGGCGAACAACCACAGGGCCAGTTGATAGCTGCCGGTGCTTTGTTTGATCGCACCCATGCCCGCCGCCAGGGCGAAGCCGCCGATACCGCCGGCCATGCCGATCAGGCCGGTCATTACGCCGATCTCACGGCGGAAACGCTGGGGCACCAACTGGAACACCGCACCATTACCGGCGCCAAGGCCGAGCATGGTGCAGACGAACAGTGCCAGGGCCGCGTAGGAGCTGGGCAAGTTGAAACCCACCGCAGCGATGCAGATCGCCGCCACGCTGTACATGCCCAGCAACGTGCGAATCCCGCCGAAACGGTCGGCCAGGGCGCCGCCGAGTGGGCGCATCAGGCTACCGCCGAACACGCAGGCGGCGGTGTAGTAGCCGGCGGTCACCGGGCTCAGGCCGTATTGGTCGTTGAAGTAGCCGGGCAGGGCGCTGGCCAGGCCGATGAAGCCGCCGAAGGTCACGCTGTAGAAAAACATGAACCACCAGCTGTCACGGTCGCCGAGGGCCTTGAAGTAGTCGGCCATGGATTTGGCCTTCGGGCGTTCGGGGGCATTGCGCGCAAGCCAGGCGAAGATGATCAGGGTCAGGATCAACGGAATCAGGGCGAAACCGAACACATTGCTCCAGCCGAACGCCGCTGCAAGCACCGGTGCCAGTATGGCTGCGAACACAGTGCCCGAGTTGCCAGCGCCGGCGATGCCCATGGCTTTGCCCTGGTGCTCCGCGGGATACCACTGGGACGCCAACGGTAGGGCGACCGCGAAGGACGCTCCGGCCATCCCCAGGCACAGCCCCAGCAACAGGGCTTGTTCATAGCTGTGGATGCCGAGTTTCCAGGCGCCGAAGAGTGCGGCGATCACAATCACCTGGCCGATCAGCCCGGCGGTCTTGGGCGAGAGTCTGTCCGCCAGCATGCCCATCAGAAAACGCAGCACCGCGCCTGCCAGGATGGGGGTCGCCACCACCAGGCCGCGTTGTTGCGTGGTCAGGTGCAGGTCGGCGGCGATCTGCACCGCCAGCGGGCCCAGTAGGTACCAGACCATGAAGCTCAGGTCGAAATACAGGAACGCGGCAAACAGGGTCGGGGTGTGCCCGGATTTCCAGAAGCTTGATTTCATCACGCACCTCAACGGTTGGGAGTCTTGTAAGAAGGCCTGGTGATGGAACAGCCGGCTACGGCCGCCCCACCGGCCCCGTGTCAAAGGGCCAAAACAAAAAAACGCCGCCACCGGGTCCGCGAGGGCAAACCGGGTGTGCGACGTCTTTGTCGTGAAGGGGCAACCGCCGTTGGTTACCTGTGTTGAATACTTAGCAAGTCCTGGGCCAATCTGCCGTAGCCGCTGTCGAGGAGGGTTAGCCCAGCAACTCGCTCATGGCGATGATCTGCTCCGCCACCTGGATCAGTTTCTGCTGGCGGCTCATGGCCTGGCGGCGCATCAGGGTGTAGGCCTCTTCCTCGTTGCAGTTCTTCATTTTCATCAGCATGCCTTTGGCCAGTTCGATGCGCTTGCGCTCGGCCAGCTGTTGATCGCGGGCCTGCAGCTGGGCGCGTAGAGCCTGGTCGCTTTCGAAGCGGGCCATGGCCACGTCGAGGATCGGCTGCAGGCGTTGGGCCTGGATACCTTCGACAATGTAGGCGCTGACGCCGGATTTGATGGCCTGGCGCATGACGTCCGGGTCGTGTTCGTCGGTAAACATCACGATCGGACGCGGTCGGTCGCGGCTGACCAGCACCACTTGCTCCATCACATCGCGGCCGGGTGACTCGGTATCGATCAGGATTACGTCCGGCCGCACCGTTTCGACGCGCGCAGGCAGATCGATGGTCAGGCCCGACTCATCGATCACCTCAAACCCGGCCTCGGTCAGTGCCGCCTTGAGGCGCCCGACCTTGCGCGGTGTGTCGTTGATCAACAGGATTCGCAACATATCGGTCCTCCTGTCAGCGCAAGGCGTGGCGGCTGGTGTGGTCGGCCAGGGCATGGAGGCGGAAGCTGCGGGCGTAGGCGGCGGGGGCGGAGCCATCCCAGATCTTGCCGTCGATCAGTTGGCTGCTGCGCATGTCCTGGGCGTTCGCGGTGACACCGACGGCATCGGCTGCCTGGCGATACAGCTCCAGTTGCTGCACTTGGCGGGCAATGCCGAGGTAGTCCGGGTCTTCGCGCAACAGGCCCCAGCGGCGAAACTGGGTCATGAACCACATGCCGTCGGAGAGGTAGGGCACGTTCACCTCGCCATCGGCGAAAAAGCGCAGTGCGTGGGGATCTTGCCACTGGTTGCCAAGCCCATCGTCGTAAGTCCCGAGCAGACGCGGCTCGATGCAGTCGAGTGGCGCGTCGAGGTACTCGCGGGCGCTGAGCAGCTGCGCGGTGGAACGGCGGTTTTCGTGGCTCGCCTCGATAAAGCGGCTGGCCTCCAGAATCGCCATCACCAGTACGCGGGCGGTGTTGGGGTATTGGTCGACGAACGCTTGGGTGCAGCCGAGCACCTTTTCCGGGTGGTCCGGCCAGATCGCCTGGCTGGTCGCCAGGGTGAAGCCCTGGTTCTGCTTCACTGCACTGGCGCTCCAGGGTTCGCCGACACAAAAACCGTCGATGCGCCCGGCCAATAGGTGCGCCACCATTTGCGGCGGCGGTACCACCACACTGTTCACATCCTGCAATGGATGGATACCTTGGCTCGCCAGCCAGTAATACAGCCACATGGCGTGGGTGCCTGTGGGAAACGTCTGGGCGAAGGTCAGTTTTGTTCGGCTTTGGTGCACGTGGCGATCCAGTGCCTCAGGAGTGACCACCCCTTGCTGTTGCAGGTCGTGGGACAGGTTGATGCTCTGCCCGTTCTGGTTCAGCCCCATCAGTACCGCCATATCGGTGGCGGCCACGCCGCCGATGCCCAGGTGTACGGCGTAGATCAGCCCATACAGGCTGTGGGCGGCATCCAGTTCGCCGCTGACCAGTTTGTCGCGCAGGTTGGCCCACGACGATTGACGCTTGAGGTTCAGTGTCAAGCCATAGGGTTGCGCGAAGCCCTGGGTGGCCGCGACCACCAGCGAGGCGCAATCGCTCAAGGCCATGAAGCCCAGGTCGAGGCTGCTCTTTTCCGGGGCGTCACTGCCGTTGACCCAAGCCAGCGGGTCGTTTATCGGGCTGTTGCCGTCCGAATCGTTCATCAACACCTACCTTTTCGTTCAAAAAAAAGCGTCGCTCCCTCAGATGGCGGCGCGAGCCATTGCGGGTAACGACGCCTTTGTCCGTAAGCCCGCTCCGACGTTGGCGCGCGCTCTGATACAGAGTGCATAGCAAGGCACATGCCACGGGCGGAACGGCGTGTTACGCCGTCAACTTTCCATCAAGATTGAAACGCCACAGGCTTTCAGTATGGCCGCTTCCCTATGCCAGACTGCCCAGGAAACCCCACGGTGTACGCTGATTCTCCGACAACGATGGCCGCCCATCGGCTGTGCCGCTGGCTGTTTTACGCGGTGTTGATGCTGGGCTGTGCGTCTGCCCGGGGTGAGACTTACCAGGCGCGGGACGAAAGCCTGCACACGTTTTTCAGCGCGTTGTCGCTGCCTCTTGGCCTGCCGGTCGTTGTCAGCCGGTCGGCGGCTCGGCAACGCGTTGACGGAACCTACGATTTCAGCCGGGCACAGCAGGTGCTGGAGGCGGTAGCCGAGCAGCATCACCTGATCTGGTACAGCGACGGGCAGGTGCTCTACCTCTACGCAGCAGATGAAGCGAAGAGCTCGGCGGTGACGCTGCGGCATATTTCCGTCTCAAGGCTGCGCGAGTTCATGCGTCGCTCGGGGCTCGATGAGTCCCGCTACCCGCTGCGGGAGAGCGGGGGCCGGATGTTCTATGTGTCCGGGCCGGCGAACTATGTCGACCAGGTGCTGCACCTTACGCAATTGATGGACCGCCAGCGGGCCGCGCTCCGTGTGGGCCAGCAGGCGTTTGGCGTGGTGCAGGTGCTCAATACCCATGTGGCGGACCGCGAGTACGTCATGGGCGAGGAAAAGGTCAATGTGCCGGGCATGGCGTCGCTGATCGAGACCGTGCTTTCCCGCGAACAACAGGCCCCCGCGCAACGGCCGCCCGGCTTGCTGGCCGACCAGAGCCTGGCCGTGATTCCTTACCCGGATACCAACAGCCTGCTGATCAAGGGCAAGCCTGCTCAGGTGCGTTTTATCGAGCAATTGGTGGCGGAGCTGGATGTGCCCAAGCGCGCGATCGAGGTTTCGCTGTGGCTGGTGGACGTGGACCGTGACGAACTGAAGAAAATCGACCAGGCCTGGGCCGAGGAAACCCACACATCAACTTCGGCGACCCGGGTGCTGGAGCCGTTGGAGGACAATCGCCTGATGGCGCAGATCGCCGTGCTGGAGCGACGACGGCGCGCGCGGGTGGTGACACTGCCGGTGATTCTCACCCAGGAGAACGTTCCTGCGGTGTTCCAGGATAACCACACACTCTACGTGCCGGGGCCCGCCGCCGCTCGCACCGACTGGAAACCCATACGCTATGGCACCCAGGTCAGCGCGTTGCCGCGGTTTGCCGAGGCGAACGAGATCGAGATGCTGCTGAGCCTTGAGGATGACCGCCAGATGGGCGAGGCGGGGCGGCGTCAGAAAATGACCGCGGTCGGGCGGGTCAGCGTCAGCAGTGTCGTTCGGATGCCGCAGGGGAAACGCCTGTGGTTGGGCGGGTTTCGCCGGGATGTTGATGCGCAGGGGCGTGCCACTGCGCGTGGCCAGCGTGCCGAAGTACGGCTGTTTGTGATTCAGGCCCGGGCCGTGGGCAACGAGCTCAAGACCCTGGATGGCACCGTCGGGCCGCCACCGCTGACTCAGCCGCAATACGAACGGGTGCAACGTGCGTTTGTGCGGTCGATTCGCGATGTCGATCAATGAGGTAGGCGCTCGTCATGCATCTGGAAATTCTTTTGCAGGAACAACTGATCACGCGCAAGCGGCTGGCGTTGTTTGCACCGGGGAAAGTGCTGCCGCTGGCACCGGAGGTCATCCATTGCGTGGAAGTGCGCGTCAACGGCCAGTTACTGGCTCTGGGCGAATTGGTGCAGTTGGAAGACCGCCTGGGGGTTGAGCTGCTTGAGGTCTACCAGGAGTGGGTATCGCCTTAGTTATCAGTTCCAGTGAGATTTCTTACAAGGCGATTCCGGAAAGCCCTGCTGATATGGGCTTTCTCCTAGGGTGGCTCGGGGAGGCTTTTTTTATAGTCGTGCAGTCGGCGTATGCGCCATTTCTGGAAATCAGGATTTCAATGTCAGTGGTTGGATGCAGAGGTGTGTATGGCCGTGGTGAATGATGGAGGGATGACGATTTCCCTGGTCTTTGGCCGCTGGACCCTGCATGGCGATGGACGCTTGACCGGCGAGGGCGTGGATATCCAGTTGCCGCCCAAGGAATGGCAAGTGCTGCGCTTGTTGTTGGTGTCCGGTGGTGCGCTGATGACCAAAGACTGTTTGCTTGAAATGGCTTGGCGCCAGGGGGAGGTGTCGGAGGAATCGCTGACACGCTGCATTTATTCGTTGCGTAAACATCTGCGCGCCGACAAAGGGTTTATCAAGACGATCTATGGCAGGGGCTATCGCTTTACATGCCCGGTGCGGCCAGCCGAGCGCGCCTCATTGCCGCCCATCGCCGTTTGTTCGGCCTGTGGCAGGTAGCCCCGTGATGCGCAATGCGTGGCGCAAGGGCCTGTTGCTGGTGGTGCTGATGGGCAGCAATAAGGCGCTGGCGTATTGTTGGGATGAGGTGGCCAGTCGCTACGATCTTGAGCCGGAATTGCTGCAGGCCATTGCCGCCGTAGAGTCGGGTTACCGTGCGGGCGCGATGAATTACAACAATCGCAACGGCACCCGCGATATCGGTCTGATGCAGATCAACAGCATTCACTTGCCCCGCTTGCTCAAATTAGGCATCACCGAAGACCGGCTGTTGAGTGAGCCGTGCCTGTCAGTAGAGGTCGGGGCCTCGATTCTTGCCGAGTTCGTTCAGCGCTTCGGCTATAACTGGACGGCCATCGGCGCCTACAACGCAGGCCCGGGGCCTGGTCCACAGCGTGAGGCGTTGCGCTTGCAGTACGCACAGAAGGTCTGGGCCCGCTATGAAGCGTTGGTCGCGCATCGCTACTGACGATTGGGCGGCACGCCTCGCACGCAGGCCGCCAGCCCGGCTATAATCGCCGCCACTTATCGCCGCCATCCGAGTCTAGCCCGCCCATGTATACCCTGGCCCGCCAGCTGTTGTTCAAACTCTCCCCGGAGACTTCCCATGATCTGTCCCTGGACCTGATCGGTGCCGGTGGCCGCCTGGGGCTCAATGGCCTGGTATGCAAGGCGCCGGCGAAAATGCCGGTTTCGGTGATGGGGCTCGACTTTCCCAACCCTGTCGGGCTGGCTGCCGGCCTGGACAAGAACGGTACGGCCATCGATGGCTTTGCGCAGTTGGGTTTTGGTTTCGTCGAAATCGGCACCGTGACCCCGCGCCCTCAACCAGGCAACCCCAAGCCGCGCATCTTTCGCCTGCCGGAGGCTGAGGCGATCATCAACCGCATGGGCTTCAACAACCTCGGTGTCGATCACCTGCTGTCGCGGGTCCAGGCGGCGAAGTACAAGGGCGTCCTCGGGATCAATATCGGCAAGAATTTCGACACGCCGGTGGAGCGCGCGGTGGATGACTACCTGATCTGCCTGGACAAGGTCTACGCCCACGCCAGCTACGTCACGGTGAACGTCAGCTCGCCCAACACCCCGGGTCTGCGCAGCCTGCAGTTCGGTGATTCCCTCAAGCAATTGCTCGAAGCCTTGCGCTTGCGCCAAGAAGACCTCGCCGTGCGCCATGGCAAGCGTGTGCCGTTGGCGATCAAGATCGCCCCGGACATGACGGATGAAGAAACCGTGCTGGTCGCCCAGGCCCTGGTGGAGTCAGGCATGGATGCGGTGATTGCCACCAACACCACCCTCAGCCGTGTCGGTGTTGAAGGCCTGGCCCATGGTGACGAAACGGGCGGCTTGTCGGGCGCTCCGGTGCGTGACAAAAGCACGCACATCGTCAAGGTGCTGGCCGCCGAGCTGGCCGGGCGCTTGCCGATCATCGCGGTCGGCGGTATCACCGAAGGCAAGCACGCGGCCGAGAAGATCGCCGCTGGCGCGAGCCTGGTGCAGCTGTATTCCGGCTTTATCTACAAAGGCCCGGCGCTGATTCGCGAGGCGGTGGACGCGATCGCGGCATTGCCCAAAAAGGCCTGACACACGTCCAATAAAAAGGGCTCCTCAAGAGGAGCCCCTGGGCCGAAGCCCGCCGCCTGGATAGGGCGTGCGTGGTTAAGTCGTTAGCTATATTCGTGCTGGTGTCGGAATTGAATGCCCTTGATTAGCCGACCGCGTGAAGTTCGTTGAGTCTGTGGATGCCCGCAGTGCCTGTCATACCGTCCCAGTTGTCGCCGCGTCCTTCTCGCCAGCCGTTGATCCAGGCTTGGCGTACCGACGGTAGAGTAAATGGGCAAAGCTCACGGGATTTGCCATGAACGCCGTATTGATATCCGCGTAAAAATGCTCTTTCCAACGGATCACGCTTAAGTCTTCTCATAGGGTGTTTCCCTCACTTGTTGACTGTCTTGATATCCTTCGGCCTCGTCTGAGGCCGGGCAGAGTTTTTCTGCCGTTGGTGCGGCCCGCTGCCGGCGTGGCGAGCCAATGTGCCAGCGTCGTTGTGGCGCTGACCTGTGTTGAGTTCTAACCAATAGGTCACATGGATTCAATGATCGTTTTGTCATAAGCACGTAACAATAACGATGTTATAGCCATAAGCTGGGATGGCTTTTCGCCCCTTTTATTGGGCAAAGCCGGCTATGATGTGCCTTACGAAGAGAATGGCTTAATCCCTTGCTGAAAAAGCCCGCCCGTTGCAGTCGGTTATTATTCGACGAAGGGTCTGAATATTTCTTTTTGTTGCATCACTTATCTCTCTGCCCCGTCAATCAAGGCCCACAGGCCCGCCAGACGGGGTGGGACGGCACATTCGTGCCACGCGGGCACTCTTCAAGAAAAGTGCTTGATTGAAAACCGAGCCGGCGATGCGTCGCCCGTTCATTTATTGCTGAAAAGCCTGGATTGCCCATGTCGGACCGTTTTGAACTCTTCCTCACCTGCCCCAAGGGCCTCGAAGGCCTGCTGATCGAGGAAGCCGTCGGGCTTGGCCTTGAGGAAGCCCGCGAGCACACCTCGGCCGTGCGCGGCATGGCCGACATGGAAACCGCCTACCGCCTGTGCCTCTGGTCGCGCCTGGCCAACCGCGTGTTGCTGGTCCTCAAGCGCTTCCCGATGAAGGACGCCGAAGACCTCTACCATGGCGTGCTGGATATCGACTGGGCCGATCACATGGTCCCGGACGGCAGCCTGGCGGTGGAGTTCAGCGGTCACGGCTCGGGCATCGACAACACCCACTTCGGCGCGCTGAAGGTCAAGGATGCGATTGTCGACAAGCTGCGCACCCCGACCGGCGAGCGTCCGTCCATCGACAAGATCAACCCGGACCTGCGCATCCACCTGCGCCTGGACCGTGGCGAAGCGATTCTCTCCCTCGACCTGTCCGGCCACAGCCTGCACCAGCGCGGTTACCGCCTGCAGCAGGGCGCCGCACCATTGAAGGAAAACCTCGCTGCAGCCATCCTGATCCGTGCCGGCTGGCCGCGCATCGCTGCGGAAGGCGGCGCGTTGACCGACCCGATGTGCGGCGTCGGCACCTTCCTGGTGGAAGGCGCGATGATCGCCGCCGATATGGCGCCCAACCTCAATCGCGAACTGTGGGGTTTCACCACCTGGCTCGGTCACGTCCCGGCGTTGTGGAAGAAACTTCACACCGAGGCCAGCGAGCGCGCTGCCATCGGCATGAACAAGCCGCCGTTGTGGATTCGTGGCTACGAAGCCGATCCGCGCTTGATCCAGCCTGCTCGCAACAACATCGAGCGTGCCGGTCTCAGCCATTGGATCAAGGTGTACCAGGGCGAAGTCGGCACGTTCGAGCCGCGTCCGGACCAGAACCAGAAAGGCCTGGTGATCTGTAACCCGCCCTACGGCGAGCGTCTGGGCGACGAAGCGAGCCTGTTGTACCTCTACCAGAACCTCGGCGAGCGTCTGCGCCAGGCATGCATGGGCTGGGAGGCGGCGGTGTTCACCGGCGCGCCGGACCTGGGCAAGCGCATGGGCATCCGCAGTCACAAGCAGTATTCGTTCTGGAACGGCGCCTTGCCGTGCAAATTGCTGCTGATCAAGGTCAACCCGGACCAGTTCGTCACCGGCGAGCGCCGCACCCCGGAGCAGCGCCAGGCCGAACGTGAACAAGCGGCCTACGACCAGGCCCCGACCGAGCCGCAAGAGCGTCAGTACAACAAGAACGGCAACCCGATCAAACCTGCACCGGCGCCGGCCCCCGTGGTCGAACAGGCGCGCCTGAGCGAAGGCGGGCAGATGTTTGCCAACCGCCTGCAAAAGAACCTCAAGCAACTGGGCAAGTGGGCCAAGCGTGAGGGCGTGGATTGCTACCGCGTCTACGATGCCGACATGCCGGAATATTCCATGGCCATCGACCTGTATCACGATTGGGTCCACGTGCAGGAATACGCCGCGCCGAAATCCATCGACCCGGAAAAAGCCTCCGCGCGCATGTTCGACGCATTGGCGGCCATTCCCCAGGCGCTGAACATCGACAAGAGCCGCGTGGTGGTCAAGCGCCGCGAGCGTCAGAGCGGCACCAAGCAGTACGAACGCCAGAGCGCCCAGGGCAAGTTCACCGAGGTCAGCGAAGGCGGCGTGAAGCTGCTGGTCAACCTCACCGACTACCTTGACACCGGCCTGTTCCTCGACCACCGGCCGATGCGTATGCGTATCCAGAAAGAGGCGGCCGGCAAGCGTTTCCTCAACCTGTATTGCTACACCGCCACCGCCAGCGTGCATGCGGCCAAGGGCGGCGCGCGCACCACGACCAGCGTCGACCTGTCCAAGACCTACCTGGACTGGGCGCGCCGCAACTTCTCCCTCAACGGTTTCTCCGACAAGAACCGCCTGGAGCAGGGTGATGTGATGGCGTGGCTGGAAGCCAGTCGCGATGAGTTCGACCTGATCTTCATCGACCCGCCGACCTTCTCCAACTCCAAGCGCATGGAAGGGATCTTCGACGTGCAGCGCGACCATGTGCAACTGCTCGACCTCGCCATGGCGCGCCTGGCACCGGGCGGCGTGCTGTACTTCTCGAACAACTTCCGCAAGTTCGTGCTTGAGGACAACCTCAGCGAACGCTACGCGGTCGAGGAGATCAGCGACAAGACCCTCGACCCGGATTTTGCGCGTAACGCGAAGATCCATCGGGCCTGGAAAATCACTGCTCGCTGATTGCTCCACCCATCAGCCGCAAGCCTGGAATTATCCGGTCTTGCGGCTTTTTTACGCTGGTCAAACGGAGGGCCGCTCGCTATAACTAAATGTCCGGCCAAAGTGATCCCCCCACACGCTGGCGTTGTGAGTGTTGCCTATGCCGTTGCAAGCCGTTCGCCCGAAGATCCTAGGTTTTATCAATGAGCAGGTATCGGCTTGGTTGATGGCATTGGTGGTGTTTCTGGGCGGTAGCGCCTTGACGATCATCGTCGCCTGGGCGACATCCGACCTCTATCAACAGCAGGGGCGCCAGCGTTTCCAGCTGTTGGTCAATGAGCGATTCACCCGTCTGCAGGAGCGTTTCGAGGACCAGGAGCAACGCCTGACCAGCCTGCAACGCTTTTTCGTCAATTCCAATGATGTGTCCCGCGACGAGTTCGACGGTTTCGCCCAGCCTTTGCTGCTGCGTTCCCGGGCCTATGCCTGGGCGCCGCGGGTTATGCGTGATCAGCGCGCTCAGTTTGAACAGGACGTATCGCGCCAGCGTGGTCTGCCGTTCAGCATACGGGAACTGAATTCACACGGTGAGTTGGCCCCGGCGGTGGAGCGCGATGAATACGTGCCGGTCCTGTACAGCCAGACCCGAAGCCTGCTCGGTTCGCCGCTGGGCTTTGACCTGCTGGCCCAGCCTTTGCGACGCTCGACCCTGGAGCGCGCACAAGCGAGCGGCAAGCTGGCCGTGTCCCAGCCCATGCAGTTGGTGGGGGTGGAGCCGGCCTATGCCACCGGCGTGTTATTGGTCGCGCCGGTCGTCTCCCCGGGCGGAACAGAACCCTACGGCTTTGTGATGGCCGTGATCAGCATGCGCCAGTTGATGGCCGACGGCTTGCCCAAGTCGGACCGCGATAATCTGGTGACGCAGATCGTCGACACTTCCGACCAGCAAGGGCGCCTGTTGTACGAATCCAGCAATGCCCTGGCCGACAGCGATCTGATCGCCGCGCGTCGCCTCACCCTCGGCGATCATGTCTACGCCCTGAACCTGCGCCCCAGCCAGGTGTTCGAACAGGGCAACGGCTCGTCGTTGGTCCCGATCCTGGCCGTGGGCGGGCTCTTCAGCCTGTTGCTCAGTGTCTTGCTCTATATGTTGGTCAGCCAGCGTCAGCGCGCCTTGAAACTGGTGGAGCAGCGTACCGTGCAGCTACGCCTGCGCGAGCAGGAACTGCGCGGCGCCCATGGCCAGTTACGCAGTGTGCTGAACGCCGCGACGCAGGTTGCGATCATTGCCACCGACTTGCACGGCGTGATCAACACCTTCAACGCCGGTGCCGAGCAGATGCTGGGGTTCAAGGCCGAGCACATACTCGGCCGCTCGACCCTGGAGAGCCTGCATGTGGCGGCGGAGCTGGATGTGCGTGCGGCGAGTCTGAGCATTGCGTTGGGCCGGCGAATCCCGCCGAGCCAGGCGATGCTGGTGGAGAGCCCGGGCAGCCCGCACGAGGCGCGCGAGTGGACCTTGGTGCGCGAGGATGGCAGCCGGTTGACGGTGAATATGTTGGGCACCGTGTTGCTGGATGACCATGGCTTATGGGTCGGGCACCTGGCGATGTACCTGGATGTCACCGAGCAAAAACGCGCCTATGAGGCCCTGGCCGTGCGCGACCGTCTGCTGAAAAAGCTCAGCGCCCATGTCCCGGGCGGGATCTTCCAATTCACTCTGGAACCCCAGGACAAGTGGCGGTTTGTCTACGCCAGCGATGGCATGCGCGATATCTATGAGATCGACACAGGGGTGCTGCAACGGGATGCAACGCAGGTCTTGGAGCGCATCCACCCGCTGGATGTCGAGCGGGTGCGTGCGTCGATCCGCTTATCCGCGCTGCAATTGAGCCACTGGCGCGAAGAGTACCGCGTGCAACTGCCGCAACGGGGCCTGCGCTGGATTCGCGGTGAGGCCACGCCGGAAG
This sequence comes from Pseudomonas sp. K8, assembly GCF_014889455.1. Classification (NCBI taxonomy): domain Bacteria; kingdom Pseudomonadati; phylum Pseudomonadota; class Gammaproteobacteria; order Pseudomonadales; family Pseudomonadaceae; genus Pseudomonas; species Pseudomonas sp. K8. Next base: position 88,706 of record NZ_VJWO01000003.1, read on the forward strand.
AACTGCCGGGCGGCGGTACGCTGTGGCATGGCTATGTGTCGGACATTTCCGATCTCAAGCGCGTGGAAGAAGAACTGCGCGCGCTGTCCATCACCGATGCCCTCACCGGAATCCATAACCGTCGGTATTTCCAGGATCGTCTCAAGGCTGAGATGGTCCGCCTCAATCGCACCTCGGGGGCGTTGTCGGTGATCATGCTGGATATCGATCACTTCAAGCGTATCAACGACCAGTACGGCCATGCGGTTGGCGACGCGGTGTTGCAGGAACTGTGCAAGCGCATCAGCCAGCGCTTGCGCCGCACCGATGTGTTCTGTCGCCTGGGTGGCGAGGAGTTCATGGTGTTGTGCCCCAACACCGACGGCGCCCAGGCCTACGGTTTGGCGATGGAGCTTTGGCGGGCGCTGCGCGATGCGCCGATGGGGACGGTGGGAGTCGTCACCGCCAGCTTCGGGGTGGCCAGTTGGCGGGTCGATGAGGGGATCGACGGGTTACTGCTGCGCGCGGATTCGGCGGTGTACGTGGCCAAGCAGGCGGGCAGGGATCGGGTCGAAGCGGAACGCTTGCCGGTGTGAATGTCGACGTCGTACACAACCTGTGGGCGCGGGCTTGCCCACAGGTTGTGGCGGTGTCTAGAGGACTGGCGCCGCTGCCGCCAGCTTTGGCTGGCGGTACAGGTCCAGCAGCACCTGGTCGAGCACCGACGACGCACCCCACGGCTTCGGATCGTTGAGGATCGCCACCACCACCCAGGTATTGCCGTTGTTGTCGCGGCTGAACCCGGCGATGGCGCGCACGGTGTTCAAGGTGCCGGTCTTGACGTGGGCTTCACCGCGCATGGCGGTGGTCTTCAGGCGTTTACGCATGGTGCCGTCGGTGCCGGCGATTGGCATCGAGCTGATGTATTCCGCGGCGTAGGGGCTTCTCCACGCGGCTTGCAACATGGCCGCCATCTCGCGCGCGCTGACGCGTTCGGCACGGGACAGGCCCGAACCGTTCTCCATCACAAGGTGCGGTGAGGTGATGCCTTTTTTCGCCAGCCACTGGCGTACCACGCGTTGCGCGGCCTTGGCATCGTCGCCGTCGGCGTCGTTGCGGAACTGCGCGCCCAGGCTCAGGAACAACTGCTGGGCCATGGTGTTGTTACTGTATTTGTTGATGTCGCGGATGATTTCCGCCAGGTCCGGCGAGAAGGCCCGCGCTAGTACCTTGGCGTCCTTGGGCACCGGTGCCTGGATGTCACGGCCCTGGATGGTACCGCCCAATTCCTGCCAGATCGCCCGCACGGCGCCGGCGGTATACGTGGCGTGATCGAGCAACGACAAGTAGGTCTGCGAGCTGCAGCCATCGCCCAACTGGCCGCTGACGGTCACGGTGATGCTGCCATCCGCCGCCGTCACCGGGTTGTAGCGCACGTCGCCGGTACATTGCTTGGCGTTGGACGCCTTGACCTGATTGTCGATGCGAATGCTGGCGATCGGCGGCTCGACCGACACGATCACGCGTCCGGAATCGTTGCGGGTCACGAAGCGCAGGGCCTTGAGGTTGACCAGCAAGGCATCGGGCTTGACCAGGAACGGTTTGTTCTCGTCATTGCCGTCGTCATTGAACTCCGGCAGTTGCGGCGGGATAAAGAAGCCACGGTCCAGCACCAGATCGCCGGTGACTTGCTGCACGCCATTGGCCCGCAGGTCGCGCATCAGCAGCCAGAGTTTTTCCATGTTCAGCTTGGGATCGCCGCCGCCCTTGAGGTACAGGTTGCCGCGCAATACACCACCGCTGAGGGTGCCGTCGGTGTAGAACTCGGTCTTCCACTGGTGGTTGGGGCCGAGCATTTCCAGGGCTGCGTAGGTGGTGACCAGCTTCATGGTGGAGGCCGGGTTCACCGAGACGTCGGCATTGAAGACGGTGGGGGTGCCGGGGCCGTTCAACGGCAGCATCACCAGGGACAATGCGGTGTTCTGCAACTTGGCCTTCTGCAGGGCCTGTGCGACGTTGGGTGGCAGGGTGTTATTGATCGGGGCGGCGGTGGCGGAAAAAGCCAGCGGCAGGAGAACGCCGGCAAGGAGCAATGGACGCAAAGATTTGATCATAAGGAATAAAACCCTACTGCTGAGGAGGGTGAAAAAGGCGAGGGGTATGTAAGAAAATCCCTCAGTAGTCATGAAAGTGTCGGCATTATGCCCCAAGCTGGAACCACTTGTAGCTGAACGATAGCTGCTAATCGGGGTTTTTTTTCCAGGCATTTCGCCGCCTGTCCCAGAGAGTCGGGCAATCGCTGCCTTAAGCTGCTAAAGTGCCGCCCGTTATTACTTATGAGGATTGTTCCAATGGCGACTAACCGTTCCCAGCGTCTGCGCAAAAAACTGTGCGTTGATGAATTTCAAGAGCTGGGTTTCGAACTGAACCTGGACTTCAACGAAGGCCTGAGTGAAGAAGCTATCGACGCTTTCCTCGAAGCATTCATCAAAGAAGCCATGGAAGCCAACGGTCTGGGCTATGTCGGCGGCGATGACTACGGTCTGGTTTGCCTGCAGAAGCGTGGCTCGGTCTCCGAAGAGCAGCGTGCTGCCGTTGACGCCTGGCTGAAAACCCGTTCCGAGCTGACCAAGGCTGAAGTCAGCCCGTTGATGGACGTGTGGTATCCGGAAAAGCCGATCAACGCGGCTAAGTGATACTAAACAAAACGGCGACCTGAGGGTCGCCGTTTTTTTATGCCTTGCGCCAGTTCAGAATCAGCAGCGTCAACACCCCCGCCACGATCCCCCAGAACGCCGACCCGATGGAAAACAACGTCAAGCCTGACGCGGTGACCATAAAGGTGATCAGCGCCGCTTCCCGTTCCTTCGGCTCATTCATGGCGATGCTCAAGCCATTGATGATCGAGCCAAACAACGCCAACGCCGCAATCGACAGCACCAGTTCCTTGGGCAATGCTGCGAACAAGGCCGCCAATGTGGCGCCGAACACCCCGGCAATGCCGTAGAACACGCCGCACCAGACTGCCGCCGTGTAGCGCTTGTTACGGTCTTCATGGGCGTGGGGCCCGGTGCAGATCGCCGCACTGATTGCCGCCAGGTTGATGCCGTGGGAGCCGAACGGCGCCAGCACCAGCGAGGCCAGGCCGGTGGCGGTGATCAGCGGCGATGCTGGCACGTTGTAGCCATCGGCGCGCAACACTGCGACGCCCGGCATGTTCTGCGAGGTCATCGCCACCACGAACAGCGGGATGCCGATGCTGATGGTCGCCGCCAGCGAGAAGTGCGGCGTGGTCCAGACCGGGGTTGCCACTTCCAGGTGAAAACCGCTGAAATCCAGGAGCCCCATCAGCCCGGACAGCACGCTGCCGATCACCAGCGCGGCGAGCACCGCATACCGCGGCGACAGGCGTTTGATGAGCAAGTAGGTGAAAAACATCCCCAGCACCAGGCCGGTGCGATGCTGCGCGGCGACGAAAATCTCGCTGCCGATCTTGAACAGAATCCCCGCCAGCAACGCCGCCGCCAGCGACGCCGGAATGCGTCTGACCAGTTTTTCGAAGCTGCCGGTCAGCCCGCAGAGCGTCACCAGCACCGCGCAGGTGATGTAGGCGCCGATGGCTTCGCCGTAACTGACGCCACCGAGGCTGGTGATCAACAGCGCTGCGCCGGGTGTCGACCAGGCAATGGTGATCGGTGTGCGGTAGCGCAGGGACAGGCCGATGCTGCACACCGCCATGCCGATGGAAATCGCCCAGATCCACGAGGAAATCTGCGCGCTGGTCAAACCGGCGGCTTGGCCGGCCTGGAACATGAGCACCAGGGAGCTGGTATAGCCGGTCATCATGGCGATGAAACCGGCGACGATGGCCGAGGGAGAAGTGTCGGCCAGTGGGCGCAAGGGCGCTTGGGTGGCGTCGGTCATGGCGAGGTGTTCCTTTTACCTGGGAGTTTGCCAGTGAAGGCGCAGATTCAAGCCTAAACTCAAACGTAACGACTCATTGCAGTACAGCCGGGCTCGCAAACAGCCGTACAGTGTGTTGGCGCATGGGGTTGTGTACAATGTGCGCTGATTTTAGCTGATACTTGCCAGCGCCTCTTTGTTGCCGTATTACCGTTAATTCGCCGCCGTTCTCCCGATCCGAGTGCCCATGAACGAACAGTTGCAACCTCTCAAGAAACAACCGCGAGCCAGCAAGACCGGCCGCAGCGGAACCCAGGACGATATCGTCTACGCGCATATCTTCGAGGCGATTCTCGAACAACGCCTGGCACCCGGTACCAAATTGAGCGAAGAGGCACTCGGCGAAATCTTTGGCGTGAGCCGCACCATCATTCGCCGCGCGCTGTCGCGCCTGGCCCATGAAGGCGTGGTACTGCTGCGGCCCAATCGCGGTGCGGTAGTGGCCAGCCCGAGTGTCGAAGAAGCGCGCCAGGTGTTCCTGGCCCGGCGCCTGGTCGAGCGGGCGATCACGGAACTGGCGGTGCAGCACGCCACGGCGGAGCAGTTGGCCGAGCTGCGGCAGATGGTCAACGACGAACGCGACAGCTTCTCCCGCGGCGATCGCGGTGCCGGTATCCGCCTTTCCGGCGAGTTCCATCTGAAGCTGGCCGAAGCGGCAAAAAACGCGCCGCTGATCAGCTTCCAGCGCAGCCTGGTGTCCCAGACCTCATTGATCATCGCGCAGTACGAAAGCGGCAACCGCTCGCACTGTTCCTACGATGAACACAGCCAGTTGATCGATGCGATCGAAGCTCGGGACGCGGCGCTGGCAGTGAATTTGATGATGCATCACATGGATCATATCGACAGCAAGCTCAACCTCGACGAGGAAAGCGCGTCGGATGATTTGCATGCGGTGTTCTCGCATTTGTTGCAGAGCAAGAAGCCGGGGCGTTCGTCGGTCAAACTCTAAGCCCGATCAAAAAATGTGGGAGGGGGCTTGCCCCCGATTGTGGTGTATCAGTCACTGGATGCTTTGACTGAACCACTGCAATCGGGGGCAAGCCCCCTCCCACATTTGGGTTTGTGGCATATCTGAAATTAGCGTTGGTGGACTAAATTGCCGGCCGCATAGGTCTGCAACACCGCCCGGTCATCCCCCAACGTCATCAATACAAACAACCTCTCGGCAATGTCCTTGGCCTGCTTCATGCGATAGCTGAGCAGTGGCGTGGCGTTGTAATCCAGCACCAGGAAGTCCGCATCGGTACCCGGCTGCAACGTGCCGATCTTGTCCTCCAACCGCAACGCCCGCGCACCGCCCAGGGTGGCCAGGTACAGCGACTTGAACGGGCTCAGTCGCGCGCCTTGCAGTTGCATGACCTTGTAGGCTTCGTTCAACGTCTGCAGCAACGAGAAGCTGGTGCCGCCGCCGACGTCAGTGCCCAGGCCCACGTTGAGTTTGTGCTTCTCGGCCATCGGCAGGTTGAACAGCCCGCTGCCGAGGAACAGGTTCGAGGTCGGGCAGAATGCGACTGCCGAGCCGGTCTGCGCCAACCGCGCGCATTCGTCATCGCACAGATGCACGCCGTGGGCAAACACCGAGCGTTCGCCCAATAGCTGGTAGTGGTCGTACACATCCAGGTAGCCGCTGCGCTCGGGGAACAGCTCGTTGACCCACTCGACTTCCTGCTTGTTCTCACTGATGTGCGTCTGCATGTACAGGTCGGGGTATTCGCCCAGCAGTTGCCCGGCCAGCGCCAATTGCTGCGGCGTGCTGGTGGGTGCGAAGCGCGGCGTCACCGCATAGTGCAGGCGGCCCTTGCCGTGCCAGCGTTCGATCAGCGCCTTGCTCTCCTGGTAGCCGGATTCGGCGGTGTCGGTCAGGTAGTCGGGGGCGTTGCGGTCCATCATCACCTTGCCGGCGATCATGCGCAGGTCGAGTTTTTCGGCGGCCTCGAAGAATGCCTGCACCGATTGCGGATGCACGCTGCCGAACACCAGCGCGGTGGTGGTGCCGTTGCGCAGCAGTTCCTTGATGAAAATCTCCGCGACGTCCTCGGCATGGGCCTTGTCGGCGAACTGGCGTTCGCAGGGGAAGGTGTAGGTGTTGAGCCAGTCCAGCAGCTGTTCGCCATAAGCGCCGACCATGCCGGTTTGCGGCAGGTGGATATGCGTATCGATCAGCCCGGGGGTGATCAGCGCGTCCTGGTAGTGGGTGATTTCGACCTCGGCGGGCAGGTGCGGCAGCAGGTCGTGGGCGTGGCCCAGGGCGCTGATCTGGCCGTTGTCGATGACCAGCAGGCCGTCTTCGAAATACTCATAGGACGCCTCGATCCCCACTTCAGCGGGGTCGGCGAGGCTGTGCAGGATGGCGGCGCGGTAGGCTTTGCGAGTCGAAGGCATGGTGATCTCAATTTAGATAGCTTGGCTGCGACGCGAAGCCGGCAGCAGTTGGGCAATGGGTTCGGCGCTCGCGGTGTGTTGGCCGAAATGGGCGTTATAGGTGGCGATGATTTCGCCGGCGATGGAGATGGCGATTTCCACCGGCAATTTGCCCTTCACCTCGCTAAGGCCCATGGGACAGCGCATGCGTTGCAGTTGTGCGGCGTCGACGCCGCGATCCCGCAGGCGGTGCTCGAACTTGACGCGCTTGGTCTTTGAACCGATCAGGCCGAAGTAGGCAAAGTCATTGCGCTTGAGCAGGGCGGCGCTGAGTTCCAGGTCCAGCGCGTGATTGTGGGTCATCACGATGCAGTAACTGCCCGCGGGCAGGTCGGCAATTTCGTCGACCGGTTCTTCGCTGACGATTTTGCGCACGCCCGGTGGGATGTGTTCCGGGAACTCCTGCTCGCGCGAATCGATCCAGCGCACCCGGCACGGCAGGCTCGCCAGCAACGGCACCAGGGCGCGGCCGACGTGGCCGGCGCCAAATACGGCGATCTGTGCCTGCACCTGGCCCATGGGTTCGAACAGCAGCACGGTCGCGCCGCCGCAGCACTGGCCCAGGCTCGCGCCGAGGCTGAAGCGCTCCAGATGGGTGTGTTGCTGGCCGCGGGCGAGCATGTCGCGGGCGATCTGCATCGCTTTGTATTCCAGGTGCCCGCCGCCGATGGTGTCGAACGTGTGTGCGGCACTGATGACCATCTTCGAACCGGCATTGCGCGGCGTGGAGCCGAGCTCTTCGATGATTGTCACCAGTACGCAGGGTTCGCCCTGGTTTTGCAGGTTGGCGAGGGCGCTGATCCAGTTGTTCATGTCTACCTCAACATTTCTGTTGTCAGTTCTACCGTCATCGGGGGCAAGCACCCTCCCACACTTGAATGTATTCACAGATCAAAAATGTGGGAGGGGCAAGCCCCTTCCCATACTTGAATGTATTCACAGGTGAAAAATGTGGGAGGGGGCTTGCCCCCGATGGCAGCACCTCGATTTACAGCGAAGCCATCTCGGTTTCAGCCTCAACCGCCTTCGCAGCAGCCAACTGCCGCATCTGCTCACAGCCCCACAACACCCGCTCAGGCGTCGCCGGCGCATCGATGTTCGGCTGGTGGCGATAGTCACCCAGGCTCGCCACCGCATCCTTGATCGCGCACCACGAGGCAATCCCGAGCATGAACGGCGGCTCACCCACGGCCTTGGAATGGAACACCGTGTCTTCCGGGTTCTTACGGTTTTCCACCAGCTTCACGCGCAAATCCAAGGGCATGTCGGCCACGGCCGGGATCTTGTAGCTGGCCGGACCGTTCGTCATCAGCTTGCCCTTGTCGTTCCACACCAGCTCTTCCATGGTCAGCCAGCCCATGCCCTGGATAAAGCCGCCTTCGACCTGGCCAGTGTCGATGGCCGGGTTCAGCGAAGCGCCGACGTCGTGGAGGATGTCGGTGCGCAGCATCTTGTATTCGCCGGTCAGGGTGTCGACGATCACTTCGCAGCAGGCCGCGCCGAACGCGAAGTAGTAGAACGGCCGACCGCGCGCCTGGCTGCGGTCGTAGAAGATTTTCGGGGTCTTGTAGAAGCCGGTGCTCGACAACGACACCTGGGCGAAATACGCCTGCTGGATCAGGCTTTCAAAGCTCAGGATCTGCTCGCGCACGCGCACATGGCCGTTGTGGAATGCCACGTCCGCTTCGCTCACCGCGTAGTGGCGCGCGGCAAATTCCACCAGGCGTTGCTTGATGGTTTCGGCGGCGTTCTGCGCGGCCTTGCCGTTCAGGTCGGCACCGCTGGAGGCGGCGGTCGGCGAGGTGTTGGGCACCTTGTCGGTGTTGGTGGCGGTGATCTGCACACGGTCGATGTCCACCTGGAACACCTCGGCCACCACTTGCGCGACCTTGGTGTTCAAGCCCTGGCCCATCTCGGTGCCGCCGTGGTTCAGGTAAATGCTGCCATCGGTGTAGATATGGATCAGCGCGCCGGCCTGGTTGAGGAAGCTGGCGGTGAAGGAAATGCCGAATTTTACCGGGGTCAGCGCCAGGCCTTTTTTCAGGATCGGGCTGTGCGCGTTGTAGCGGCGGATCGCTTCGCGGCGCTCGGCGTATTGGCTGCTGGCCTCAAGCTCGGCGGTCATCTCTTCGAGCAGGTTGTGCTCGACGGTCTGATAGTAGTGGGTGACGTTGCGCTCGGTCTTGCCGTAATAGTTGGCCTTGCGCACCGCCAACGGGTCGAGGGCCAGATGACGGGCGATGGCGTCCATGACTTCTTCGATGGCGACCATCCCTTGCGGGCCGCCGAAGCCGCGGTACGCGGTGTTGGACGCGGTGTTGGTCTTGCAGCGATGGCCGTTGACCGTGGCATCGCCCAGGTAATACGCGTTGTCGGCGTGGAACATGGCGCGGTCGACAATCGAGTTCGACAGGTCTGGCGAACAGCCGCAGTTACCCGCCAGCTCCAGCTGGATGCCGTGCAAGCGCCCGCTGTCGTCGAAGCCGACGTCGTATTCGATATAGAAGGGGTGGCGCTTGCCGGTCATCAGCATGTCTTCGACGCGCGGCAGACGCATCTTGGTCGGCTGCCCGGTAAGGCGCGCGACCACCGCACACAGGCACGCCGGGCTGGCGGCCTGAGTCTCCTTGCCGCCGAAACCGCCGCCCATGCGGCGCATGTCGACGACGATCTTGTTCATCGACACGTCGAGCACTTCGGCCACCAGCTTCTGCACCTCGGTGGGGTTTTGCGTGGAGCAGTAGACGATCATGCCGCCGTCTTCGGTGGGCATCACCGAGGAAATCTGGGTTTCCAGGTAGAAGTGTTCCTGGCCTCCGATATGCAGCGTGCCCTGGATGCGATGCTTCGCGGCCGTCAGCGCTGTCGCCGAATCGCCGCGTTGATGGGTGTGGCTGTCCAGCACGAAATGCTGGTTGCGGTAGGCCTCGACCACGTCCAGCACCGGCTCCAGGTCTTCGTATTCGATCACTGCGGCCAGCGCCGCTTTACGCGCGGTTTCCAGGTCGCGGGCGGCCACGGCCAGCACCACCTGGCCGACGAACTGCACGGTGTCGATGGCCAACAGCGGATCACCCGGCAGCAGCGGGCCGATGTCTTTGAGCCCCGGCACGTCTTCGTGGGTGATGACGATACGCACGCCGTCGAAGGCGTAGCAGGGCGCGGTATCGATGTTGAGGATTTTGGCGTGGGCGCGGTCGGACAGGCGCGCATACAGGTGCAACTGGTTGGGGAATTCCAGGCGGTCGTCGATGTACTGCGCTTCGCCGGATACGTGCTTGGCGGCGCTGTCGTGCTTGACGCTGCGGCCGACGCCGGAGGTCAGGTCCTGAGAAAACAGCTCGGCCAGTTCGGCCTGGGTTTTTGCCACCGCGTGATGGTTAGACATAGGCGGTCACCCGAGTTTCGATGTGCGGCGTTTGCAGCTCGATGAAATATTTGCGCAGCAGGTTCTGCGCGCTGAGCAGGCGGTATTCCTTGCTGGCGCGAAAGTCCGACAGCGGGGTGAAATCCTCGGCCAGGGCGGCGCAGGCGTGCTCCACGGTGGCGGCATTCCAGGGCGCGCCGATCAGCACGGTTTCGCAGTGCTGTGCGCGTTTGGGCGTGGCGGCCATACCGCCGAAGGCGACGCGGGCGTCGCTGATCACACCGTCGTCGATCTTCAGGTTGAACGCCGCGCACACCGCGGAAATATCGTCGTCCAGGCGCTTGGATACCTTGTACGCCCGGAACCGCGTGTGGCCCTTGGGCACGATGATCTTCTCGATGAACTCGCTGTCCTGGCGTGCGGTGACGCGGTAGTCGATGAAGTAATCTTCCAGCGCCAGGGTGCGACGGACGTTGCCCTTGCACAGCACGATCTGCGCGCCGAGGGCGATCAGCAGCGGCGGCGAATCGCCGATCGGCGAGGCGTTGCCGATGTTGCCGCCCAGGGTGCCCTGGTTGCGGATTTGCAGGGAGGCGAAGCGCTGCAGCAGTTCGCCGAAGTCCGGGTATTCGTGGCGCAGCGCGGTGTAGCAATCGGAGAGGGCGGCGGCGGCGCCGATTTCCAGGCGATCGTCGAACGTCTCGATGCGCTTCATCTCGTCGATATTGCCGACGTAGATCATCACCGGCAGCGTGCGGTGGAACTGCGTGACTTCCAGCGCCAGGTCGGTGCCACCGGCCAGCAGGCGGGCTTGGGGGTAGGCGTCGTAGAGGTCGGCCAGGTCGGCGACGGTCAGCGGCACCAGGCAGCGTTTGTCACCGCTGTTGAGTTCAGCGGTGTGCGTCGGCGCGATGGCCTTGAGGCGGGCGATGGTCTGGGCCTCGCGGCTGTCGAACTGATCCTGGGGTTTGTTGCAGCAGGCCTGTTCGGCGGCGGCGAGGATCGGGCGATAGCCGGTGCAGCGGCACAGGTTGCCGGCCAGGGCTTCATGGGCTTTGTCGCGGTCGGGCGCGTCGCTGTTTTTTTGCAGGGCGAACAACGACATCACAAAACCGGGGGTGCAGAAGCCGCATTGCGAACCGTGGCACTCCACCATCGCCTGTTGCACGCTGTGCAGTTGGCCCTGGTGCTTGAGGTCTTCGACGCTGATCAACTGTTTGCCGTGCAACGACGACACGAACGTCAGGCACGCATTCAGGCTGCGATAGCGAATCCGCTCGCCCTGCTCGTCGCTGTGCAGTTCGCCAACCACCACGGTGCAGGCGCCGCAATCGCCGCTGGCACAGCCTTCCTTGGTGCCGGGTTTGCCCACATGCTCGCGCAGGTAGTTGAGCACGGTCAGGTTGGGGTCCAGGGCGTGCTCGCTACGGAGTTCCTGGTTAAGTAAAAACTGGATCACGGAAGGCCTCGCAGACTCATTATTGTTGTTAACCGCTTTGCGCCGAATCTAGTCATGTCTGACTTTTCGGTCAATGATTTTCTGACCTAAAGGTCAAGAAAGTGCGGTCACAACCCTATCAATTATGGTCCAGTCTTCTGGAACCGGCGTTTTTGGGGGCTTCTGGCGGTTCATCGTTGCTTATTTCATGCCAAATTCTTGAAGGTGGGCCGAGCGCCATCAGCGGGCATTTGCGCTACACTGGCGCGCTTGTATCGATAGAAGATTTTGAAGGGAAAACATGACGTTCAAGGCGCCGGACAGTCTCGCCGAGCAAATCGCTCACCACCTCGCCGAACGTATCATTCGCGGCGATCTCAAGCCTGGGGAACGGATCCAGGAACAGAAGGTTACGCTGGCACTCAACGTCAGCCGCGGCTCCGTGCGTGAAGCCTTGCTGATCCTCGAACGTCGCCACCTGATCGCGATCCTGCCGCGCCGTGGCGCCCACGTCACCGAACTCACCGCGCACAAGGTGCAGAGCCTGTGTACGTTGATGGCCGAGCTGTACATCCTGCTCGGCAATGCGGTGGCGCAGGGCTGGCAGACCCAGGCCGACATGGCGCCGTTCGTGCAGATCCAGCAGCGCCTGGTGAGCAATTTCGAACGCCAGGACATCCGCGCCTTCGTCGCAGAAAGCTTCAATGTGATGCGTGCCGCGTACCCCTTCGCCAACAATCCGTATTTGCAGGAAACCGTCGAGAACCTGCAGCCGGCGATGAACCGCGCCTATTACCTGGCCCTGGATCAACGCAAGGCCTCCATGAGCGAATACCTCGCGCTGTTCGAGCAATTGCTCGCCGCCGTGCTCGCCCGTGACTTGCCGCAGATTCGCCTGGTGCTGTCGGCCTACGGCCAGCGCAGTTGCTCGCTGGTGATCGCTGCGTTGGCGGACGCCTAAGCGTGCGGCTCAAGTGCATCAAACTGGCGGGGTTCAAATCCTTCGTCGACCCGACCACGGTGAACTTCCCCAGTAACATGGCGGCGGTGGTCGGGCCCAATGGCTGCGGCAAGTCGAACATCATCGATGCCGTGCGCTGGGTGATGGGCGAGAGCTCGGCAAAAAACTTGCGTGGCGAGTCGATGACCGACGTCATCTTCAACGGCTCCACCAGCCGCAAGCCGGTGAGCCAGGCCAGCATCGAACTGGTGTTCGATAACTCTGACGGCACCCTGGTCGGCGAATACGCGGCCTACGCGGAAATTTCCATCCGCCGCAAAGTGACGCGCGACAGCCAGAACAGTTACTTCCTCAACGGCACCAAGTGTCGCCGTCGGGACATCACCGATATCTTCCTCGGCACCGGCCTTGGCCCGCGCAGCTACTCGATCATCGAACAGGGCATGATCTCCAAGCTGATCGAAGCCAAGCCCGAAGACCTGCGTAACTTTATCGAAGAAGCTGCCGGCATCTCCAAGTACAAGGAACGCCGTCGCGAGACCGAAAACCGTATCCGCCGCACCCATGAAAACCTCGCCCGCCTGACCGACCTGCGCGAAGAGCTGGAGCGCCAGTTGGAGCGCCTGCACCGTCAGGCCCAGGCCGCCGAGAAGTATCAGGAATACAAGGGCGAAGAACGTCAGCTCAAGGCACAACTGTCGGCCTTGCGCTGGCAGGCGCTGAACGATCAGGTCGGCCAGCGCGAAGCGATCATCGGCACCCAGGAAATCAGCTTCGAAGCCCTGGTGGCCGAACAACGCAACGCCGACGCCAGCATCGAGCGCCTGCGCGACGGGCATCATGATCTGTCCGAGCGCTTCAATCTGGTGCAGGGCCGCTTCTATTCGGTGGGCGGCGACATCGCCCGGGTCGAGCAGAGCATCCAGCACGGCCAGCAACGTCTGCGCCAGTTGCAGGACGATCTGAAGGAAGCCGAGCGCGCGCGCCTGGAGACCGAGTCCCACCTCGGCCACGACCGCACCTTGCTGCTGACCCTCGGCGAAGAGCTGGACATGCTCACCCCCGAACAGGAAGTCACCAGCGCCGCTGCCGAAGAAGCTGCCGCCACCCTGGAAGAATCCGAGACCACCATGCACGGTTGGCAGGAGCAGTGGGACACCTTCAACCTGCGCTCCGCCGAACCGCGCCGCCAGGCTGAGGTGCAGCAGTCGCGCATCCAGCAACTGGAAACCAGCATGGAGCGCCTGGCCGAGCGCCAGCGTCGCTTGCAGGAAGAGCGTGTGCTGCTCGCCGCCGACCCGGAAGACGCGGCGATCCTGGAGCTGAGCGAGCAACTCGCCGAAAGCGAAATGACCCTCGAAGAGCTGGAAGCCAGCGAAGAACAGCAAGTGGAGCGCCTGGAGCAATTGCGTCAGCAACTGCAACAGGCGACCCAGGCCCAGCAACAGGCCCAGGGCGATCTGCAGCGGCTCAACGGGCGCCTGGCGTCCCTCGAAGCCTTGCAGCAGGCCGCGTTGGACCCTGGCACCGGCACCGCCGAATGGCTGCGTGACCAGCACTTGGCCGAACGCCCGCGTCTGGCGGAGGGCTTGAAGGTCGAGGCCGGTTGGGAACTGGCGGTGGAAACCGTGCTCGGCGCCGACCTGCAAGCGGTGCTGGTGGATGATTTTGCCGGCTTCGACCTGGCCGGTTTTGCCCAGGGCGATCTGCGCTTGCTCAGCCCCGCCGCCGATGGCGCGCGTGTGCCGGGCAGCCTGCTGGATAAAGTCGAGGCCGCGCTTGACCTGGCGCCGTGGCTGGGCCAGGTCAAACCGGTGGAATCCCTGGAGCAGGCGCTGGCCCAGCGCGGTCAACTGGGCGCCGGCGAAAGCCTGATCAGCCGCGACGGCTATTGGGTCGGCCGCCACTTCCTGCGGGTGCGCCGCGCCAGTGAGGCGGAAAGTGGCGTATTGGCCCGTGGCCAGGAAATCGTCAAGCTGATCGCCGAGCGTGAAGAGCGCGAAGCCACCCTGGAAAGCCTGGAAACCGAACTGCAGACCCTGCGCGCCACCCAGCGCCAGCAAGAGACCGGCCGCGAACACCTGCGCCGCCTGTTGCAGGACGAAGCGCGCCAGCAGGGCGAATTGAAAGCCCAGTTGTCGGCGAGCAAGGCCAAGGTCGAGCAACTGACCCTGCGCCGCACACGCCTCGACGAAGAAGTGGCCGAGATGGGCGAGCAGCGCGCCCTCGAACACGAACAGATCGGCGAGGCGCGCCTGCAATTGCAGGAAGCCCTCGACAGCATGGCCGTCGACACCGAGCAGCGCGAATTGCTGCTGGCCCAGCGCGACAGCCTGCGCGAACGCCTCGACCGGGTCCGCCAGGAAGCGCGCCAGCACAAGGACCACGCCCACCAGTTGGCGGTGCGCCTCGGCTCCCTGCGCGCCCAGCACGATTCCACGCGCCAGGCCCTGGAGCGCCTGGAGATGCAGTCCGAGCGCCTGACCGAAAAGCGTGAGCAACTGAGCCTCAACCTGGAGGAGGGTGAAGCGCCCCTGGAAGAGTTGCGGCTCAAGCTCGAAGAGCTGCTCGACAAGCGCATGACCGTCGACGAAGAACTCAAGACCGCACAAATCGCCCTGGAAGACGCCGACCGCGAACTGCGCGACGCGGAAAAACGCCGCACCCAGGCCGAGCAGCAATCCCAACTGATTCGCGGCCAGCTCGAACAACAGCGCATGGAATGGCAAGCCCTGACCGTGCGCCGCAAAACCCTGCAGGACCAACTGCTCGAAGACGGCTACGACCTGCACGGCGTGCTCAACACCCTGACCGCCCAGGCCAACGAGAAAGACGCCGAAGAAGAACTTGAGCGGATTGCCGCGCGTATCCAGCGACTCGGTGCGATCAACCTCGCCGCCATCGACGAATACCAGCAACAGTCCGAGCGTAAACGTTATCTGGATGCTCAGGACGCCGATCTGGTGGAAGCCCTGGACACCCTGGAAAACGTGATCCGCAAGATCGACAAGGAAACCCGCAACCGCTTCAAAGATACCTTTGATCAGATTAACGGCGGTTTACAGGCGTTATTCCCAAAAGTTTTCGGTGGCGGCAGCGCTTACTTGGAACTGACGGGCGAAGATCTACTCGATACAGGGGTAACGATCATGGCGCGGCCTCCGGGCAAGAAGAACAGCACCATCCATTTGTTGTCCGGCGGCGAAAAAGCCCTGACCGCATTGGCCCTGGTGTTTGCCATCTTCAAGTTGAACCCGGCGCCGTTCTGCATGCTCGATGAAGTTGACGCGCCACTGGATGACGCTAACGTTGGACGTTACGCACGCCTGGTCAAAGAGATGTCCCAGACCGTGCAGTTCATCTATATCACCCACAACAAGATCGCCATGGAAATGGCGGATCAGTTGATGGGGGTGACGATGCACGAGCCGGGCTGTTCGCGATTGGTGGCGGTGGATGTCGAAGAGGCGATGGCGATGGTGGATTCCTGAGCCATGCCGGCAGCGAAGATTATCAGCGCGATGTAGGGCGGTTTACCGGTCTGACGAAAGTGGCAAATTGGCATATTTGTTCAAGGCATTTTGACAGACGGTGTAAAGTTATCTTTGGTCGTGCTAGTTTAATGTCAATTTTTCGTATGCGTGGGCAAAACGTCAGTCAGAACATAGAGTTGGCGCCACGTTTTAAAGCGGTTTGCACGGTGCTAAACCCCTTATTTTTCAGCATTTTTTATTAGAGGCACGGGATTACATGGAAATCGGTCTGCGCGAGTGGCTGATCGTCATCGGCATTATTGTCATTGCCGGTATTCTTTTTGATGGCTGGCGCCGTATGCGCGGCGGCAAGGGCAAGCTCAAGTTCCGTCTGGACCGCAACCTGTCCAACTTGCCCGACGACGACGGCAGCGCCGAGCTGCTGGGGCCGCCCCGTGTGCTGGATACCCACAAGGAACCGCAACTGGACGAACATGACTTGCCGTCCATGAGCGCCCCTGTGCGCGAAGCCCGCGAGCCGTCCTCCAAGCGTGGCAAACGTGGCAGTGCCGCCGCCGCCGAGCCGCATCAGGGCGACCTGAACCTGGGCGTGGACGACGGCCCGAGCTTCAGCAGCCGCGATGACGATTTCCCTGACGAGAGCCCGGCCAAGAGTGCGCCGCGCCAGTCGGTGAACGATCAGCCGGCCGCCGAAGAAGTCCTGGTGATCAGCGTGATCTGCCGCGACGCCGCTGGCTTCAAGGGCCCGGCACTGTTGCAGAACATCCTGGAAAGCGGCCTGCGCTTTGGCGAGATGGATATCTTCCACCGCCACGAAAGCATGGCCGGTAATGGCGAAGTGCTGTTCTCGATGGCCAACGCGGTCAAGCCGGGCACCTTCGACCTGGACGATATCGACCTGTTCAGCACCCCGGCGGTGAGCTTCTTCCTCGGCCTGCCGGGTCCGCGTCATCCGAAACAGGCCTTCGACGTGATGGTTGCCGCAGCGCGCAAACTGTCCCAGGAGCTCAACGGCGAACTGAAGGACGATCAGCGCAGCGTCCTGACCGCCCAGACCATCGAACACTACCGTCAGCGCATCGTCGAGTTCGAGCGTCGCGCCCTGACACAGAAACGCTGAGGTTTGGCCTCAAGCGTTGTCGATAGAATAAGCGCACCAACATTTGAGCAGCTTCGGCTGCTCTTTTGCTTTATGAGAGAACACCCATGACCGCCGCCCACACCCGCATCCTCGAATTGCGCGCTGAACTGGATCAGCACGACTACCGTTATTACGTCCTCGACGAGCCGAGCATTCCGGACGCCGAGTACGATCGCTTGTTCCAGGAACTCAAGGCCCTGGAGGCCGAGCATCCGGAGCTGGTCACGCGTGATTCGCCGACGCAGCGGGTCGGCGGTGCGGCGTTGTCGGCGTTCACTCAGGTCAAGCATGAGATTCCGATGCTCAGCCTGGGCAACGCCTTCGATGAAACCACCATGCTCGAGTTCGATCGCCGGGTGACCGAAGGCCTCGACCTGCCGGCCGGTGACCTGTTTGGCGGCGGTGCTGCGGTGGAATACAGCTGCGAGCCGAAGTTGGATGGCCTGGCGGTCAGCCTGCTGTATCTGAACGGCGAACTGGTGCGCGGCGCCACCCGGGGCGACGGCACCACCGGCGAAGACATCAGCGTGAATGTGCGTACCGTGCGCAATATCCCGTTGAAGCTGCACGGCAGCGGCTGGCCGGCGACCCTGGAAGTGCGCGGCGAGGTGTTCATGTCCAAGGCCGGTTTCGAGCGCCTGAACGCCTCGCAACTGGAAGTCGGCGGCAAGACCTTCGCCAACCCGCGCAACGCCGCCGCCGGCAGCCTGCGCCAGCTGGATTCGAAAATCACCGCCAGCCGCCCGCTGGAGTTCTGCTGCTACGGCATTGGCCAGGTGACGGCGGATATCAGCGACACCCACATCGGCAATTTGCAGCAGTTGCAGAAGTGGGGCATGCCGATCAGCCATGAGCTGAAACTGGCCAAGGGCATCCAGGAATGCCTGGACTACTACCGCGATATCGGCGAGCGGCGTAGCAACCTGCCCTATGAAATCGACGGCGTGGTGTTCAAGGTCAACAGCATTGCCTCCCAGCGCGAACTGGGTTTCCGCGCTCGCGAGCCGCGGTGGGCGATCGCGCACAAATTCCCGGCCATGGAAGAGTTGACCGAGTTGCTCGACGTGGAATTCCAGGTCGGCCGCACCGGCGCCGTCACCCCGGTGGCGCGGCTGAAACCGGTCAAGGTCGCGGGTGTGACCGTGTCCAACGCCACCCTGCACAACATGGATGAAGTGGCGCGCCTGGGCCTGATGATCGGCGACACGGTGATCATCCGCCGCGCCGGGGACGTGATCCCGCAGGTCGTCTCGGTGGTCACCGAGCGCCGCCCGGCACACGCCCGCGCGGTGCATATCCCGGAAAGCTGCCCGGTGTGCGGCTCCCACGTCGAGCGCACGCAACTGGTCAAGCGCAGCAAGGGCAAGGAAACCGTCAGCGAAGGCGCGGTGTACCGCTGCGTCGGTCGCCTGGCCTGCGGGGCGCAGCTCAAGCAGGCGATCATCCATTTCGTCTCGCGCCGGGCGATGGACATCGACGGCCTGGGCGACAAGACCATCGAGCAACTGGTCGACGAAAAACTCATCGCCTCGCCGGCGGATTTGTACATGCTCAAGTACGAACAGATCATCGACCTGGAAGGCTTTGCCGATGTCTCCAGCAAGAAGCTGATCAGCGCCATCGAACACAGCAAGACGCCGACCCTGGCACGTTTCATCTACGCCCTGGGCATTCCCGACGTGGGCGAGGAGACCGCCAAGGTGCTGGCGCGCTCCCTGGCGTCCCTGGAGCGCGTGCAGCGCGCTTTGCCGGAAGTGCTGACGTACCTGCCGGACGTGGGCCTGGAAGTGGCGCACGAGATCCACAGCTTCTTTGAAGACCGCCACAACCAGGACGTGATCGGCGCGCTGTTGGCGCCGGACAAGTGCGGCCTGCAACTGCAGGACCAAGGCGACCTGGCCGCGGAGTTCGCCGCCAGCACCACCCTCGGCGGTTTGCTCGACAAACTCAACGTGCCCAGCGTCGGCCCCGGCGCCGCGCAGAAACTGGCGGACAAGTTCGGCTCCCTCGAAGGCGTGATCAAGGCCGACTGGCTCGATATGCGCCAGGCGCTGCCCGAGAAGCAGGCCAAGGCCGTGCGCGAGTTCTTCGATAACCCCGACCACGCCCAGTGTGCCCTGGCCATCGAGCAGCAACTCGAGGAATTCGGCATGCACTGGCAGAGCGCGAAAACAGTGATCGAAGGTTTGCCGGAGGCGGGGCACACCTGGGTGCTGACCGGCTCGCTGGAGCGGATGAGCCGCGACGTGGCCAAGGACAAGCTCGAAAGCCTCGGCGCCAAGGTGGCCGGTTCGGTGTCGGCGAAAACCTATTGCGTGGTGGCCGGGCCGGGTGCCGGTTCGAAGTTGGCCAAGGCCGGCGAACTGGGCCTGAAGGTTCTGGACGAAGACGCCTTCGTGGACTTTCTGGCTCGGCACAACATCACTGTCTGACAACTTCCTGTGGCGCGGGCGCTTGTTCCCGCTGGGCTGCGAAGCGGCCCTTCGAAGAAAGTGGAACGATCCCGGGCGCGAAATGATCTAGTCTTCGTCACCCCGGGAGAGATCGCCATGTACCGCTTCTTCGAGCAACTCAGTTCGCGCATCGCCGCACCGTTCATGGCCGAATCCTCGCGCAACAGCAAGGTCTGGCAGTGCCGGTGTGGCCAGTCGTTGTTCTTTCGCAACAGCCAATGCCTGGCCTGCTCGGCGCTGCTCGGCTACCCACCGCAACAAAGCCGCCTGTCTTCATTGCACGCGGGCCCGGTCGCCGACACTTGGCTGCTGGACGACAACCCCGACGCCGGCGCTTTCCGCCGCTGCGCCAACCTCGACAGCCCGGCCGCCTGCAACTGGCTGATTCCCGCCCACAGCACCGCCGCGCTGTGCGTGGCGTGCAGTCTGAATCGCACCATTCCCGACCTGTCGATCGCAGAAAACCCCGAGCGCTGGGGCAAGGTCGAGACCGCCAAACGCCGGCTGGTGGCGCAACTGATCAGCCTGGGTTTGCAGGTCGTGCCCAAAAGCGTCGACGAAGACAACGGCCTGGCCTTCGACTTCGTTGGCATCGACCTGGAAGGCAACGCGCCGACCACCGGCCATGCCAACGGCCTGATCACCCTCGACATCAAGGAAGCCGACGATGCCCACCGCGAAAAAATCCGCGTGCAGATGCGCGAACCGTACCGCACCTTGCTCGGCCACTTTCGCCATGAAGTCGGCCATTACTATTGGGACCGGCTGATCGCCAACAGCCACTGGCTTCCAGCGTTTCGCCACCTGTTCGGCGACGAACGCGCCAGTTACGCCGACGCCCTCGACCAGCACTACCAGAACGGCCCGCGCGCGGATTGGCACCACACCTGCGTCAGCGCCTACGCCACCATGCACCCCTGGGAAGACTGGGCCGAAACCTGGGCGCATTACCTGCACATGATGGACGCCGTCGACACCGCCCTGGGCTTCGGCATGAGCGCCCGCGAAATGGACCTGGATTACCAGCCGTTCCCCCGCACCACCCTCTACGACCCCGAACACCCCGGCGGCGCGGCGTTCCTGTCATTCGTCAACGCCTGGATCGAACTGGCCGGCATGCTCAACGAACTGTCCCGCGCCATGGGCCAGCCGGATTTCTACCCCTTCATACTGCCACCGGCAGTGATCGCCAAGCTGCACTTCATTCACCTGGTCATCCAGGAAGAGGGCGGCAGGGCAGATGAGGCCCTGCAGGCACAGGCATGAAGGAGAGATCCGGACGGTTAGGGCAAGTGCTTGAACCTCTTCATTTTTTAATCCCGTACTAACGGTTGTAACTTCCGATCAGATCGGTACAATGGCGCGGCTTGCCGAGAGGCCAGCGTCGTTATGGTGACCCCATCGGTCCCCCCGCAACGATTACCCGTGAACCTGGTCAGAGCCGGAAGGCAGCAGCCACAGCGGGAACATTGTGTGCCGGGGTGTGGCTGGTGGGGTTGCCTCCTATCTCTAAATCCTTGATTCTACAAGGATTTGTCAGTTAAAAATCTCGAAGTGTGACAGCGTTTAAGCACACCAATTTGGTGCGCTGCTCGTCATAATACCTGAGCCAAAAAACAAGTACGTTGATTTAAGCTGACTCGAAGCCGTGATGGCATTTCGTTATCTTTCGGATGCTGTTAATCTCTAGACGCATTGGGAACGGGTATTTCCGGCATATCTCGCTTCCACTGATCCACCCTTCGATATTCATTTGGCGAGGACTGCTGAATGCGAAACGTGTCACTTATCCCCAAATTTTTTGGTTGTGATGTTTGTATCAGCATAAAAGTCTTAATAAGGTTTCTACTTGGAATCTTGCCCTACGGTGTATGTCGTTTACGATGTGCAAGTAAGAGTCCATGCAAGTTAAAGCAATCAATAAGATACTCTGGTAGCTCTGCTAACGGTAAGTCCTATGGATATTGATAAAAGAATTCAGTTTCCATTAGGTCGGAGTTTTATCCTTCGGAAAGAGTTGGGTCAGGGGGCGTGTGGTAGGACGGTTTTATTGCACGATGATGTGATTGATGAATATTTTGTATGTAAAAAATATTCACCAATGTTTATCGAGTGGAAAGAGGTTTTATATAAAGGTTTTGTTGGTGAGATAAAGCTCCTTTATTCTCTCCATCACCTTAATGTTGTGCGTGTTTTTAATTATATGCTGTATCCGGAAAAATTCAGTGGCTTCATATTCATGGAGTATGTTGAAGGCGTTGATGTTGAAGTGTACTTAACAGAACATCCTGAAAATATAAATGAAGTGTTTTTACAGGTTGTTGATGCTTTTGCTCATTTGGAATCTCGCAATATTTTGCATCGTGATGTTCGGCCGTCAAATCTGATGGTTACAAATGAAGGTATTGTTAAGGTTATCGATTTTGGGTTTGGGAAAAAAGTACTTGAAAGCGTAGACTTTGATAAAAGTATTTCGTTGAATTGGTGGTGTGAACTTCCTGCAGAGTTTGGGGATAAGTTATATTCTCATGCCACCGAAGTTTATTTTGTAGGCAAGCTGTTCGAAAAAATTGTACGTGAAAACTCAATTATCTCGTTCAAGCATGCAGCTTTAGTTGAGGGTATGACCAAGCGATTGCAGGATGATCGTATTGATTCGTTCGCTAGTGTTAGAGAGGCCGCTTTAACGAATACAGCAGCATCTGTAACGTTCACAGATTATGAGAAGTCCACTTATCAGTCGTTTTCCCGTGGCTTGGTGTCAGTAGTTTCAAAAATCGTTTCTGATGCAAAATACTTCGATGTAGATGAGTTCTCGGTGCGTTTGCGGAATGTCTACAATAGTGTGATGCTTGAAAGTCAAGTGCCTTCTAATGCGGCGGTGGTTAAGTGCTTCGTGAATGGTGGATACTATTACAGTAAGAAAAGTCTTATGTCAGTGCATGTGATTGAAGAGTTTTTGATGCTCTTGGATGATTCTGGAAAGGAAAAAAGAAATATCATAGAGGCCAATATCTACGCAAAATTGGATGCGGTAGAAAGATATAAGTCACGACCTGTTCCGGACTTTAGTTCTTTTGATGATGATATTCCGTTCTGATTATCATGTTTTTGCTGTGGCTTTATTATTGTAGAGTTATTTTGTAATTAATTTCTCATAAGGAGTTGCACGGATGCACTTTCAGCTATTGATTTTTGATCTCGATAATACCTTGCTCGAGACAAATGACCTCGAAGATGGATTTCGTGGGTTTGAATATAAAGGCGAACAACCCTTAGATTATATTAATAGACTTCGTGCAAAGGCTTTGGAGCGCCCGCAGCGTGTCGTATATACATTGGGGTTTTTAGTTTGGCTGAAGGAGAAATATCCGCTTCTGAAATTTGGTGTTTTTACACGTGCTCCTAAAGTTTACACTCATACGTTATTGTCGTTGTTTTATCCTGATTTTCATTGGGATTCTATAGTGACTGCTGATGATGGTGTTCGGCCTAAGCCTTCGCCTGATGGGATTCAGCGTTCAATGGCTTCTTTAGGTATAACTGACGTTTCAGCAGTGGTAATGATAGGTGATGGCAAGGTAGACATTAATGCTGCATATGCTGCAGGTGTGTGGGCTGTTGCTGATACGACCACATGGCCAGAACGGCATATTTCGGATAATTATTACGTTATCGAACGACTTCCCGATGCAATGATTGGTGATCCCCAACATTTACCCATTTTCCTTGAAAATCCCGTAGACGGTTGGCCATTACTGGAAAAGCTGGAATATTATAAATCGAATAATCCTGTTGGAACACCGCAAAGGGTTGAGGTTATTAATCATTTCGATAAGTCTGGTGATGATAAAAAGTTCGTGAAGGTTTCAGTGCTTGGTAGAAGATTTCGTAATGATGATCTTTTAGCTACGAGGCGAAACTGGCATCCGGTTTCACATGAGATTGAAGCAAATAAAAACGCTATTATTTTTCCCCCGCACTGGATTCAAAGCTTACGGGTTTGTATAGGGAGTGATATCGGTGTCCAAGTCGGAAATCCAGTGGTTGTAACTGTGATTCCCGCTCGCGTGGGAAGAACGCCACGTCTTGAAAATCTATTAGCACAACTTTCTCAGTCTCATGCCAGCGCCCCGCTTACTGGAATTTTCGGTAGTGTTAATCTAGAGTTTATTCCTGACGTCTTCGCATATACCGAAGGGATGCGTTCCAATCATGGGGAGCATCTGGGGGCAAAAGATCGATTTATCAATGTAAGGGATCACATGATTGTCCGGCCGGGGTATTCGCCCCACAGAAAACGATATATAGTAATTGACGACGTCGTCACCACGGGGGCCACATTGTTCTATGCCTCGCATTATTTGAGAGATGCTGGTGCAGTAGACGTTGTTCTGATTTCCTTAGCGAAGGCGGTTTCAGTTTAATAATGGTGATTTCTCAAAAGACAGAAAGAATGTTGGCCCTATCGTTGCTAAAGGGTATAGGGCCTGCTTCCTTGCATCAGATTTCAAAGTTTCCAAGTTTTTTGGAGGAAGATGTCGGTGTTATTGCAAACTCTTTGTCGAAATTAAAAAAATCTCTTGAAGTCTCAGGCTCTTGGAAGATGGCTTTAGAGCAAGTTCGTTATCAGGTAAGTCAAGCCGAAGAATCAAATTGCCGTATTTTGAGCGTCCTTGATTCTGATTATCCATCACTGCTAAGGTTTACAAAGGATGCCCCGTATATAATTTATGTTAAAGGAACACTGCATCAAAGTCCTGAGAAGTCTGTTGCGATAATCGGGACTCGGCATCCAACGCGTCATGGGTCATTAATCACCGAAAGGATTACAAGTTTCTTTGTCAAGAATGATTGGAGTATTGTAAGCGGCCTAGCACTGGGGTGCGACACTATTGCTCATCAAACTGCGGTAGCTGCGCGGGGACACACCATTGCGGTTTTGGCTCATGGGCTCCAGACAATATCACCAGGTAGCAACAAGAAGCTCGCCTCTGAAATACTTGAGTCTGGCGGTGCACTAATCAGCGAGTATGGGTTTGGGAGTGCAGCAATTCCTGCACATTTTGTAAAGCGAGATAGGACCCAAGCTGGCTTGGCACAGGGTGTCGTTATGATTCAGTCGGATATAAAAGGGGGCAGTCTACATGCTTCTCGTGCCGCACTTCAATATGGTCGCTGGTTAGCTGTTCCTTTTCCTACCGAGCTTGATAGGCAAGCGGCAGAGCCTAAAATTCAAGCAAATATGTTATTTGCGTCAAATGATACTAATGAAAAAGCTTCTTTGTTGAACTGTGATGCTGCGGATTTGCAAAGACTTCATATTGTTGAAAGTAAAGAAGATTATCCGAAAATAATTGAGCTGGAAAAGTACGTTGGTGGTACTTCAAAGTATGGTCTTGACTTTCTTGATTAGTGAGTTTTTAATTTTCGGCAAACTAATAGTCTAGTTGTGTGGGAAAGGCTTCAGGCTTCAGTGTTCCAGTGACGTTTAACCGTTGCAATGCCGATCCCTAATTCCGCTGCAGCCTGTGTTTGAATGTACCCCCTGGCTTTCAATTTCTGGACTTCAACCGTAGTTTTCACAGCTATGGGACGACCAAGCTTCTTTCCTTCAGCTTTGGCACGTTTCAACCCTTGCTGTGTGCGCTCTATCAGCAGGTCACGTTCAAACTCTGCTACAGCGCTCAAAACCTGCATCGTCATCTTGCCTGCCGGACTTGTCAGGTCTACGCCGCCTAATGCTAGACAATGGACGCGAATTCCAATTCCAGCTAGGTGTTCAACGGTTTGACGCACATCCATTGCGTTTCGGCCCAAACGGTCCAGCTTGGTCACGATCAGTACGTCACCTGTTTCCATACGATCCAATAGTTTTTGAAACCCTTGGCGTTCACTAGCCGCGATGCTACCCGATATGACTTCTTCAATTACCCTGCTTGCCTGTACGTCGAATCCGGCTGCTCTCACTTCTTGCACTTGGTTTGCAGTGAACTGATTGGAAGTTGAAACACGACAGTATAGGAATGTGCG
The DNA here is from genome assembly GCF_014889455.1 of Pseudomonas sp. K8. Classification (NCBI taxonomy): domain Bacteria; kingdom Pseudomonadati; phylum Pseudomonadota; class Gammaproteobacteria; order Pseudomonadales; family Pseudomonadaceae; genus Pseudomonas; species Pseudomonas sp. K8. The sequence continues at coordinate 113,959 of NZ_VJWO01000003.1, forward strand.
GGACATGGGGTGCGCTCACGTATCATTAAACGTGGTATCACTGTAGCTTGGTATCGCTATATCCTCAACCTTATTTTGTTGATACTTTTACGAGCACTAATTCTGCGCATCACTAAACGGTCGTTTGGTGATGCGTTTGCTTACGACGCGTAGCGATGGCCTTTATTCGGTAGATGAAGGCTACCGAGATCAACTGCAGGCATGGACGTCATGATGGCTTTAAGCTACCTTTCAGCGCGCTTCCGCTATTTACGACCAATCCGTCACCATCAATCAATAAAAGGCAAGTCCAATGGAAGAACCTCTGTTGTTTGTAAACGTTGGATGGATGGTGTCCTACCAAGGGTTAGATAACGATCCCACTATCGGGGGACACGGCTGGCTAAAGACCCATGATTATGGGCATGAGGCTTGGAACTTCCTCCCGCACAGGGGAAAACTATATGGGTACGTACCACGGTCGGCACGTATCGACTTGAGAAGGCTTGGCGCTACTAATAAAGATGAGAAGTTGGCTGGTGTTACTGTCGTGTGGGTCGCTCGAAATCCCCGTGATGGAGTGACATACGTGGCGGGCTGGTATCGGAATGCCTTAGTTCACCGTGAATGCAACCATTTCAAGATTTCGCGTTCGACCGATCAAGTCGTGGAGTATCAAATTCAGGCGCCGCTTAGTAAGGCGAGGCTGCTAGCTCCGGATCAGCGGACGCAGAAGGTACCTACGGCCAAAGTGAAAGGAAATCTTGGGCAAAGTCCAGTCTGGTATGGAAATGCTGAATACGTGGCACGAATCCGCGCATACCTGAAAAACGATGGAGTTATAAAAGCTCCCACTGAAGGAAAAGGACGAGGGACACCAAAACAGCAGGATGCCGAAACGCGAAAGCTCGTCGAGCTCGCTGCTGTACGCCATGCAATCGCCTACTACACGTCTCGTGAGGGCGGTAACCGCATCGTAAATTCAGTGGAACGCGACAATGTTGGATGGGATTTAACGGTTACGGGCGGCGACGTAACACTCAAGGTTGAAGTCAAAGGTCTATCGGGAAGCGCGTTATGCGTAGAGCTGACCCCGAACGAATACAAGCAAATGCTCTCATCCGAACACAGAAGTATGTACGTCATCTATGCCGTTACGAATGCTTTAACTCCTCATGCAGAGGCCAATGTCTTCTACTACAACGCCGAGGCTAGCCACGGTCGTAATTACATCTGGGCGACTGAAGATGGACGGTTGCTCAATATCGAACCACTCACTGGCGCTAGGCTGACATTAGCTTGAAGTAGGTTTGGGGTGTTATATGATCTCTATCAGATCGCTGGTGATATTGGTGCTTCTGTAAACCCCGACGATATTTGAAAAATTCCTGCACCAGTACACCTAAAAACGCAGATTATTCAATAATTGGGTGAAAAATGGCTGTTTCACTAAATGCTTTAAGGCCTACGGGCAAATGGATGATAATCGATTGCGTGCAAGAAGCGGGTATCGATGTCAGAGCATGGAGTTTCAGAAAGAAAGACGGTCAACCGGTGGCTTTGCCCCAATCCAATGGTGGGTACTGCTACGAATGGTCGTTTCGCAGCGATAACGGTCGTATATTTTTGTTATGCGTCTGGTTCGAAGAGCTACGAGTTGATGACCAGGGGAGAATTAACTTTCCGGGCAACCTAGCCGCATACGCCGATACGTTGATCAGGCAGCTCGAAAAAGACCCCAAAAATAGAGCCCGCACTATCAAAGACCCGCGTATCAGTCGTGCGCAGCATTTCAACTCGACGGTTCAGCTTGCCTACATAAACTCGGTTCCTGTGCGTGTGGTTATCGTGTCAGGACCTGTTCGTGAGATAGAAGACATTGATTCTGGGAATGATCGTGCTGTTGGTCGTTACTTGGATAGCGAATCTTGGACAGTGGAGCGTTTTGATAAAGGCACTGGTGCTTTCGTCCTGATTCGCGGCTGTAGTTCTGATCAGCCATTAGTACAAGCGGGACTTGAGGAAGGTGCCGCAGGTCTTGCCGTTGTAGATGGGCAGGTAGTGAGCGATCAGTTTCAGGAGCAAAACCGCTCTGAGGCTTATACGTACAATGGTGTTCATAGGTACCGAGACCCGAAAGTGCGTGCGCTTGTACTGGCAAGATCGAAGGGAGTATGTGAACTGACAATGGCTCCAGGTTTCAAAATGGCAAACGGCGGCACCTATTTGGAAACGCACCATATTGTTCCTCTTTCGGAGGGTGGTGCCGACACAATCGAAAATGTCATAGCACTTTCCGCTGATGCCCATCGTCAAGCGCACTATGCTGTGGATCGCGATAATTTGCGACGAAAGTGCCTTGAAATTGTTGCGGAACGCTTGAGGTCTTTACAAGTGTGAACGGCGAAAGGTGTGCATGTATTTGCAGTTAGGGACGAAGCAGAGGGAGCAGTAATCACTGGTGGCGACTCAGCTCTATTTCCAGTTCTGATATCAGAACGGATGGCGGGCAGTGCAGCGCGTGGGCAAGCTTGAAAACTATCGCAATGGTAGGATGGTGAATTCCTCGCTCGATCAAGCTGACATAATTACGTTGCACATCAGCCTCATGGGCAAGCTGTTCCTGGGTCAGTCCGGCATCCTTACGCTTCTGACGAAGGACCTTTCCGAAAGCTACGCCAATATCCACTTTTACAGTCCGGTCTCAAAGACGGGTCACTGTCGGTGATGGCTGTGGATACGTCCTCACAGTATACTGTGAATATTGAGGCAAAATTCACTTAAACCGAGGTCAGTATGAAGCTCTACATATCCATATTTATCGCCGCAACCAGCATGCCGGTAGCCAGTATTACCGGAATCTGTTCATTGGAATTCGGATACGTTTCCAGCTTCCGGCAAGCACTGGGCGTTGGCGTCCTGGTGGGCTCTGTGATGCTGCTGGTGGCCTTGACTTTGTTCCTGGCAGGGGTGCCCTCGACTTTGCGGCGTTTGCGCGCACCGATCAATACGAACTGATTTCAAGGATGAATGGCGATGCGAAAACCAGGAGTTAAAGAGTACGCAGTCAGTAGGCCGAAATTAAAAAGCAGGACAGCCGCAGTGGGGTTGAATGTACTGCTTCCTGGGGCTGGCTACCTGTACATGGGCCGTTGGTTCGCGGGTATTTTCGGTGGGGCGCTGATTCTGGCAATTCTAATGCGCAGTTCTCAAGAACATCTTTTTTGGGTTTGGACAGTTACAAATCTAATTATGGCTATTGACATGTGCCTGTTGAGTTCAAATCATCAATCTAAACAAAGGGGTTTTCAATGAAACTTCCATTGGTAGTACTTTTATTCACAATGGCATCTGTTACCCATGCAGATGCGGCTGATTCCGTAGAATGGGATCAATTCAATACGCGCATGCATGAAATGTTTGACACGACAGGTTGGGAATTTCGCCAAGCTGTTGACACCAAACAGATTACAAAAGATTTACAATCCAATCAGGCAAGGGCACAAATTAAATATAGCATGCCCGGCATTTATCACGGGCGTATCAGTAAGATAATGATGGATGATCAGGGAGCTTTCTTCATAATTGATCAAGGAAAAAATACTGCTGTAACGGTATTTATGTCCGGGTATCAGGCTTGGCCTTGGAAGGTTTCCGGGGGGAAATCGGAAATCACAGGAATTCAATCCCTCAATGAATTTGCCGCCAACTTCGATATAGGACAGGAACTGTACTTTCAATGTCGAAGGGTTGAGTTTGGGCTTGGCATATATCTAAGAAACTGCCTGGTATTTCCACCGAGTGTAGCGACTTCGCGTTCTGCTCCTGAGTTGATCAATGAAGTTGACATGGGGGCAAACTTTGACGAACTGATCAAAGCTCGCTCCGCTGAAGGCTGGACACGCGTACCGTCAGTAAGAAAGGGAATGGTCGTTGAATTGGAAATCGGTATGGCGCCAGACGGTACTGTTAGATCAGTCAACATAGCTAAAACTAGTGGCGATGAACCATTTGATAGATCAGCAGTGGCGGCAGTCAAAAATATTGGCCGACTGGCTGAAATGCAGGGGATGAAGGCAGAAGATATAGCCAGATATCGATTGTTTCGCATGTTATTTACACCGGATGACTTAAGCTTGTAATACGGTTCGTCCCATTGGGTTATGGACCTCTAAAGGATGTGAACAGTAAAAGAAGCAAGGTTTATATGGTAGGGAAAAGTAAAAGTCCAGAGGTTTAATTGAAACTTGCAGGGTTATCTTGAACGGTTAGGGTTTGATAAAAACTCATAATCTATGTGAATATGTATTGAGGTAATACATATTCACAGTTTCAAGTTGACCTGATCAAAGTTGTAATCTTCCAGATTAAGATAAGATACCCAAAAAAACTGTAGCGGGAACGCAGTTCATGCGAAGCCGGTAGGCGAGCATAAAGCTCAGTAATTCAAGTCGAATTGCCGTTTCTAAACGTTTCCTATCTCTTCCTCGCTTTGCTTCGGAAACACCTGCGGTGTGGGTGGTTTTGTAACTGGATACCTTATAGTTATAAGGAGATTATTTACTTTTTACGGGATTAGGTTTCGGACTTACAACCACTGCTCAAGGGTATGGGTAGAGCTTGCACTGTTTTCCCCAGCTTTGATCTGTCGAATAGCTTTCGCATAATTGCAGATGGTCATCTTATCCAGTTTGGTCGCCCGTGCAACTACTGCCTGTTTCATACCGGCTTGGAGCATGGTAATAGCTTTTTCACGTTCTGGATGTGGTGTTGGTCCAGGTTTTTTCTTTTCTTTGTAGGTTTTGGCCAAGCTGTCGTCAATTTTTGCATTTGGAAGATACATGTTTTTCAAAAAGTTGGCGACCTCATTATCTTGAACGTACAGTTTTACCGGCTTGTCAATTGTTTTGCTTCGCAACGACGTCCGAAAAACATTTTGCAAAGTCATTTCCAGTTTGTATGTGAATTTCCATGCGTTTTGCAGTTCGTCTGTTGATCTGTTATAGTTTTTTGCAATGTATTCAAAAGATTTGTATGCGAGTGGATTAGGATTTCCATGGAATGCTGTGAATGCGCAATGTGTGTCTGTAAAGCTATTAAGTCCACGGCTATCAATTTTGCACTGAATGAATTTTCTGCTATGAGTGTTTTTGCCCCATTTGTACGCAAACATCAGGCAGTATTCTTGGTTGGTCAATTGTTGGTCAATCAAATTTGCCATTGATTGCAAGACTTTGCACCCGTCATTGGAAGCGCCGTCCACTGAATCCAGTACTCCACGTGAACAGTGGTTTTTGTCGGAAAGCATTGGATAAATAGTTACATCTTTTACATTGTCGGTGGTGCTTTGGGCGAAGTTTGAGTGGGCATACGTAAACCCATTGGCTCTCGCAAACCAATCAAACAATGAGCCCTTGAGTGTTGCTGACAAAAGATGTACTTCTTGTGCCATATGAAATCGTTCGAAAAATCCATATTCCTCAATGATCCGAATCACGATTTTTTCATTGGCTGAGTGATATGCGTCAGCGAACACGGGAAGCTTGCTCAAAACCGCGTTATAAATATCTTGCGCGGCAGGGGACAATGTAGTATCGATTTGATTGTATTTCTGGCTTTTGGATTTGTTGAATGTGGCTACTTCATTTTTGATGTCTTCGTATTTGTTTTTTTTGATTTTGATTTGGTTGTCAATGATCTCAATAAGGTCCAAGCGCTTGAGTTGTACTTGGTCGAAGGCCATATGACGAAGACTGATGGGCATAGGCAGCTCATCAATGATGATCGTCCAGTCGCGCAAGTGTTTTGTCGAGCACTTTTGGAAGGTGATATGCTGGCAGATAATTAAATGCGAACTTTCTTTTGGGTTCAGCATTTTGTTCAGGTTTGCCTCTGCTGATCCTTCACATCGTGAATCAATAATAATCGGTTCAAGAGAACTACAAATTCTGCGGATGTCTTTAAAAACTTGATCTGCCAGTGCAAGTGTTGGTGCTACGTAGAGAATTTTTTTCCCATGACCAAGCATTCCAGGGATGGCGGAAATTGCCGCCATAGTTTTACCTGTGCCAGGTGCTGCAATAGATACGTGAATGATTTTACTGTTCATTGGTTTTCCAGTGATTTGTTTCGGTTGTAGGATGGCTTTCATTGTCGAATGTGCGTTCGAATGTTTGGTGTGCTTGTTACTCATTCGATGAGGCAACTCTACAATACGGGGGCGCCATTCTAAACATTCAATCTGAATAAAGTTGGATCGACTTTTATGGTTGTGGATTTCAAGCTTAATAGTGGGGGGTACTGGTTGCGTTTGAAATTTTTGATGTAAATGATCTGGTAAATGATATAAAGGCCAGATGGTTTGCGAGGTTGGTTAATTGGTTGTTTTTGACGATTTTATAAAATTAATCTGTCGAGTTGCTTCACCCATTGCGCATCGCTATGGATGAAGCATAGTAAGAATCCGACGACGATATTCAGTCAGATCACGGCGGTTTTCACGCGGCGTTCATCACTGTATGTGGATCAGGGCTTTTAGCATTGCTTTTATCGGTATCCTGCTTCCATAAACGCAAAAGGTAATACTGTTGTCTTCATGCCCAGCAATACGCTTGATCAAGGAGTCTTGTACTCCAGCATCCCTAAGATCATCGATCATTGTGTGGCGGAAGCTGTGAAAGGTTTTCTTTGGGTCGGCGACACCCATTCTAATCCTGTATCGACTAAACCACTTCGACGGCGCGTGGCCTAGCTTTCCGCGAACAGGCTCCAGCTCTGGGAATAAACGATCAGACCCCTGAATACGCAGATTATTCAGGTGATCAAGCAGTCCAAGCTGAATCAGCGTTGGATGGATTGGGAGAGTTCGGCGACTGCTACTGTTCTTCAGGCTTTGGGCTTGGTGACCATCGTCAATCCGAATGCACTCGAATCCTTGCAGCGTGACGAAATCGGTAACGTGCAACTGGCAAAGCTCTTCCAGTCGGGCGCCGGTGAACCTACCAAGCAATGGGAGCCAGAACCTCCATGGATGCTTACGTGATTCTTCCTTGAGTGCATTTAGGTCGAGAAGGATACTCAAGTCGCGTTGATCAAACGACAGTCGTGCATCTTTCGCCGAACCCGTCATCATCTTGAGTCCCGACAATGGATTGTCGGTAACGTAACCATTGGATTTGCACCAATTCATAAATGCCGAGAGTTTACGTAGACGGTTGTTTACGGTTACGGCGGTGATGGTTTTGTACGTGCCGCCAGAGTCAATCACTTGAGTTAGCGTCTTGCCCTTGAACTGGGGGAGCAGAGCGAAGTATTGGGGGCAACGGCTCAGACGATCCTTCAACAGACGGGCCTGATGCACATCGAACTCAAATGCAGGCATATCGCCCATCAGCTCGAACAAATCTCGTAATGCACGTTCAACTTCGTGTGTGCTGACCTCACGCCACGTGCCACCACGTTTTCCTTCTTCGATATACAGCTTGGACAGGGTGGTCAGTGTAGGTCCGTCCACATTGCACTTCACGGTGATGGCTGGAGCCTTCCGTGAGGCATTTTGGATGGTCGGCATGGGTGCTGAATCACGCCACTCCGAACACAGCCTACGCAGCGTTTGAAAGCCATCCAGGGGGTGTTCTGATAAGTGCTTATGCACCCGCTGGGCCAGAAATGCAGCAAGGAACAATGCGCTTTGCCGGTGCCGGATGTTCAGGCTCAGACGTAAAGTGTGACACCTTGGGAAGAGGTGCTTAGGTAGTCGCAGATTCAGATAGTAGAAAGCCCCGCGACGGATTATGTAGGCCATATGTGTGACACCGATGTGTGACAGCTGTGTGTGACAGTGCTGGCTACACCCCCGATTTCTAACTGTCCGCACCGGGTATTGGCACGGAAGGTTAGAGGCAATCTCAAAAGCCTGTTACCCTGACCCCATCGGTCCCCCCCGCAACGATTACCCGTGAACCTGGTCAGAGCCGGAAGGCAGCAGCCACAGCGGGAACATTGTGTGCCGGGGTGTGGCTGGTGGGGTTGCCTCCATAACGCTCCTCCTTGCCGTACCTCTTCTGTTTCGCATCCTTCCAGCTTCTTTTCAGTCATCTGCCGTTGTTTTACTGCGCAGCGTATGACGGCTATTTCACACCGTTAAAAAGCCCTGCTGGACAACCTCAAACCACCTTGTTAGTTTCCGCCGGCCACTTGTTTCAGAGTATAACAATGGCGCTGATTTGATATTGAAGTGCTATCACTTCTTTAACTAACAAGGATGTCTGTGATGAAAAGCCTGCAAGGGTTACCCCGTCTTATCAGTGCTTCAGTTGGCTCGCCCGGTAAAGCCCGTAACTTGCCTGCCGATGTTCAGTGCATTCAGTATTTATTCAATTTGATCATCCCCAAGATGGGGTTTCCGTTGGCTGAAAACGGTAAGTGCGACGGCCAATTGGTGCAGTGCATCAGCCAGTATCAGTTCCGTCATCTCAAGTACGCCCATCCCGATGGCGTGATCGACCCCACCGGTCGCACGTTCAACAGCCTGATCGAGGAAGCGGTGAAGGTGCCGGTGAAGGCCTTCCCGACGATGCGTATCCCGAGCTTTCTCAATGTGTTCGGCAACAACAGCGGCGATGCGGTGCAGGCCACGGTCAATGTGTACCTGGACCGCATGCGCGCGATGGTCGAGGCCGAGCAGCGCAATCGGCAGTTGATACTTCAGGCCACGTGCGACGGGGGCATGACCCTGAGCGATAGCGACTTCCAGAACGCCGCTACGCAGCTGGGCAATGGTATTTCCGTCAATATCATCAGGGCCTTCGCCACCGTGGAATCGGGTGGGCGTTCCGGGTTTGGCCCGGCCAAGTTGCCGGTGATCGCCTTTGAGGGGCACCAGTTTCGCAAGTACACCAAGCGTATCTACGACCAGGCGCACCCGCTGCTGTCGTACCCCTACGTCAGAAAGGCGGGGCCGCAGTGGCAGGTCAATAACAAGGATCAGATCAAGGCCTGGGAAACCATGGCCACCGCATTTGCGCTGAATCAGGAAGCTGCCTTGATGTCGGCGTCATGGGGCATGTTTCAGATCATGGGGTTCAATTTCGCGGCATGCGGTTACACAAGCGTATTTGAGTTCGTTGCCGCATTAAAAGTTAATGCCGGTAATCAACTAAAGGCTTTCCTCGCCTTGTGCAGCCACAGCCCGGCATTGATGAAAGCCATGAAAGCCAAAGACTTTACCGCCATGGCCCGTAACTATAACGGCGAGGACTACGGCAACTATGACGACCTCATGAAAAAAGCCTACGACGCACTTGAGAGGAAAAAATAAGATGATCCGTTATCTCGCGATGGGTGTGTTGTCGTGGTGTGCGGTGGCGCCGGTATTCGCCGGTTCCGCTGTGTTGCATTCGGGCAAGTACGAAGGGTTGATGCTGGCGGTGACGCCCGAGCATCAGGTCGAAGGTTTCTACGCCGAAGAACTGGGCGAGGGCGTGACCCGTGGTTGCGCGTTCTACCTGCAAGGCCAGCCCGACGCGTTGACCACCTGGCTTGACGATGCCTACCCCGGCAGCGTGGCGCCTTCGTCCGACGGCGTGACCCTGACCGTCGAACAGGGTCGCCAGCATCCCGGTTGCATCAGTGTGTTGATGCCGGAAATCGCCACCGGCCTGGACCTGAGCCAGACTGCCAACAAACCATGGATCGGCCTGGTGACCGTGTCCGCCGACAAGGCCTACTTGCTGAAGACCCCGCGCGCCAAGGCGGCCAAGCGTGCGTATATCGTCAAAGGGGATGTGGTCGGCGTGCTGGCGTTCAAGGACGGCTGGGCTCAGGTCGAGTTCGTCAATGCTCAGGATCGGTCGTTCATCGGCTGGATCAGCCAGGATCAGTACGCGCGATTGGCTGCCCCGAAAAGCTGATGTTCGCTCAGGGTTGGCCGAAGGTTTCGCGCAGCAGCCCGGCGAATGCGTCCCGGGCCAGATGTCGCTGGGTGTCTTTGTGCCAGAACAGCAGGTTATCCACGGCCGCCAGTTCTTCGAACCGGTATGACGCCAGCTGATTGGCCTGCTCATAGCGCGCCAGAATGCCCTCCGGCGCCAGCGCCACGCCGATCCCTGCGCTGACGCAGCCGATGATCGTGCCCCAACTGGCATAGCTGGCGATGGTCGGCTTGAAGTCATGGGGCTTGACCCAGTTTTCCAAGGCGGCGCGATAAGGGCAGCCAGGCGGCCAGACGAGCAGGGTACGCCCTGCCAGGTCCTCGGCACGCTTGATCGGTGCGCTGCAGGCGCTGGCGATCAGCACCAGGCGTTCGCTGTAGACCACGCTGTGTTCGAGCTTGGAGCGTTTGTTGCCGGCGGCCACCAGCGCCACGTCCAGGCGGTGGTGTTGCAGGTCGTCGAGCAGTTGGCCCCAGGCGCCGGTCACCAGTTCGAGACTGACGTCGGGGTAGCGTCGATGGTATTCCGCCAGCAGCGGTGGCAGGCGGCCGCTGGCGCTGGACTCTACCGCGCCGATCCGCAAGGTGCCCCGCGGGATAGCGTTGGCGTCCACCGCGCGTTTGGATTCGTCCACCAGGGCCAGGATGCGTTCGCAGTAATCGAGGAAGATTTTACCGGCGGCGCTGATCGCCAGCCCGCGTCCGGCACGGATGAACAGTGGCGTGCCCAATTCGCTTTCCAGCTGTTTGATGCGCGTGGTGATGTTCGACGGCACGCAATGCAATTGCGCCGCGGCCTGAGCCACGCTGCCGGTTTGCGCCACGGCTCGCACCATCTTCAGTTGGGCCATTTCCATTGCTCAGTTCCACTGATTTCAGAAGTCAGAAACGCTTAATTGTCCTACGGCGTGACCCGGCCAAGACTGGCGGCATTCCTTCTCTGTTTCTGGATGCCGTTGATGAATTCCCCGTCACGCCTAAAGCTTACGCTAGTCATCGCCAGCGTGATCCTCTGCTGGGCCTATTCGCCGATTGGCGTACACATGGGGCTGCGCAGCTACAGTCCGGGTCAACTGGCGTTGCTGCGATTTTTGATCGCCTCGGTGTTTATGGGCGGCGTCGCGTTGGTGCTGGATATCGGTCGGCCGCGCCTGCGAGATGTGCCGTGGTTGCTGGTGCTGGGTTTTTTCGGGGTGTTCCTGCATCACACTTGCCTCAACTATGGGCAGCAATGGGTCACGGCGGCGGCGTCCAGTGTATTGGCGCAGTCGGCGCCGCTGTTCAGTGTGCTGATCGCGTTTTTTTGCTTGAGGGAGCGGGTCAGTGTCTGGCGCTGGAGCTGTGTATTGCTGGGGTTGCTTGGCGTGCTGGTGGTGATCTGGGGTGAGCAGGGCGTGGGTGACATCGACCCGCGTGGCCTGTTGATCCTGCTGGCGGCGGTGTCATGGAGCGTGTATTTCGCCATCCAGAAACACTGTGCCCACCGCTACAGCCCGCTGACCCTGGCGTGCTACATGGTGTGGTCGGGCACCTTGATGCTCTGCGTGAACCTGCCAGGCCTGCCCGCTGCCGTGGCGCAGGCGCCCTGGCCGGAAAACCTGGCGGTGCTGGTGCTGGGCATTTTCCCCAGTGCCTTGGCGTACCTGGCCTGGGCTTATGTGTTGAAGCATGTCGAGGTCAGCCGTGCATCGGTGGCGATGTACTTGATTCCGCCGGTGGCCATGGCGATGGCGGCGATATTGCTGGGCGAGCACGTCGCCGGGCAGGTGATGCTCGGCGCGATGATCGTACTCGCCAGTGTGGCGGCCATCAGCCTGGAAGGCCGCTGGCGGCGCAGCTCAGCCGCCCATGCAGAACGCGCGCAACCGATGACCGTCGAGGTCCTGGGCGACAAAGGTGTAGCCAAAGTCCACGACGGTCGGTGACTGGATGATCGTGGCGCCACGTTCCAGCCATTGGTCGTGCAGAGCATCCACGGCGGCCTGGTCGGGCAGGGCGAAGCCCACTTCGCCGCCGCCGCCCGTGGCCTGGGCCGCTGGCTCTACGCTGTGGCGCGACCACAGGCCGAGCTTGACGCCATTATCGAGAATGAACAGGGCAAAGGTCGGGTTCAATTCAACCGGTGGTTTGTCCAGCAGGCGGCTGTAGAAGTTGGCGCTGGTGGCGGGGCTGTCGACATACAGCAGGAAGTAATGGGCGACGGTATTCATGGAGGCTCCTTGAGGACGGGGTGGTTGAGCCCAGTCTAAAAGACGGCGCTGTCAGTTCTTGTCAGGAGCGTGCGGGGGCACGGCGTCTTCGCCGGTGTACAGTTGGATGATGTCGTCGATTTCGCCTGACATCTTCATCCGCAGCAGGGTGCGCAGGATTTGTTGCACCGGCAGGTCCGGGTCGTTGCGCACGGCGCAGCCCAGGCTTTGCTCCTCGATGATGGCGACTTTGTGCAGTCGCTGTTCCATCGGCAGGTGCTGGTTGAAGCGGTCGACGATCCATTCATTGCTCACCGCATACTTGAAGCGCCCGGCCACCAGTTTGTGCAGCACTTGTTCTTCGCTGCGGGCGTCGTCGCGCCTCAGTTGGCCTTTGGCGAACAATGGGTCGAGCGTGGAGTAGCGGTAATTGAGCACCGTTCCGATCGACTGCGGCGCCAGCCGGGCCAATTGCACCGGCTGGTTGCGGACGCTGACCAATACGTTGCGCTGGACCAGCAACGGCAGGCTCCAGAGGTAGTCGCCAGACAGGTTGTCGAGCCAGGCCTGGGCGACATAACAGCGCACATCGATGTCGCCATGGGCCATGGCCGCGGCAATGCGTGCCCGCGCCAGTACGTGGAACTCGGCCGGGCGGCCGACCTGGGTGGCCAGGCTCGACATCAGGTCATACAAAATACCCTGGGTGGGCTGGCCGTCCTCCACTTGCACCATAGGCATCGCCCAACTGTCGGAAACCGAGAAGCGCAACGGCGCGGGCGCCGCAAGGCTGGCGGTGGTGAGCATCCATAAGGCGCCCAGGACTACGCGCATACACTCTCCGGGTTCAGGCCTTTTCGGGGCCGCTCAGGCAATCTTAGGCAGATAAGGCAAGCGTGCCGGATGCAATTTCCCCCTTGCTCCGCTAGCATTACCGGCTTCCGCTTCTCAGTTGCGACGGTTTTCGATGAGTTATCAGGTTCTTGCACGTAAATGGCGCCCGCGCTCGTTCCGCGAAATGGTCGGCCAGACCCATGTGCTCAAGGCTCTGATCAATGCCTTGGACAGCCAACGGCTGCACCACGCCTACCTGTTTACCGGTACTCGCGGTGTCGGCAAGACTACCATTGCCCGAATCATTGCCAAGTGCCTGAACTGTGAGACGGGCATCACCTCGACGCCCTGCGGTACCTGCTCGGTATGCCGCGAGATCGACGAAGGGCGTTTCGTCGACCTGATCGAGATCGACGCCGCGAGCCGCACCAAGGTCGAAGACACCCGCGAGCTGCTCGATAACGTGCAGTACGCGCCGAGCCGTGGCCGCTTCAAGGTCTACCTGATCGACGAAGTCCACATGCTTTCCAGTCATTCGTTCAACGCATTGTTGAAAACCCTGGAAGAGCCTCCGCCCTACGTCAAATTCATCCTGGCGACCACCGACCCGCAGAAACTCCCTGCAACGATTTTGTCGCGGTGCCTGCAGTTCTCCCTGAAAAATATGACCCCGGAGCGCGTGGTCGAGCACTTGACCCACGTGCTGGGTGTCGAAAACGTACCGTTCGAAGACGACGCGCTGTGGCTGCTCGGCCGTGCCGCCGATGGTTCGATGCGTGACGCCATGAGCCTCACCGACCAGGCCATTGCCTTTGGTGAAGGCAAGGTCATGGCCGCCGATGTGCGTGCCATGCTCGGCACCCTCGACCACGGCCAGGTGTTCGACGTGCTGCACGCGCTGATCGAAGGCGACGCCAAGGCGTTGCTCGAAGCCGTGCGCCACTTGTCGGAACAGGGCCCGGACTGGAACGGTGTGCTCTCGGAAATCCTCAACGTGCTGCACCGCGTCGCCATCGCCCAGGCATTGCCGGAAGGTGTCGACAACGGCCACGGCGACCGCGATCGCGTGTTGGCCCTGGCCCAGGCGTTGCCGGCCGAAGACGTGCAGTTCTACTACCAGATGGGCCTGATCGGTCGCCGGGACTTGCCCCTCGCACCAGACCCGCGTGGCGGCTTCGAAATGGTCCTGCTGCGCATGCTGGCCTTCCGCCCCGCCGATGCGACGGACGCGCCGAGACAGCCGCTAAAGCCAGTGGGGATCAGCCAGGCCACAGTTGATTCCGCCAAATCAGTGGCTGGCGCGGCGGTGGTCGCGCCAGCGGTTGCTGCGCCTGCGCCGGTTGCGCCGGTGCCTGAGCCGGTGGTTGTCGCGCCGGTGATCGCGCCGGTGCCGGTTGTCGAGCCCGAACCGGCCCCGGTGGTCGACCTGCCCTGGAATGCCCCGGCAGAGGCTGAACCCGAGGTCGAGCTGCAGCCCGCCGTGGAGCCCGTGCTGGAAACCGCCGGCGAGCAGCCCGAGCTGACGCCGATGCCTACGCCAATGCCGGACAGCGTGGTGCCGGATGCGCCGGAATGGGTCAGTGCGCCCGTCCCCGAGCCGACCGTCGCCCAGGTGGACGCCGCAACGCCCGGCATCGACCTGGACGACGAACCGCCGCTGGACGAAGACTACATCGAGCCGGACATCGATTCGGCCTACAGCTACCTGGACGAACTGGACAGCGAACACACCGCCGAGCCGGCCCCCGAGCCCGAAGCGGAACCCGCTGCCGCGCCGGCCACCGGCCTGGCCCTGCAATGGCTGGAGCTGTTCCCGAAACTGCCGATTTCCGGCATGACCGGCAGCATCGCCGCCAACTGCACCCTGATCGCCATCGAGGGCGACCACTGGTTGCTGCACCTGGACCCGGCCCACAGCGCCCTGTTCAACGCGACCCAGCAGCGCCGGCTCAACGATGCCCTCAACCAGTATCATGAGCGCACGCTGAGCATCACCATCGAGTTGATCAAGCCCGAGCAGGAAACCCCGGCCCAGGCCGCGACCCGCCGACGCCTCAATCGCCAGCGCGAGGCCGAGGAGTCGATCCACGGTGACCCGCTCATCCAACAATTGATGCAACAGTTCGGCGCGGTCGTCCGTCACGATACTATTGAACCTGTCGAAGCCCCGGTGCCCCAGGCGTCATGACACCGGGCTACTTATTGATCCACGTACTTTTGAGGTGATTCCCATGATGAAAGGTGGCATGGCCGGCCTGATGAAGCAGGCACAGCAGATGCAGGAAAAGATGGCCAAGATGCAGGAAGAGCTGGCCAACGCCGAAGTCACCGGTAAAGCCGGTGGCGATATGGTCAGCGTGGTGATGACCGGTCGTCACGACATCAAGCGCGTGAGCATCGACCCGAGCCTGCTCGAAGGCGTCAGCGATGACGACCGTGAAGTGCTGGAAGATCTGTTCGCCGCGGCCGTCAATGACGCAGTGCGCAAGATCGAAGCCAACAGCCAGGACAAAATGTCCGGCGTGACCGCTGGCATGCAACTGCCACCGGGCATGAAACTGCCGTTCTGATCGGCCAGCCTTAGCTAGACTGGAATGCCAGGCATCGCGCCTGGCATTTTTTTTGGCTGTTTTCCCCTGCGTAGCGGCTACGCAAGGGTAACTTTGTCGAACCTCGGTGCCTTGGCCAGTGTCTGCACTTGATGCCATTGAATTCGACCCTCGATAACGGAGCCCCCCGATGCCTCAAGAACCGATGCTTAACCAGCGCATTGTCCTGGTCTCGCGCCCTCACGGCGCGCCAACCGCGGAAAACTTCCGCCTCGAACGTGTGACCCTGCCGGAACTGGCAGACGGCCAAGTCCTGTTGAAGACGCTGTACCTGTCCCTCGACCCCTACATGCGCGGGCGCATGAGTGATGCACCGTCCTACGCCGCTCCGGTGGAAATCGACGAAGTGATGACGGGTGGCGCTGTCAGCCGTATCGAGCAGTCGCGCAACCCGAAATTCGAAGCGGGCGACCTGGTGGTCGGCTCCACCGGCTGGCAAAGCCACAGCATTAGCGACGGTCGCAACCTGATGCCGGTGCCCAACGGTCTGGCCAGCCCGTCGATGGCGTTGGGCGTGCTGGGCATGCCGGGCATGACCGCCTACATGGGCCTGATGGACATCGGCCAGCCCAAGGCCGGCGAAACCCTGGTGGTGGCGGCCGCGTCCGGTGCGGTGGGCTCGGTGGTGGGCCAGGTGGCCAAGCTCAAGGGCCTGCGCGTGGTGGGTGTCGCGGGCGGGGCCGACAAGTGCCGTTACGTGGTGGATGAGCTGGGCTTTGATGCCTGCATCGACCACAAAAGCGAGAACTTCGCCAATGAATTGGCCCTGGCCTGTTTCAAGGGCGTGGATATCTACTTTGAAAACGTCGGCGGCAAGGTGTTCGATGCCGTGCTGCCGCTGCTCAACCCCAAGGCGCGGATCCCGCTATGCGGGCTGATCGCCGGCTATAACGCCCATGAAGCGCCCAGCGGCCCTGATCGACTGCCGGCGCTGCAACGCACCTTGCTGACCAAGCGCGTGCGTATCCAGGGCTTTATCGTGTTCGATGACTACGGCGATCGCCAGCCGGAATTCCTCAGCGCCATGGCGCCGTGGGTACGCGACGGCAAGATCAAGTTCCGCGAAGACATGGTCGACGGCCTGGAACACGCGCCTCAAGCCTTTATCGGTTTGCTCGAAGGACGCAACTTCGGCAAGTTGGTGGTGCGCGTCGCGCAGGATTGAGCATTTGACGCTAATCCGGGGCGCGGGTATAAACCGCGTCTCGTTGTTTTGTCGGACCCTTCGCCCATGAGCTTCAGCCCCCTGATTCGCCAACTGATCGACGCCCTGCGCACTTTGCCCGGTGTCGGCCAGAAAACCGCCCAGCGCATGGCGCTGCAACTGCTGGAGCGTGATCGCAGCGGCGGCACCCGGTTGGCCCAGGCCTTGAGCCAGGCCATGGAGGGCGTTGGTCACTGTCGCCAGTGCCGCACCCTCACCGAGGAAGAACTCTGCCCGCAATGCGCCGACCCGCGTCGCGATGACACGCTGTTATGCGTGGTGGAAGGGCCGATGGACGTGTACGCGGTGGAACAGACCGGTTATCGCGGGCGCTATTTCGTGCTCAAAGGCCATCTGTCGCCGTTGGACGGCCTGGGCCCGGAAGCCATCGGCATTCCGCAACTGGTGGCGCGGATCGAAGCGCAGGGCACGTTTACTGAAGTGATCCTGGCCACCAACCCGACCGTGGAGGGTGAAGCGACTGCGCATTACATCGCCCAACTGCTAAGCAACAAAGGCCTGATCACATCGCGGATCGCCCACGGTGTGCCGCTGGGTGGCGAGCTGGAGTTGGTGGACGGCGGCACCCTGGCGCATTCGTTTGCCGGTCGCAAACCCATCGCGCTTTAAGCCACGCGGCAGGACAAAGTGTGGGAGGGGGCTTGCTCCCACATGGGCTGTGTGGTGTCGGTGATAATCCTCAACGCTCGCTCAGCGCAAATTGCGTCAGGCAAAACGTCGGAATCTCCATATCTTCCAGGCGTTGCGTGCCACCCAGTTCCGGCAGGTCGATAATCGCCGCCGCTTCGAACACCTTCGCGCCCATGCGCCGCACCAGGTTTGCTGCGGCGATCAGCGTGCCGCCGGTGGCGATCAGGTCATCGAAGATCAGCACCGAGTCGCCTTCACACAGGCTGTCGGCATGCACTTCGAGGAAGGCTTCGCCGTATTCGGTCTGGTAACCCTCGGCCAACACGTCGGCCGGCAGCTTGCCCTGTTTGCGGAACAGGATCAGCGGTTTGTTCAATTGGTAGGCGATGATCGAGCCGATCAGGAAACCCCGGGCATCCATCGCACCGATATGGCTGAAATCGGCTTCGACGTAGCGATGGACGAAGGTGTCGGCCACCAGGCGCAGGGCCTTGGGCGACTGGAACAGCGGCGTGATGTCACGAAAGATCACCCCAGGCTTGGGGAAGTCGATGACAGGGCGGATCAGGGATTTGATGTCGAACGAATCGAAGGTCATCGTCGCAGAGTCCAGGGGCGGAAAACGGACTCGAAGTATACCTTGCGGCCTGGCCGATTGGCGCGGCCGCAAGTCTCTGGATCAGCCCTCCAGGGAGCCGCCCGCCAACGCACACAGCTGGATCGGGTCGAGGATGTGTACTTCCTTGCCTTCGGCGGCAAGCAGTTCGTTCTGCTGGAAACGGGTAAATACCCGGGACACGGTTTCCACCGCCAGGCCCAGGTAATTGCCGATTTCATTGCGCGACATGCTCAGGCGGAACTGGTTGGCCGAGAAACCACGGGCACGGAACCGCGCCGACAGGTTGACCAGGAAGGTGGCGATGCGCTCGTCGGCGGTTTTCTTCGACAACAGCAGCATCATTTGCTGGTCGTCCCGGATCTCGCGGCTCATGACACGCATCAGTTGGCGGCGCAGTTGCGGCAATTGCAGGGCCAGTTCGTCCAGGCGTTCGAAAGGAATTTCGCACACCGATGTGGTCTCCAGTGCCTGAGCCGACACCGGATGAATCTCGGTGTCCATCCCCGACAACCCGACCAGCTCGCTCGGCAGGTGGAAGCCGGTGATCTGCTCTTCGCCACTGTCGCTCAGGCTGAAGGTCTTCAATGCACCCGAACGTACTGCATAGACAGAATCGAACTTGTCGCCCTGGCGATATAGAAACTCGCCTTTTTTCAGTGGGCGTCCACGTTTAACGATTTCGTCCAGCGCATCCATGTCTTCCAGATTCAATGAAAGTGGTAAGCAGAGGGGGGCCAGGCTGCAATCCTTGCAATGGGCCTGGCTGTTAGCGCGCAGCTTAACGGGCTCGGACATTTCTTAAATCCTTGTGGGAAAACACACATAAGACATAAGGGTAACGCACTGTGGGTAGAAGAGGCCAGCATGGACGAAAAACCGATGCCGGGATAAAGATTATTGTATCGATGCCGATACAAGTCAGTGTCCCTTAGAGCCTGGAGGCTCACATCATGCTTTCCATTGGTGAAAACTCTGCTGCCAAGCTGCCGGTTCCGGCGGTTCGCGAGCCCAAGGACCTGGTGGCGGAGGCTAAAGAAGCCAAGGCAGCCAAAGCACTTGAGGACGCCACGTCGGCGCCGCTGCGTCCGGCCAAGGCGGTCGAGGGCGTGACCGTGACTATTTCCGGAGCGGCATTGAAGGCTGCGGGTACCGCGAAGAAAGCCAACAGCGATATCGAAGAGAGTGGCTTGCCGGATAACATTCAGCAGACGCTGAAAATGATCCGTCAGATCAAGGAGCAGATCGCCAAGAAACAGGCCGAGCTGGCTGCAGTGATGGCGGACACGAGCCTGACGCCTGACCAGGCGCGGGTCAAGGCCAGCAACCTGCAAGCCTCACTCAGCGCACTGCAGGCGAGCCTGGTGACCGCGCAAGCCTCGCTGGCCAAAGCCATGAAAGGCCTGAGCAGCGAAGACGCCATGAAGGCGGCCTCCCTGGCGATGGCATAGAACCTTCAGATCACCCGCGAAAAGCGCTGCCGGTTCTGATGTTCCAGGTAGGCATCGAACACCATGCACACCGAGCGCACCAGCAGCCGCCCGGCCGGTAGAACGCGAATGCCTTGTGCGTCCAGTTCGATCAGGCCGTCGTCGGCCATCGTTTCGAGTTGCGGCCAGATCTCGTCGAAGTAGCCGCGAAAATCGATATTGAACGCCTGTTCGATCTGCTCGAATGTCAGGCTGAAATTACAGATCAATTGCTGAATCACTTCCCGCCGCAACCGATCGTCCGTGGTGCAGACCAGGCCGCGGTTGGTCGCCAGTTGCGCGTCGGCCAGGGCGTTCTGGTAGCTATTGAGGTCGCTGGTGTTCTGGCAATACAGATCGCCGATCTGGCTGATGGCTGACACCCCGAGCCCGATCAGGTCGCAATGGCCGTGGGTGGTGTAGCCCTGGAAGTTGCGTTGCAGGGTGCCTTCTTCCTGGGCAATGGCCAATTCGTCGTCCGGTAGCGCGAAGTGGTCCATGCCGATGTAGCGGTAGCCGGCGTCGGTCAACTGTTCGATGGTGGTTTGCAGCATCTGCAGTTTTGCCGCCGGGGACGGCAGGTCATCGGCGTTGATCCGCCGCTGAGGCATGAAGCGTTCCGGCAAGTGCGCGTAGTTGAACACCGACAGGCGATCCGGTTGCAACTTGATCACTTCTTCCACGGTGCGCGCGAAGTTGATCGGGGTTTGCTTGGGCAGGCCGTAGATCAGGTCGATATTGATCGAGCGGTACTGCAAGGTGCGCGCGGCATCAATCACGGCGCGGGTTTCTTCCAGGCTTTGCAGGCGATTGACCGCCCGTTGCACTTCCGGGTCGAGGTCTTGCAGGCCGATACTGACGCGGTTGAAGCCCAGCTCGCGCAGCAGGCCCATGGTTGCCCAGTCGGCTTCGCGCGGGTCGATCTCGATGCTGTAGTCGCCGGAATCGTCATCGAGCAGGTTGAAATGCTTGCGCAGGCAGGCCATCACCTGGCGCAGTTCGTCATGGCTGAGAAAAGTCGGGGTACCACCGCCGAAATGCAGTTGCTCCACGGTCTGTTTCGGATCGAGGTGGCAGGCGATCAGTTGGATCTCTTGTTCCAGGCGCTGCAGGTAGGGCTGGGCGCGGCCGCGGTCCTTGGTGATGACTTTGTTGCAGGCGCAGTAGTAGCAGATGTTGGCGCAGAACGGCACGTGCACATACAGCGACAACGGGCGTGCAGCCTTGCGGCTGTCGCGCAGGGCGTGGAGCAGGTCGAAGGAGCCGACCTGGCTGTCGAATTGCACTGCGGTGGGGTAGGACGTGTAGCGTGGCCCCGCCAAATCGTAGCGATGAATCAGGTTGCTGTCCCAACGAATGGCGTCGAGCATGCGGGCGTTCCCCCGGATAGACTAGTCGGCCGAGTCTAGGGGCGTGGCGGATATGGCATCTTGATTTGCGTCAACGGGGAGCGGCGCTATGCCACATGGCCTTTTAGTGGCCCATTAGCCAGTGCTGATGGGGGCCGGGCAAGGTCCAGATACCGAACAGAATCACCAGCACGCCGCCGGCGGTACGCACACTGCGTTTGCGCAACAATGCCGTGACGCGTTCGGCGGCCAGCCCGGTCGCCAGCAGCACTGGCCAGGTACCCAGGCCGAACGCCAGCATCAGCACCGCACTGTCCAGCGCATTACCTTGGCTGGCGGCCCACAGCAGGGTGCTGTAGACCAACCCGCACGGCAACCAGCCCCACAGCGCGCCCAACAGCAGGGCGCGGGGCAGGCTGGACACCGGCAGCAAACGGTTGGCAACCGGCTGGATGTGCCGCCACAGGCCGCGACCGAGGCTTTCGATGCGGGTGAGGCCGCTCCACCAGCCGGCCAGGTACAGGCCCATGCTGATCAGCAGCAGGCCGGCCAGCACGCGCATGAACATCGCCGCCGGGCTGTTGGCCACGGCCCAGCCGGCCAGGCCGATCAGCAGGCCGGCGGTGGCGTAGCTGAGGATGCGCCCCAGGTTGTACGCGAGCAGCAGGCGGAACCTGCGGCTGCGTTGTTCCTTGGGGATCGCCAGCGTCAGCGCACCCATCAGGCCGCCGCACATGCCCAGGCAATGGCCGCCCCCCAGCAGGCCAAGGATCAGCGCGGAGACCAGCAGCGGCGCCAGATCAAGCATGGGGCGGATCTTTCGGGGCGGCCGGGGGCTCGGGGCTGTTGGCCTCGTCGACGGCGGCCAGGTGGTTTGGGTCCTGATCGTCGAACAGCACGCTGTGGGCCGGGCCGTCGAGGTCGTCGTACTGGCCGCTGTCCACCGCCCAGAAGAAGATGTAGATGGCGATGGCCACAATCAGCAGCGCCGCCGGAATCATCACGTATAAAGCTGGCATCTGCACTCCATGCCCGCGCGGCTCAAGCCGGCAACGGGCGGGTTACTGAGGGGGTGCTGGCGGTCGGCGCGCTCGGCAGGCGAGTCAGGCGCAGGGCGTTGAGCACCACGGTCAACGAACTGAGGGACATGCCGACCGCGGCCCAGATCGGCGTGATCCAGCCGAGCGCGGCAAACGGCAGCATAAGGCCATTGTACAGCCCGGCCCACAGCAGATTCTCCATGATCACCCGACGGGTGCGCCGCGCCAAGGTAAACGCTTGCACCAGGGCGTCGAGGCGGTTGGACAGCAGCACCGCGTCGGCGCTGGTTTTTGCCAGGTCGGTGGCCGAGCCCATGGCCACGCTGATATCGGCGGCGGCCAGCACCGGCACATCGTTCACCCCGTCGCCGAGCATCAGCACTTTGCGCCCTTCTTTGTGCAGTTGTTGCAGCACTTGCAGCTTGTCATCGGGGCGCAGGCCGCCGTGGGCTTCGTCGATGCCCAGTTCGGCGGCGACGCTGGCGACCATCGGCGAACTGTCGCCCGACAGCAGCAGCGTGCGCCAACCGCGTGCCTTGCAGGCCGCCAGCAGGGCCGGGGCGTCGCTGCGCAGGCGGTCATCCAGGACGAACCAGGCGAGGGCGCCGTCGCGGTCGCCCAACAGCAGCCATTGCCCGGCTTCATCCGGCGCGGCGGGGATCGGGCAGCCGCTGAGTTCACACACATAGCCCGGTTGGCCGATGCGCAGTTGACGTTCGCCCACCCAGCCTTCCAGGCCGAGGCCGGGGGCACTGAGCACTTCGTCGGCGGCCAGGGGCGCGCGCCCGAAGGCGCGGGCGATCGGGTGTTCTGAGCGATTTTCCAGGGCGGCGGCGAGGCCCAGGCACTGGTCGCTGTTCAACGCTCCCAGGGGGCGGATCGCACGCAGCGCCAGGCGCCCTTCGGTGAGGGTGCCGGTCTTGTCGAAAATCACCGTGTCGATCTGGTTCAGGCCTTCCAGCACATGGCCGCGGGTCAGCAGCAGGCCGAGTTTGTGCAGGGTGCCGGTGGCGGCCGTCAGGGCGGTCGGCGTGGCCAGCGACAGCGCGCACGGGCAGGTCGCCACCAGCATTGCCAGGACGATCCAGAACGCCCGCGACGCGTCCAACTGCCACCACAACAGGCCGATCAGCACGGCGGCGACCAGCGAGCCGAGCAGGAACCACTGTGCGGCGCGATCGGCGATTTGCGCCAGGTGCGGTTTCTCGGCCTGGGCCCGCTCCAGCAGGCGCACGATGGCGGACAGGCGCGTGTCATGGCCCAGGGCGCGCACTTCGACGGTCAGCGCGCCCTCGACGTTGAGGGTGCCGGCCGTTACCGCATCGCCGACTTGACGCGGTTGCGGCAGGTATTCGCCGGTGAGCAGGGATTCGTCGATGCTCGACTGGCCGTCGAGAATCACCCCGTCCGCCGGCAGCACGGCACCGGGATGAACCAGCACGCGGTCGCCCAGGGCCAGCTCGGGGAGCAGGATGCGTTCGCTCTGGCCTTCAGCGTTCAAACGCAGGCATGAGGCAGGCAGCAGGTTGACCAACTGCGCGGTAGCGGCGGCCGTGCGTTCGCGGGCCCGCCGCTCCAGGTAGCGGCCGGCCAGCAGGAACAGCGCGAACATGCCCACCGCATCGAAATACAGTTCACCGACGCCGGTGATCGCGGTCCAGATGCCGGCCAGGTAAGCCCCGCCAATGGCCAGGGATACCGACACGTCCATGGTCAGGTGACGGGTGCGCAGGTCGCGCATGGCGCCCTTGAAAAACGGCGCACAGCTGTAGAACACGATGGGCGTGGTCAGAAACATCGCGACCCAGCGCAGGATGACGTGCAGTTCGGCGCTGAGGTCGATATTGAATTCCGGCCAGGTGGCCATGGTCGCCATCATCGCCTGGAACCACAGCAACCCGGCAACCCCGAGTTGGCGCAAGGCCAGACGGTTTTCGCCGGCCAATTGCTCGGCGGCGCGGTCTGCCTGATAGGGGTGGGCGGCGTAACCGATATGGCGCAGCTCACTGAGCAGTTGGCTCAGCGGCAGTTGCCCGTCGGCCCAGCGTACCTGCAAGCGATGGTTGGACAGGTTCAGGCGCGCCTCCGCCACGGCGGGCAGGCTGCGCAGGTGTTTTTCGATCAGCCAGCCACAGGCCGCGCAACTGATGCCTTCCATCAACAGCGTGGCTTCGGCCAGTTCGCCATCGTGGCGCACGAAGGGTTTTTGCACATCGGCGCGGTCGTACAGCGCCAGTTCGTCGACCAATTGCACCGGCAGTGCCTCGGGGTTGGCCGAGGCTTCGCTGCGGTGCTGGTAATAGCTTTCCAACCCGCCCGCCACGATCGCTTCGGCCACGGCCTGGCAGCCCGGGCAGCAGAGTTCGCGGCGCTCGCCAAGGATCACGGCGGTGAAGCGGCTACCGGGTGGAACGGGCAGGGCGCAGTGGTAGCAGGGGGTTGGGGTGGTCATGGCGTTAGATCTTTGGTGGCGGGTAGGGCCTCATCGCGGGCAAGCCCGCTCCCACAGTGGATCGCGGTGTCCATGTGGGAGCGGGCTTGCCCGCGATGCGTGAAGCGCAGCCTGTTTACTTCTTCAGGTCTTCAGCACCCTGCAGCGGTTCATCCCCGAGCAGCAAGTCCTTGTCGTGGTTGACCTGTTCTTCTTCGAACAAGCGCCAGGTCCTGTCGCCTTCCACGCCGAGCAGTTCGACGAAGCGCCGACCTTCGACCTTGTCGGTGACCTGGCCGATGTAGCGACTGGGTTCGCTGTCGCTGCGGGCCAGGTTGATCTTGCGGTCCTTCTCGGGCTGAGTCGGCGAAATCAGGTTCAGTTCCAGGGTGCTCGGGTTGCTGTAGCCGGTGAGGTGCAGTTCGACTTCACCGGTCAGCTCATCCAGATGCACCTTGGCGCGCAGTTGCAGGGTCTGGGCCAGGCGTTCGCGGTCCAGGGAGCGGTTGATGCCTTTACCGGCCTCGTAGTAGTTGTCGTTGACCAGGTTGTCCGGGTTGTTCACTGCAATGGTCACCATGGACAAGGTCAAGGTCACCGAGCAAGCCAGGATACCAATGATGATCCAGGGCCAGAGGTGCTTGTACCAGGGGCTTGCGGCAGTGGCTACGGGCATTGTTCAGCTCTCTCGTTAACGAACTTGTGGGCCGATGAATCGGCTCTTGGCTTCAATGTGGACGCTGGCGTCATCGGCATCCTTGAGGATGAATTTCACCTCGTTGGTGCTCGACGGCAATTGTTCCGGCGCACTCGACAGTTCGACCGGCATGCTGACGATGTCGCCGGCAGCCACCTTGATTTCGCGGCGGCCTTGCAGCTTGAGGTCCGGCAGCCCGGCAGCATCAAGCACATACGTGTGGTCGCGCTGGTCTTTGTTCATGATCTTCAGGCTGTAGACGTTCTCGATCCGTCCTTCAGCGTTTTCGCGGTACAGCACACGGTCTTTGCTGACGTCGAAACCCACCAGCGGACGCATGAAAAATGCCGTGGCCAACAGGCTCATCATCGCCAGCAATACCAGCGCATAGCCGATCAGGCGCGGACGCAGCTTGTGGGTTTTCTGCCCCGACAGGTTGTGCTCGGTGGTGTAGCTGATCAGGCCGCGCGGGTAATCCATCTTGTCCATGATGTTGTCGCAGGCGTCGATACACGCGGCGCAGCCGATGCATTCGATCTGCAGGCCATCGCGGATGTCGATGCCGGTCGGGCACACCTGCACGCACATTGTGCAATCGATGCAATCGCCGAGGCCCTGGGCTTTGTAGTCGGCGCCTTTTTTACGCGGGCCACGCACTTCGCCACGACGTGGGTCGTAGGAGACGATCAGGGTGTCTTTGTCGAACATCACGCTTTGGAAGCGCGCATAGGGGCACATGTAGATGCACACCTGCTCGCGCAGCCAGCCGGCGTTGCCGTAGGTGGCGAGGGTGAAGAAACCGACCCAGAAATACGACCAGCCATCGGCCTGGCCGGTGAAGAAGTCGAACACCAGTTCGCGGATCGGCGAGAAATAACCGACGAAGGTCATGCCGGTGACAAAACCGATCA
Source organism: Pseudomonas sp. K8 (assembly GCF_014889455.1). Taxonomy (NCBI): domain Bacteria; kingdom Pseudomonadati; phylum Pseudomonadota; class Gammaproteobacteria; order Pseudomonadales; family Pseudomonadaceae; genus Pseudomonas; species Pseudomonas sp. K8. The sequence continues at coordinate 139,869 of NZ_VJWO01000003.1, forward strand.
GCAGCCACAGCGTGTGTTTGCTGAACTTGCGCAGGAACTTGTTGGCGCCCATCGGCGCCTTGTCCAGCTTGATGCGCTGGTTACGGTCGCCTTCGGTGACTTTTTCGCACCACATGAAGATCCACGTCCACACGCTTTGCGGGCAGGTATACCCGCACCAGATGCGCCCGGCGTACACCGTGATGAAGAACAGGCCAAAGGCCGCGACGATCAGGATGCCCGAGAGGAGGATGAAGTCCTGGGGCCAGAAGGTCGCACCGAAAATGAAGAACTTACGTTCCGGCAGGTCCCACCACACGGCCTGGTGGCCACCCCAGTTCAGCCACACCGTGCCGAAGTAGAGCAGGAACAGACCGGCGCCGCCAAGCATGCGCAGGTTGCGGAACAGGCCCGTGAAGGCGCGGGTGTAGATTTTCTCTCGCGACGCGTAGAGGTCGACACCGTTGTTGGAGTTTTTGGCAGGTGGAGTAACGTCTTGTACCGGTATTTGCTTGCTCATCATTGCATCCCACGGCGGTGGAGATTTGCCTCGGCCAGTACGTGCCGGTCGGGGTCAAATGAAGGGTCTTGCAGTGGCGTAATGATACGCCCCCGATGACGCGCAAAGGGTGCGACCTTTGGTCGCGTTGGGGGAAATCAATTGATGGTGTAGGTGACGTGGATCAATTGACTTGTGAAGTATGGACGGTTTTTGCGCGTGGAGCGGTCATTCGTCCCATGGGTTAACCCATGAACCAGAGCAGTAGCGGCGATCAACGCATCGATTTCATTGGCCCGTATAGCTGCCAGAAAAAAGCCCCGCCAGTTTGTACTGTACGGGGCTTTTGTGTTTCTGATGAAGCTTACTGCTCTTGAGCCTTCTTATCCCCATGGGACAAGCTGTAAACATATGCGGCCAGTAAATGCACCTTGTCGTTACCTTGCAGTAGTTCCTGTGCAGGCATCTGGCCCTGGCGGCCGTAGCGGATGGTCTGCTGCAGTTGGGCGAAGCTTGAACCGTAGATGAACGCGCCCGGGTGAGTCAGGTCGGGTGCGCCCATGGCGGGTGTGCCTTTACCGGCCGGGCCGTGGCAGGCCACGCAGTTGGCGGCGAAGAGTTTCCCGCCGTTGGCCACGTCGGCCTTGGCGCCTTCCGGCAGTTTGCGGCCGTCAAGGTTGGTCACCACGAAGCCCGCCACGTCGGCCACGCCTTGTTCGCCGATGACTTCGGCCCAGGCCGGCATCACCGCGTGGCGGCCTTTCATGATGGTTTCCTTGATGGTCGCGGGCTCGCCGCCCCAGCGCCAGTCGGCGTCGGTCAGGTTGGGGAAGCCGTAGGCTCCCTTGGCGTCCGAACCGTGGCATACCGAGCAGTTGGAGGCGAACAGACGGCCGCCCATCTTCAGGGCCTGCGGGTCTTTGGCAACCTCTTCAATCGGCATCGCGGCGAATTTGGCGAAGATCGGCCCGAACTTGGCGTCCGACCTGGCCATTTCCTTTTCCCACTCATGCACGCCGGTCCAGCCGGTCTGGCCGTTGGCGAAGGCGGTCTGCTTGTCGTTGTCGAGGTAGTTGTAGCCCGGCAGCAGGCCTTTCCAATTGCCCAGGCCGGGGTATAGCACCAGGTAGCCGAGGGCGAAGACGATGGTGCCGACGAACAGCATGAACCACCATTTCGGCAGTGGGTTGTCGTACTCCTCGATACCGTCGAACGAGTGGCCGACGGTCTCGTCCGTTTGCTCGGCGCGCTGGCCCTTGCGGGTCGACAGCAGCAGCCAGGTCAGGGCGAAAATGGTACCCAGACTGAGGACTGTGACGTACAGACTCCAGAACGTAGTCATTCTTTGTTACTCCTAGAAGCTTGCTCGACGTGCTTGATGGCTTCGGGGTCATCCGCAAAGGGCAGCATGGTTGCGTCGTCAAACTCCGACTTGCGCTTGGGGCTGAACACCCACAGCGCCAGGCCGATAAAGGCCACCATCACGACAACGGTGCCCAGGCCACGAATCATCCCGATATCCATGAAGAATCACCGTTTGCTTTTGATGATGGTGCCAAGGCCTTGCAGGTAGGCCACCAATGCGTCCATTTCGGTCTTGCCCTTCACGGCTGCGGCTGCACCGGCGATGTCTTCGTCGGTGTAGGGCACGCCCAGGGTGCGCAAGACTTCCATCTTCTTCGCGGTGTCCTTGCCGTCGAGCTTGTTTTCCACGAGGAACGGGTACGCCGGCATTTTCGACTCAGGCACAACGTTGCGCGGGTTGTACAAGTGCGCGCGTTGCCAGTCATCGGAGTAGCGTCCGCCGACACGGGCCAGGTCCGGCCCGGTGCGCTTGGAACCCCACAGGAACGGGTGGTCCCACACGCTTTCACCGGCCACGGAGTAGTGGCCATAACGTTCGGTTTCAGCGCGGAACGGACGGATCATCTGCGAGTGGCAGCCGACACAGCCGTTGGCGATGTAGATGTCGCGGCCTTCCAGTTCAAGGGCGGTACGCGGCTTCATGCCTTCGACCGGCTTGTTGGTCACGTCCTGGAAGAACAGCGGAACGATCTGGGTCAGGCCGCCGATACTCACGGCGATGACCATGAAGAAGGCCAGCAGGCCGATATTCTTCTCGACTACTTCGTGCTTCATCAGTGGGCTCCCACAACGGCGATCTTGGCGGCGGCTTCGGCTTCTGCTGGGTCGGAGGCACGCACGGTGCGCCAGACGTTGTAGGCCATGAACAGCATGCCGGAGGCAAAGAACGCGCCGCCCAGGGCACGGACGATGTAGCCCGGGTGGCTGGCTTGCAGCGCTTCGACGAAGGAGTAGGTGAGGGTGCCGTCATCGTTGATCGCACGCCACATCAGGCCTTGGGTAATGCCGTTGACCCACATCGAGGCGATGTAGAGCACGGTGCCGATGGTGGCCAGCCAGAAGTGCGTATTGATCAACCCAACGCTGTGCATCTGCGCACGCCCGAAGATTTTCGGGATCATGTGGTACAGCGCGCCGATGGAGATCATCGCTACCCAGCCGAGCGCGCCGGCGTGTACGTGGCCGATGGTCCAGTCGGTGTAGTGCGACAGCGAGTTGACGGTCTTGATCGCCATCATCGGCCCTTCGAAGGTCGACATGCCGTAGAACGCCAGCGAAACCACCAGGAAGCGCAGGATCGGGTCGGTGCGCAGCTTATGCCAGGCGCCCGAGAGGGTCATCATGCCGTTGATCATGCCGCCCCAGCTTGGCGCCAGCAGGATGATCGACATCGCCATGCCCAACGACTGTGCCCAATCCGGCAGTGCGGTGTAGTGCAGGTGGTGCGGACCGGCCCAGATGTACAGGGTGATCAGCGCCCAGAAGTGGACGATGGACAGACGGTAAGAGTAGATGGGACGTTCGGCCTGTTTCGGCACGAAGTAGTACATCATCCCCAGGAAACCGGTGGTGAGGAAGAACCCCACGGCGTTGTGGCCGTACCACCACTGGATCATCGCATCCGTCGCTCCGGCGTAGGCTGAATAGGACTTGAACAGGGTGACCGGCAACGACGCATGGTTGACGATGTGCAGCATCGCCGTCACCAGGATGAAGGCACCGTAGAACCAGTTACCCACATAGATGTGCTTGGTCTTGCGCTTGGCGATGGTGCCGAAGAACACCACCGCGTAGATCACCCAGACAATCGCGAGCAAAATGGCGATGGGCCATTCCAGCTCGGCGTATTCCTTGGTGGTGGTGTAGCCCAGCGGCAACGAGATGCCGGCCCCGACGATCACGGCTTGCCATCCCCAGAAGGTGAAGGCGGCGAGGCCATCGGAAATCAGTCGCGTCTGGCAGGTTCGCTGCACGACATAGTAGGAGGTGGCAAATAATGCACATCCGCCGAAGGCGAAAATCACCAGGTTAGTGTGCAGCGGGCGTAGGCGGCCAAAGGTCGTCCATGGCAGGCCGAAATTCAATTCCGGCCAGACCAGTTGCGAGGCGATGAAGACCCCGAGCCCCATGCCAAGGATCCCCCAGACCACCGTCATGATGGCGAACTGGCGGACTACCTTATAGTTATAAGCAGTCGGACTGATTGCTGTGCTCATTCTAAGGTTCCACGGTTTAGGTTTTTTTATAGGTAAAAATCGGTCGCAAGTATGTAGAAACCGAGGTGCCATTGCAACGCAAGGGTGACCTGTGTCAATGCGTGCCACGCCAGATTCTGCGCCCTTTCCATGTTTGATGTAAGGACAAAATCCGAAATCAAAAACTGATCGATCGGACAGGAATTTTTGCGTGACGCGTCGGCGGGTGACTCGCTGTGTGTCGACACGCTGCTGAAGCGATGAACGGTCAGTGGCACGACAGCCGGTCGCTGCCAGCCTTTGCGCCTGTCATCTCTGCAGAAGTGTGCAACCCAGCGCGTGCAAGTCGACCGTCGACCGGTCTGTACCGATCCGCTGTGCAGACAAGCGTAGACCCGAATGGCAGGAGGGGAAAGCAGTGCTTTGGAAGGGTGCGACACTTGGTCGCGTAGGAAGGTTGAGCTACCGCCCCCGGATCAGGGGCGGCAGTTCAGGGGTGGAGCGTTACTCTGCCTGGCGTTGCGGCGTTGCGCCGTCAGCGTTGTGGGAGAGGCTGTAAACATAAGCGGCGAGCAGGTGAACCTTGTCATTGCCTTGCAGCACTTCCTGCGCCGGCATCTGGCCTTGGCGGCCGTGGCGAATGGTTTGCTGCAACTGCGCCAGGCTGGTGCCGTAGATAAAGCCGCTTGGCGCGGTCAGGTTCGGCGCGCCCATGGCTTCGACACCGTGGCCTTGCGGACCGTGGCAGGCCACGCAGGTGGTGTTGAACGTGGCTTGGCCGGCGACCAGGTCGGCGCCGCTGTCGGCTGGCAGTGGCAGCTTGGCCAGGTCGTGACGCACATAGGCGGCGACGTTTTTCACACCGTCTTCGCCCAGCACTTCGCCCCAGGCCGGCATCGCCGCGTGGCGACCGCCCATGATGGTGGTCTTGATCGCCTCGGCGGAGCCGCCCCAGCGCCAGTTATTGTCCGCCAGGTTCGGGAAGCCATACGCGCCCTTGGCATCCGAGCCGTGGCACACCGCGCAGTTGGAGGCGAACAGGCGCCCGCCCATTTTCAGCGCTTGTGGGTCTTTAGCGACTTCTTCCACTGGCATGGCCGAGAATTTGGCGAAGATCGGCCCGAACTTGGCGTCGGCCTTGGCCATTTCCTTGTCCCATTCCTTGGTCGAGGTCCAGCCACCTTCATAGCCCGGCAGGACGCCTTTCCAGTTGCCCAGGCCCGGGTAGAGGATCAAGTAGCCGACGGCGAACAGCAGGGTGCCGGCGAACAGCATGAACCACCACTGAGGCAGCGGGTTGTCGTATTCCTCAATGCCGTCGAAGGCGTGGCCCATGGTCTGGTCGACACTGCCCTTGGTCTCGCCCTTGCGGGTGCCGAACAGCAGCCAGGTCAGGCCGATCAGGCTGCCGATGGTCAGTACGCAGATCCATGTACTCCAGAAGGTAGTCATGGCCGATTGCTCCTTGTTGCAGGCGCTTCTTGAGCGTCGGATGGGGTGGCGGTGGGTTCGTCGGCAAACGGCAGCAGGCGTGCCTGCTCGAATTCCGCATTGCGTCGGTTGTTGAATACCCACAGCGAGAGGCCGATAAAGGCGATGGCGACGACTAGCGTGCCGAGGCCGCGGATGGTGCCCGCATCGAATTCAAATCCCATGGCTCACCTCTTGCTCTTGATGGCGGTGCCGAGGACTTGCAGGTACGAAACCAGCGCGTCGATCTCGGTCTTGCCCTTGAGGCTGGCCACTGCGCCGTTGATGTCGTCGTCGGTGTAGGGCACGCCGAGGGTACGCATCACTTTGAGCTTGGCTTCGGTGTGGCTGCTGTCGAGCGGTGCCGTCACCAGCCATGGGTAGGCCGGCATTTTCGACTCAGGCACTACGTTGCGCGGGTTGTACAAGTGCGCGCGGTGCCAGTCGTCCGAGTAGCGTGCGCCGACGCGCGCCAGGTCTGGCCCGGTACGCTTGGAGCCCCACAGGAACGGGTGATCCCAGACGCTTTCGCCCGCAACCGAGTAGTGCCCGTAGCGCTCGGTCTCGGCACGGAACGGACGGATCATCTGCGAGTGGCACTGTACGCAACCTTCGCGGATGTAGATGTCGCGGCCTTCCAGTTGCAGCGCGGTGTAGGGCTTCATGCCTTCCACCGGTTTGTTGGTCACGTCCTGGAAGAACAGCGGGACGATCTGGGTCAGGCCGCCGATGCTCACGGCAAGCACCATCAGCAGCATCAGCAGGCCGACGTTCTTTTCAATCGTTTCGTGTTTCATCACTGACTCCTCAGGCCGTCTGCGCGGCAGGGGTGGCTTCGACAGGTTGTGCCGAGCGCACGGTGCGCCATGTGTTGTAAGCCATCAGCAACATGCCGCTGAGGAACACCGCACCGCCCACCAGTCGCACGACGAAGCCAGGGTGGCTGGCCACCAGGGTTTCGACGAAGGAGTAGGTCAAGGTGCCGTCTTCGTTGATCGCACGCCACATCAGGCCCTGGGCGATGCCGTTGACCCACATCGAGGCGATGTAGAGCACGGTGCCGATGGTGGCCAGCCAGAAGTGCGCGTTGATCAGGCCGACGCTGTACATCTGCTCGCGGCCGAAGACTTTCGGGATCATGTGATACAGCGCGCCGATGGAGATCATCGCCACCCAGCCGAGCGCGCCGGCGTGTACGTGGCCGATGGTCCAGTCGGTGTAGTGCGACAGCGAGTTGACGGTCTTGATGGCCATCATCGGCCCTTCGAACGTCGACATGCCGTAGAACGCCAGCGAGACGACCAGGAAGCGCAGGATCGGGTCGCTGCGCAGCTTATGCCAGGCGCCCGAGAGGGTCATCATGCCGTTGATCATGCCGCCCCAGCTTGGTGCCAGCAGCACCAGGGACATCACCATGCCCAACGACTGTGCCCAGTCCGGCAACGCGGTGTAGTGCAGGTGGTGCGGACCGGCCCAGATGTACAGGGTGATCAGCGCCCAGAAGTGGACGATGGACAGGCGATAGGAATACACCGGACGTTCGGCTTGCTTGGGTACGAAGTAGTACATCATCCCGAGGAAGCCGGCAGTCAGGAAGAAACCTACTGCGTTATGCCCATACCACCACTGCACCATGGCATCCGTCGCACCGCCGTACAGCGAGTAGGACTTGGTCAGGCTGACCGGGATTTCCAGGTTGTTGACGATATGCAGGATTGCCACGGTGATGATGAACGCACCGAAGAACCAGTTACCGACATAGATGTGCTTGGTATTGCGCTTGGCCACAGTGCCGAAGAACACAATGGCATAAGCCACCCAGACGATAGTGATCAGGATGTCGATCGGCCATTCCAGCTCGGCGTATTCCTTGGAACTGGTGTAACCCAGTGGCAAGGTGATCGCTGCCAGGACAATGACCAGTTGCCAGCCCCAAAAGCAGAACTGCGCGACTTTCGGCGCGAACAGCTGGGTTTGGCAGGTGCGCTGCACCGAGTAGAAGGAGCTGGCAAACAGCGCACAACCCCCGAAGGCGAAGATCACCGCGTTGGTGTGCAGCGGGCGCAAGCGGCCGAAGCTGGTCCAAGGCAAGTCGAAGTTGAGTGCAGGCCACACCAATTGAGCCGCGAGAAAAACCCCGAGCCCCATGCCGACGATGCCCCACACCACCGTCATAATCGCGAATTGGCGGACCACCTTGTAGTTATAGGCGGTACTTAAAGTAGTGTTCATGGTTCCCCATCCACGGTTCAACCCAAGCAGATGCGACACTTGGGCTGGAGTTATAGGCAGACTAAAAAGCGAGGTAAGCATGGGCAAAGAGCACAAGGCCAGTATTGACGGGGATCAATGGGCACGGTGTGTGCAGGAGCATGGCTGGCTGTGGGATATCGCCTCGGGTGCGTCAGCGCATACGCCTGTGACGCTGATCCTGGCCCACGGCGCCGGCGCACCGATGGACTCATCTTTCATGAACGACATGGCTGCGCGCCTTGCCAGGCATGGCGTCAATGTGGTGCGCTTTGAGTTTCCCTACATGGCCCAGCGCCGGTTGGACGGGGGCAAGCGCCCGCCCAACCCCGTGCCGAAACTGCTGGAAAGCTGGCGCGAGGTGTATGCCGAGGTGCGACGCCATGCCGCTGGGAAACTGGCCATCGGTGGCAAGTCCATGGGCGGGCGCATGGCCAGTTTGCTCGCCGATGAATTGGAGGCCGATGCCTTGGTGTGCCTGGGCTATCCGTTCTATGCGGTGGGCAAGCCGGAAAAGCCGCGAGTCGCGCATTTGGCCGGGTTGAACACGCCGGCATTGATTGTGCAGGGCGAACGCGATGCCTTGGGTAATCGGGCCGCGGTGCAGGGGTACGACTTGTCACCGAGCATCGAGGTGCTGTGGCTGGCGGCGGGGGATCATGATTTGAAACCGTTGAAGGCTTCAGGGTTCAGCCATGAGCAGCATTTGGAGGCGGCGGCGGTGCGAGTGGCTCAGTTTATCGGCGCCTGTTAGGGCCCTATCGGGGGCAAGCCCCCTCCCACATGAGGTGTACGCGGTTAAATGTGGGAGGAAACAAGCCCTCTCCCACATTCGACTGCATTCCAAGGCGTGTACGCGGTTAAATGTGGGAGGGGCGGTGCGACGATTCGACTTGCCCCCGATAGCGGTTTAACGGTTAAAACGCTCTACCAGCGAATACTGGGTATTGGCGGTAACAGTAAGCTCTTCACTCAACTGCGCCGAGTTCAATGCCTGTTCCGAGGTCTGGTCCGCCAACAGCGCGATGGTGCTGATATTGCGGCTGATCTCTTCGGCCACCGAACTTTGCTCTTCCGTGGCGGCGGCGATCTGTGTGGTCATGTCGGTGATGTTGGCCACCGCTTCGCTGATGCCCACCAGTGCCTGGTCCGCTTCCATCACCCGCGCCACGCCTTCTTCGGCCTGGCGATGCCCGGCGTCCATGGTTTGTACGGCAGCGGCGGCGGTCTGCTGCAGCTTGGCGATCAGGGTGTGGATCTGCCCGGTCGATTCAGCGGTACGCTGCGCCAATTGGCGGACTTCATCGGCAACCACCGCAAAACCACGGCCCATCTCACCGGCACGCGCTGCTTCGATCGCGGCGTTCAAGGCCAGCAGGTTGGTCTGGTCGGCGATGCCTTTGATCACGTCGACCACGCCGCCGATTTCATCGCTGTCCTTGGCCAGTTGGGTGACCGTCACGCCGGTCTCGCCAACCGCGGCCGCCAGCCGCTGAATCGCCTCGCGGGTTTCCCCGGCGATATCGCGGCCGCGCCCGGTCAGGCGATTGGCTTCCTGGGTGGCATCGGCCGTGCGCTGCACATGGCTGGCGACTTCCTGGGTGGTCGCCGCCATCTGGTTGACCGCGGTAGCCACTTGTTCGGTTTCCACACGCTGGCGTTCCAGGCCGCTGGAGCTATTGTGCGCCAGGGTGTTGGACTGCGCCGCCTGCTCGTTGAGGTGTTCGGCGGTGTCCTGCAAGCGCGTGAGACAGGTCTTCAGACGTGCCTCTTGGCTTAGGATCGACATTTCCAGTCGCGCCTGGGCGCCACGGCTGTCGGTATACATCTGCGCGATCAACGGGTCGGAGGTGGTCTGTTCGGCCAGGCGCAGCAGACGCTTGAGGCCGCGCTGTTGCCAGCTCAGGCCCAGCAGGCCCAGCGGCACCGACAACCCTGCCGCGAGGGCAAAGCCCCATTGAGAATTGAGCGATGCGCCAATCATGAAGCTCAACTGGCTGACCAGAATAAATGGCAGCCAGTCCTGCAGCACCGGCAGCCACTTGTCCCGCCGGGGAATGGCGGGCTTGCCCTGATTGATGCGGTGGTAGAGCGCTTCGGCCCGGCGGACCTGCTCGGCGGTGGGCTTGACGCGCACCGATTCATAGCCGACCACCTGGTTGCCATCGAACACTGGCGTCACATAGGCGTTGACCCAGTAGTGATCGCCGGTTTTGCAGCGGTTCTTGACGATGCCCATCCATGGCAAGCCTTGCTTGAGCGTGGACCACATGTGTGCGAACACAGCCGCCGGAACGTCCGGGTGGCGTACCAGGTTATGCGGGGCACGTACCAGTTCGTCGCGGGAGAAACCACTGATTTCGACGAAAGCGTCGTTGCAATAAGTGATGACACCCTTGGCATCTGTGGTGGAGATCAACCGTTGCTGAGCGGGGAAAGTACGTTCGCGCTGGGTAACGGGTTGGTTATTACGCATGGTTATTCAATCCGCAAGGCTTTCAAGGGGTATCGGCGATGGCGATCATTTATTTAACTTATTTTCGTAATAATCAGCCGGCGAGCATTGGATAGGAAAACAGTCCGAAATGCAGCAAATTCAGGCCGAAATGCGTGGCAATTGCCGCACCCAGGCCGCCAAAACGATAAGCAAGGCCATAACCGGCCCCGGCGATGCTGGCCAGCAGCACCCACTGCCAGCCCGCGCTCAGGTGCGCCAGGCCGAACAGCAGCGAGGCCAGCAGCAATGCGAGGTTTTCGCCGTAGGGCAAGTGTTTGAGGCGCTGGCTCAGGCCGCCCTGAATGTAGCCGCGAAACAGCGCTTCTTCCACCAGCGTCACCAGCAACAGGTTATTCAGCACCCACAGCCACGCCTGCTCCGGCCACTTCGGCGCCCAACTGATGATTCCCAGCAACGCCGCGCCGCCCAGGGCTGCGATGGCCGTCAGCGCCAGCGCCAGGGCGGTGACGCAGATCGACAGGCGCAATGAACACCGCGCCACAATCCACGGGCAGGCCAGCAGCAGCCAGAAACCGATCAGTGGTTTGTCCTGGTTGAGGTACATCGAGAAGGGCACGGCATCGGCGCTGAAACGCTGGGGGGCGATACCGCGCCCGTTATAGAACCCCGGTAGCCAGTGCATCGCCAGGCCCAAGGCCAAGACGATGAACAACCCGTGGCCGACGTAGCGCGCCCACGGGGTACGTTGTTGGCGTACCGCATACCCGGCGATCAACAACAGCGCCACGGAGATGGCCGCGAGCACACCCAGTTGGCCGTAGACCAACGCCAGTGCATAGCCGATGGACAGGAGGACGAGATACACCCAGGGCAATGCGCTCATGTGACATCCTTGGAAAAAACTGCTCGGTAGTATAGCGAGTGGGTTCCGGCGCCAAAATGAAAATGCCGTCACGCGAAAAGGGCGATGTCGGAGCGATTGCAAAATATGTCGGCGGTTGGTTATAGTCGCCGCGTCTTCACCTCCTCAAAAGATCAGCCCATGCCTGCATTCCTGTGCATAGCGGTAGTCGATTCAGCGTCCAGCGCTGTGGTCGTGCCGTGCGGGAACCTGCAGCCTGCGCAGATCAGCCACTACCCCCCACCTGTCAGTAGCACGCCGGTGTACGCAGTCGTATCACCGCCGGGTGTTGGCATTTCGGGCTGATCAGCTGATTGCTGTTGCCCTATGCCCGCCTGAAAAAAACCTACTGAGTTTCAGCCTTGCTTGGCTGAATCGGCTTTTTTTGCCTGATTACAGGTGGTAACCATGTCTGTTATGTCGAAACAATCCGTGGCCGCGGCGGCCTCGACGAGCCTGTTCGTATTGCTGTGGAGCAGCGGGGCGATTTTCTCCAAGTTGGGCCTGGCCCATGCGTCACCCTTTGCCTTTTTGCTGATCCGTTTTGCCATCGCCCTGGCGGGGCTGGTGATGCTGGTACCGATCCTCAAGCTGAAACTGCCACAACCCGGCAAGCCGCTGTGGTATGCGGCGACGACGGGGCTGGTGTTGTTGGGGGCGTACCAGATTTTCTATCTGCTGGCCCTGGACCTCAACGTCACGCCGGGGATGATGGCGACCATCATGGGTGTGCAGCCGATCCTGACCGTGGTGCTGATGGAGCGCCAGCGTTCCTGGCGCCGGATGTTCGGCCTGGGCCTGGGGTTGGCCGGCTTGATCATGGTGGTGTACCAGGGCATCGGGCTGTCGCGGATGTCCCTGGCCGGGATGCTGTTCGGTTTGCTGGCCCTGGCAAGCATGACCTTCGGCTCGATCATGCAGAAGCGCATCACCGATAACCCGTTGGGCACGCTGCCCGTGCAATACCTGGCCGGGTTGGTGTTGTGCTCGGTGTTCGTGCCGTTCCAGCCGTTCCACTTTGAACACACCGCCGGTTTTTACCTGCCGGTGCTGTGGATGGGCCTGGTGGTGTCGCTGCTGGCGACGCTGTTGCTGTACCGCCTGATCGCCCGCGGCAACCTGGTCAATGTCACCAGCCTGTTCTACCTGGTGCCGGCGGTGACGGCGGTGATGGATTACCTGATCTTCGGCAATCGGCTCGCGTGGTTGAGCCTGCTGGGGATGGGGTTGATCATCATTGGCCTGGTCTTTGTGTTCCGTAAACGCTAACCAGCGGACACGCTGTAGGGGCAGGCATGCTCCTACAGCGCTTTGGCCAATTTCCCTGGCCGCAACACCAACCACAACGCCCCCGCGATCAATATCCCGCCATACAGATGCGCCATCGACAGCGGCTCATCCAGCAGCAACGCACCCCACAGCACCCCGAACGGCGGGATCAGGAAGGTGGTGGTCATCGATCGCACCGGGCCAATGGCTGTCAGCAGGCGAAAGTACAGGACGTAGGCAAACGCCGTACACATCAGCCCCAACCCGAGCAACGACAACCACACGTGCCAGCCGCCCCAGCTTGCCGGCGGATGAACGATGGCGCTGTAGGCAAACAGCGGCAGCAGGAACAAGGTCGCGCCGAGCATGCTGCCCAGGGCCGCGAGCCGACTGTCGAGCCCGCCGCGCTGATCCAGCCAGCGGCGCGCGAGAAACCCGGCAAAACCGTAGCAAGTGGTGGCCAACAGGCAGGCCAACGCGCCCATCAACAATTCCAGGTCAAACGCCACCGGCCCGGCGCGGGTCAGCACGCCCACGCCAAACAGGCCCAGGCACACCCCGGCGACTTTCGATGGCGTCAGGCGTTCGCTGAAAAACAATCCGCCAATCAGCACGCCCATTAACGGCGTGGTGGCATTGAAGATCGCCGAGTAACCCGCCGGCAACACCTGGGCCGCCACGGAGTACAGGGTCGCGGGTATGCCGGAGTTGATCACGCCCAGCAGCAGGATGGTCTTGAACTTGCCTTGGAAGTCCCAGTTCACGCGCATCACCGCGAGCATCACCAGCAACCCGGCGGCGGCAATCGACACGCGGAAAAACGCGGTCGGCAGCGTGCCGATTTCCGGGGCGATAATACGCATGAACAGGAAACTCGCGCCCCAGATCGCGGCCAGCCCCAGCAGGTATAGGGTGTCGACAGGTCTCACGGAAAACTCCTACATCAATAAGGCGGCGAGTGTTGCCCAGCGACTGGCTCGACACAATCGCTGATTACAGGACAACCCGCGTCATCGGCTGTGTTGGCCGATTTATGCATTGGCCGCAGTGAGTGTTTCCAATAACGCCCATAAATCTGCGAAATGAACGAAAGTCCACAAACTAGCATGCTAAATGACTGCTTCTCCTGGCTCCCTTGACTGGCTAAGCTCTGGGCTTCCAGATACCCGTCCGAGGTTTCCCGCATGTCGCAGCGCACACCCGCCCTCGCTATCGCCCAGATGATCCTCGATGGCTTCGACGATTACCGCGAGCACTTCCGCCAGATCACCGATGGTGCCCGTGAACGTTTCGAAAAGGCCCAGTGGCAGCAGGGCCAGGCGGCTTCGGCGGCGCGTATCAACCTGTATGAGGAGAAAGTCAGCGAAGTGACGAGCCGCCTGCGGGCGAGCTTCGATGACGCCACCCTGATGGACATCGAGGCCTGGCCGTTGGTGAAAAGCGCCTACATCGGCCTGATCGACCTGCGCTTTGACGATGAGCTGTCCGAGACCTGGTACAACTCGATCTTCTGTGGCCTGTTCAGCCATGACCTGATCAGTGACGGCTGCATGTTCGTCCACACCACGCGGCCGAGCCTGCGCCGGGCGAGGGCGGCGCAAACCCGGGTCTACACCCCAGTCGGCAAAATTTCCGACATGCTGGCGCAGATTTTCGCTGATTACAGCTTCAGCGAGCCCTACGCGGACCTGCCGGCCGACCTGCGCCGCCTCGAAGTGCAACTGCGCGAGAACCTGCCGGACTGGGTGTGCAAGGACCCTGAACTGAAGGTCGAGCTGTTTTCCTCGGTGCTCTACCGCAACAAGGGGGCCTACCTTGTCGGGCGCATCTACACCCGCGACGAGCAGTGGCCCCTCGTAATCCCGCTGCTGCACCGCGAAGGGCAGGGCATCCAGATCGACGCGCTGATCACCGACGAAGCCGATGTGTCGATCATTTTCTCCTTCACCCGCTCCTACTTCATGGTCGACGTGCCGGTGCCGGCGGAGTTCATCGGCTTCCTCAAGCGCATCCTGCCGGGCAAGCACATTGCCGAGCTGTACACCTCGATCGGCTTCTACAAGCACGGCAAGTCGGAATTCTATCGCGCCCTGATCAACCACCTGGCCACCACCGACGATCAGTTCATCATGGCTCCCGGTATCCGCGGCATGGTCATGAGCGTGTTTACGTTGCCGGGCTTCAACACGGTGTTCAAGATCATCAAGGACCGCTTCTCGCCGTCGAAAAACGTCAGCCGCGCCACCGTGATCGAGAAGTACCGCCTGGTCAAAAGCGTCGACCGCGTCGGGCGCATGGCCGATACCCAGGAGTTCGCCGATTTTCGCTTTCCGTTGAGCAAGTTCGAGCCCGAGTGCCTGGCCGAATTGCTCGACGTGGCCGCCAGCACCGTTGCCGTCGAAGGCGACACCGTGCTGATCCGCCACTGCTGGACCGAACGGCGCATGACCCCGCTCAACCTCTACCTCGACAACGCCAGCCCCGCCCAGGAACGCGAAGCCCTGGAAGACTATGGCCTGGCGATCAAGCAACTGGCGGCGGCGAACATTTTCCCCGGCGACATGCTGCTGAAGAACTTCGGCGTCACCCGCCACGGCCGCGTGGTGTTCTACGACTACGACGAGATCTGCTACCTCACCGAAGCCAACTTCCGCCACATCCCCGCGCCCCGCACGCCGGAGGATGAAATGGCCTCGGAGCCCTGGTACTCCATCGGCCCGCTGGATGTGTTCCCCGAAGAGTTCCCGCCGTTCCTGTTCGCCGACGCCGGCCAGCGCAAGCTGTTCGATCAACTGCACGGCGAGTTGTACGATGCCGACTACTGGAAGGGCCTGCAGGACGCGATTCGCGCCGGAAAGGTCATCGATGTGTTTCCGTACCGGCGCAAGGAACGTGAGAACGAATGAGGGGCGCGCATGCCGGCGGTTTTCTGCGACAATCCGCCCCCTGCATAAATAGACGACCAAAACGCACCTGATGACTGACCAAGCGCCCGCTATCGACCAACTGTTGAAAAACCTCGATCACGCCATGCTCGCCGACCGCCACCGTTTGCGGCGGCAGTTGCTCGAGCTGCGCAAGAAGCCCGATGAGGAGAAGCTGGCGCAGTGGGTGACGCGCATGCAGGCGTCCTGCGCCCAGGTCACGGCGCGGCGCGCCAGCCTGCCGCTGATCCGCTACGACGACAGCCTGCCGATCGCCGCCAAGCGCGACGAAATCAAGGCGGCGTTGCTCAAGCATCAGGTGCTGATCATCGCCGGCGAGACCGGTTCGGGTAAGACCACCCAGTTGCCGAAAATCTGCCTGGAGATCGGTCGCGGCCAATACGGCCTGATCGGCCACACCCAGCCGCGTCGGATCGCAGCGCGCAGCGTCGCCAGCCGGGTTGCCGAAGAGTTGGCCACGCCGCTCGGCGCACTGGTCGGTTATCAGGTGCGCTTCGAAGACCAGAGTGATTCCAACACCCTGATCAAGCTGATGACCGACGGCATCCTGCTGGCGGAAACCCAGAACGACCGCTACCTCGAACGCTACGACACGATCATCGTCGACGAAGCCCACGAACGCAGCCTGAACATCGACTTCCTGCTCGGCTACCTGAAAACCCTGTTGCCGCGTCGCCCGGACCTGAAAGTCATCATCACCTCGGCGACCATCGACCTGGAGCGCTTCTCCAAGCATTTCGACGATGCGCCGATTGTCGAAGTGTCGGGCCGCACCTTCCCGGTGGACACTTGGTATCGCCCGCTGACCCTGGAACAGGACGAGGAGGGCAACCGCGTCGAGGACGACTTGACCGTCGACCAGGCGATCCTCGCCACCCTCGATGAAATCGCCGCCTACGAGCGCAGCGAGCGGCGCAGCCCTGGCGACGTGCTGGTGTTCCTGCCGGGCGAGCGCGAGATTCGCGATGCCGCCGACATGCTGCGCAAGGCCCAGCTCAAGCACACCGAGATTTTGCCGCTGTATGCGCGCCTGTCACCGGCCGAGCAGCAGCGCATTTTCCAGTCCCACCCCGGCCGGCGCGTGGTGCTGGCGACCAACGTCGCCGAAACCTCGCTGACCGTGCCGGGCATTCGCTATGTGATCGACAGCGGCACCGCGCGCATCAGCCGCTACAGCTACCGCGCCAAGGTGCAGCGTCTGCCCATCGAGGCGATCTCCCAGGCCAGCGCCAACCAGCGTAAAGGCCGCTGCGGCCGGGTCGAGCCGGGGATTTGCATCCGCCTGTACAGCGAAGAAGACTTTATCGGCCGCCCGGAATTTACCGACCCGGAGATCCTGCGCACCAACCTGGCGGCTGTGATCCTGCAGATGCTGCACCTGCGCCTGGGCGAAATCAGCGACTTCCCGTTTATCGAACCGCCGGACGGCAAGGCCATCAGCGATGGTTTCAACCTGCTGCAAGAACTGTCGGCGGTCGACCGCAACAGCCAACTGACCCCGCTGGGCCGCCAGTTGGCGCGCCTGCCGGTGGACCCGCGCATGGGCCGCATGCTGCTCGAAGCCGCCAAGCTGGGCAGCCTGCAGGAAGTGCTGATCGTGGCCAGCGCCATGTCGATCCAGGACCCGCGCGAGCGCCCGCCGGAACGCCAACAGGCCGCCGACCAGGCCCACGCACAATGGAAGGACGCCGATTCGGACTTCGCCGGGTTGGTCAATCTGTGGCGTGGCTTTGAAGAGCAACGCCAGGCACTGACCGCCAGCCCGCTGCGCAACTGGTGTCGCAAGAACTTCCTCAACTACCTGCGCCTGCGCGAGTGGCGCGATTCCCATCGCCAGTTGAGCCTGATCTGCCGCGACATGCAGCTGACCGTCAACAAGGAACCGGCCGACTTCGCGAAACTGCACAAAGCCGTACTGTCGGGCCTGCTCAGTCAGATCGGGCAGAAAACCGAAGACGGCGATTACCTCGGTGCGCGTCAGCGGCGCTTCTGGATTCACCCGTCGTCGGGCATCGGCAAGAAACGTCCGCAGTGGCTGATGACCGCCGAGCTGGTCGAAACCACCAAGCTGTACGCACGCATGGTGGCGAAGATCGATGCCGACTGGATCGAACCGCTGGCCGGGCACCTGATCAAGAAAAACCACTTCGAACCGCATTGGGAGAAGAAGCGCGGCCAAGTGGTGGCGTTCGAGCAGATCACCCTGTTCGGGCTGATCGTGGTCGGGCGCCGGCCGGTGCATTACGGGCCGGTCGACCCGGTGGTGTCGCGTGAGCTGTTTATCCGCGAAGGCCTGGTGCGCGGCGAGATTCAGTCCCGGGCCAAGTGCCTGACCGCCAATCAGCAGTTGCTGGAGCAGCTCGACGAGCTGGAAGCCAAGGCGCGTCGGCGCGACATCCTGGCCGACGAAGAGACGCTGTACGCGTTCTACGATGCGCGCTTGCCGGCGGAGATCCACCAGACCGCGACGTTCGACAGCTGGTACAAGGTCAACAGCCAGAAAGACCCGCAATTGTTGATCATGCGCGAGGAAGACGTGCTGGCCCGCGACGCCAGCGAAGTCACCGCCGCGCATTACCCGGACACCCTGCACCTGGGCGATCTGGCGCTGGCCTTGAGTTACCACTTCGAACCCAACCACCCGCGTGACGGCGTGACCTTGCGCGTGCCGGCGCCGCTGTTGCCGGCGTTGCCCGCCGAACGCCTGGAATGGCTGGTGCCCGGGGTGATCGAAGCCAAGTGCATCGCCCTGGTGCGCAACCTGCCCAAGGCCCTGCGCAAGAATTTCGTGCCGGTGCCGGACTTCGTCAGGGCCGCCCTGCAACGTATCGAATTCGCCCAGGGCTCGCTGCCCCAGGCGCTGGGGCGCGAACTGCTGCGCATGACCGGCGCGCGCGTCAGCGATGAAGCCTGGGCCGAGGCCGCGCAACAGTTGGAAAGCCACCTGAAGATGAACCTGGAAGTGGTCGACGGCCAGGGCAAGTTTCTCGGCGAAGGCCGCGACCTGGCCGAACTGACCGCGCGCTTTGCCGAGGCCAGCCAGGCCGCGTTGGCCGTGCCGCAAACGGCAAAAAGCCAACAGCCGGTGGAAGCCAAGGTGTTCGCGGCGGTGGCCGAGAAGACCCAGCAAAAGATCGCCGGGCTGTCGATGACGGTGTACCCGGCGCTGGTGGAAGAAAACGGTACGGTCAAGGAAGGACGTTTCTCCACCGCCGCCGAGGCCGAGTTCCAGCACCGTCGGGCCTTGCAGCGCCTGCTGATGCAGCAATTGGCCGAACCGGCAAAATTCCTGCGCGGCAAATTGCCCGGCCTGACCGAGCTGGGCCTGATGTACCGCGAACTGGGGCGCATCGAGGCGCTGGTGGAAGATATTTTGCTGGCCAGCCTCGACAGCTGCGTGCTGGAAGGCGAAGCCAGCCTGCCGCGTGACGGCGCCGGGCTGGCGGCGCTGGCCGAGCGCAAGCGTGGCGGTTGGACCGAACACGCCGAGCGCCTGGCGCGCTTGACCCTGGACGTGTTGAAACTCTGGCACGGCCTGCAAAAGCGCTTCAAAGGCAAGATCGACCTGGCCCAGGCGGTGGCCTTGAACGATATCAAGCTGCAACTGAGCAATCTGGTTTATCCCGGCTTTGTGCGCGAAACTCCGGCGCAGTGGTTCAAGGAGTTGCCGCGTTTCCTCAAGGCGATCGAGCTGCGTCTGGAAAAACTGCCCAGCCAGGTGCAAAAAGATCGGGTGTGGAGCGGCGAGCTGGCGGGCCTGTGGGCGCAGTACCAGAACCGTTTGAACAAGCATGCCCAGGAAGGCAAGCACGACCCCCAGCTAGCGCTCTATCGCTGGTGGTTGGAGGAATATCGGGTGTCGTTGTTTGCCCAGCAGTTGGGCACCCGGGTGCCGATTTCCGACAAGCGCCTGAGCAAGCAATGGAGCCTGGTCGAAGCGTGATCACCCCAATGGGCAATGGCGCTTATCCGGGATATGGCGCCAAATCCCCAGGTTTGTGGCAAACTTCGCGGTTATAAATGCCGGGAGCGTCGTGATGGGCTGGTGTGCAGCCGCGGCGCGATGGAATAAAGCGTTGCCAGTTTGATGCCCGCTGGACGGAATCAAACGACTTACAGTTTGGTACGACGGTACCAATATCTTCTGCCTGACAGATTTAGAGGAACGACCGTGCATAACGTCGTCATCAGCGGCACTGGCCTGTACACCCCGGCCAACAGCATCTCCAACGAAGAGCTGGTGCAGTCTTTCAATACCTATGTGCAGCAGTTCAACACGGAGAACGCCGCCGCCATCGAACGCGGTGACGTGCAGGCGCTGACGGAGTCCAGCGCAGCCTTCATCGAGAAGGCGTCGGGCATCAAGAGCCGTTTTGTGATGGACAAGGACGGCATCCTGGACCCGCAGCGCATGACCCCGCGCCTGCCCGAGCGCAGCAACGACGAATGGTCGGTGCTCTGCCAGATGGCCATCGGCGCCGCCGAACAGGCCCTGCAGCGCGCCGGCAAGACCGCCGCCGACATCGACGGGGTGATCGTCGCCTGCTCCAACCTGCAACGCGCCTACCCGGCCATCGCCATCGAAGTCCAGGAAGCCCTGGGCATCGCCGGTTTCGGCTTCGACATGAACGTGGCGTGTTCCTCGGCGACCTTTGGCATCCAGAACGCCGCCAACAGCATCAAGCTGGGCCAGGCCCGGGCGATCCTGATGGTCAACCCGGAAGTCTGCACCGGCCACTTGAACTTCCGCGACCGCGACAGCCACTTCATTTTCGGTGACGCGGCCACTGCGGTGATCCTCGAGCGCGCTGACCTGGCGACCTCCGAGCACCAGTTCGACGTGGTGAGCACCAAGCTGCTGACCAAGTTCTCGAATACCATCCGCAACAACTTCGGCTTCCTCAACCGCGCGGCGGAAGAGGGCATCGGCGCGCCCGACAAGCTGTTCGTGCAGGAAGGCCGTAAAGTCTTCCGGGATGTCTGCCCGATGGTCGCTGAGTTGATCGGCACGCACCTGGCGGAAAACCAGTTGAATGTGAACGACGTGAAGCGCTTCTGGTTGCACCAGGCCAACCTGAGCATGAACCACCTGATCGTGAAGAAGCTGCTGGGGCGTGAAGCCACGGTGGAAGAAGCACCGGTGATTCTCGACACCTACGCCAACACCAGCTCGGCGGGTTCGGTGATCGCGTTCCACACTTACCAGGACGACCTGCCCAAAGGCGCCGTGGCGGTACTCAGTTCGTTTGGCGCCGGCTATTCGATCGGCAGCGTGATCCTGCGCAAACGCTGATTCCGCGGCTCGCCGCGGTCAAATGTGGGCGCTGGCAAGCCAGCCCCCACACCGATCGCGTTCTCACTTGGAAACCGAGGTCTCGAATGGCAGTAGCGGACGACGCGCACCTGCTTGAACGCTTGCTCAAGGGCGAGCAGCGGGCCTACAAGGAATTGGTCAGCCAATACCAAAGCGCCATGCGCGCGGTGGCCTATGCGATTGCCGGTCAGCGTCATGCCGACGAAGTGGTACAGGACGCCTGGCTGTCGGTGGTACGCAACCTGCCAAAGTTCGAAGGGCGCTCCAGCCTCAAGACCTGGCTGCTGACCATCACCGCCAATGCCGCCAAGAGCCGCTACAAACAGAATCGTCGCGAAGTGTTACTCGATGATTTGCCCTCGCCCCACGGCACGATCGGCGATGAGCGTTTCAGCGCGGATGACGGTCACTGGGCTGTCGCCCCTTTTGCCTGGCACCAGGACACCCCGGAAGCCCTGCTCACGGAGGACGAACTGCGCAAATGCCTGGAACATACGTTGCTGAGTTTGTCGGAACTGCAAAGCAGCGTACTGGTGCTGCGTGAACGCCAGGGCCTGGAGTTGGAGGAGATTTGTAATCTTCTGACGCTTTCGCTCTCCAATGTGCGGGTGCTGTTGCATCGCGCACGGCTTAAAGTCTTCGCCACGGTGGAGCATTTTGAGGAAACCGGCGAATGTTGACGTGTAAAGAGCAAGTGGCGCGTTCCAGTGACTTTCTCGATGGTCAGTTGACCTTTCGCGAGCGGCTGCTGGTGCGTCATCACTTGATGTTCTGCCCTAATTGCCGGCGTTTTATCCGTCAGATGCGCTTGCTGCAGGCGACATTGCGGATCATGCCGCAGGCGCCGGTACAGGATGTGGATGCCTTGGCTGAACGGCTGGCCGCCGAGCGGCGCAAGGATCAGTAACGGCGGGGGGAAGGCAGACTCGCATGGGGGAATCGGACGGATGATGGGGACCGATTCACCCACGCCAGGCTGTTACAGCCACCCCGGGCCATCCTGGCCCAAGGCGTGTCGCACTTACATTTAGAACTTGGCTTCAGCATCCAACTGCAGGGTGTTGGTGTTGGCATCACGCTGCGTGCGGCTGGCGTAGTCAGCCTTGGTCAGGAAGTACGTGGCGCCGACAGCGAAGTTCTTGTCGATGTCGTAGCTGACCTTCATCTTATGACCGCGCGAACCGGTGGTGCCGTTGGCGAAGTCCGAATCGGTGAAGGCGCCTACCACAGCGTTACGTTGTGTATCGCGGTAGTTGTAGTCCAGGTTGAAACCGAACACCTTGGACTTGGCACCCAGCAACCAGGCGGTGTCCTGATCGGTGGAAGCATCGTTGTTCTTCACGTACTGACCGTAGAACGCCAGCGGCACGGCCAGGCCACCGATGTCGGCTTGGGCAAAACCTTCGTACAGACGGAACTGTTCGTTCGCCGAGTTGCCGTTGACCGCCAGTGCGCAAGGCGTGGTGCTGCTCGTACAGGTGCTGTTTTCGTCGTTCTGGTAGGCGTAGATACTGCCGCCCAGGGTCATTTTCAGGTTGTCGGTCACCGAGAAACGCGTGCCCAACTGGCCGGAAGTCAGGCGCAGGTCGTGGCGGAATTGCACGCCGTCGCCGTCGACGTTGTCCTTGAGGTTGTAGTTACCGAGGCTGCCGAACAGCTCGGCGCTGCTACCCAGCGGGTATTTGTAGGTCAGGGCCAGACCTTCCGGGTTGATATCGCTATCCCAGATCACGTCGCCCATGTTCACCCATGGCTGGAGCATCTTGCCGCCGATGACGTGCAGGTTCTTGATCTGCTTCGGGTGGTAGTCGATGTAGCCGAGGTCCAGCCAGATCGACTTCTTGTCGAAGTAGTTGTCCTGGTCCTGGTTGGTGGAGCGTGCATCGTCGCTGCTGCCGGTGGCGATACGAATGCCGGTGTCGACCTGGTCGTTGATCTGGGTGTAGGCGCCGAGACGGGCACGGATACGCTGACGGTCCTTGTCACGGCCACCGTTGTTGGATTCGCCCTGGATCTTCACGGTTTCCTGACGGAAGCGCACGTCACCCTTGAACTGGGTCTTGGCGGCCCAGGCAAGTTTCTGGTCGAACACGCTCAGGTCGTTGGCTTTTTTCGCGGTGGCCGCGATCTGTTCGTTGGTCTCTTGTTGAGCTTGCTGTGCGATCTGCTTTTCTTTCTGATCCTTGGCCAGCTCAGCTTGCAGTTCAGTGTACTGCGATGCCGAGATTTGACCGTTGGCCTTGAGCATGTCGAGCAATTTAGCGTCGACTGCAGCGCTGGCCGGAACGCTCAGGGCCAGCAGCAAGCCGCCACAAAGGGCCGCCGCAGTTTTAGTGGAAGCAAGACGCATATCAATCTCCGAAAGTGAGGAGGGATGGCAAACCATCCAGGACACAACCGACCGATGACGGACGGAAAAATAACTGCCGGGGTAGAACCAGGCGCGCTAAAAACAGGCGTCAGTATCGCGATCGTTTATGACGGCGCAGTGGCGAACTGATGTCAGGTAGATGACAAATTATTTATGAACGGAACTATTGGTTTAGAGCCTTGTCCGGCGATTTGGAGGTGTGTCGGGAGCGGCGATAAGCGATACTCGCGAGGCTTTCACGCCCTGAAGTAGTGAGGATGCCGATGCCGCTGCAACGCCTGGACAGCCTGTCCGAAATCGCCCCGCAGGCCTGGGACGCCCTGGTGCCGCAGGCCCAGCCCTTTGTGCGACATGCGTTCCTGAGCGCGCTGGAAGACAGCGCCAGCCTCGGCCCGCATTCGGGTTGGCAGCCTGAGCATTTACTGCACTGGGACGGTGATCGGCTGGTGGCGGCATTGCCCGGTTATCGCAAATGGCATTCCTCTGGCGAGTACGTCTTCGACCACGGCTGGGCGCAGGCCTGCGAGCGGGCCGGTATCGATTACTACCCCAAGCTGTTGGTCGCCGTGCCGTTCAGCCCGGTCAGCGGCCCGCGCCTGTTGGCCGCCAGCGCCGAAGACGGTTTCGAGTTGCTCGGCAGCCTGCCCGGTTACCTGGAAATCGAAGGGCTCTCCAGCGCCCATATCAACTTCACCGACCCGCTGGCGGATGACGCCCTGGCCCGACAGCCGGGCTGGTTGCTGCGCCTGGGCTGTCAGTTTCACTGGCAGAACCGCGGCTACCGGGATTTCCAGGACTTCCTTGACGCCTTGAGTTCGCGCAAGCGCAAACAGATGCGCAAGGAACGCGAACAGGTGGCGGGGCAGGGCATCGAGTTCGAATGGTTGCAAGGCCATGAACTGAGCGAGGCGCAGTGGGATTTCGTCTACGCCTGCTACGCCAACACCTACGCGGTGCGCCGCCAGGCGCCGTACCTGACCCGTGCGTTTTTCAGCCTGCTAGCCGAACGCATGCCCGAAGCGATCCGCGTGGTGCTGGCCAAACAAGGCACACGCCCGGTCGCGATGGCGTTCAGCTTGATCGGCGGCGACAGCTTCTTTGGGCGTTACTGGGGCTGCCTGGCGGAATTCGACCGCCTGCATTTCGAAACCTGCTTCTACCAAGGCATGGATTACGCCATCGCCCACGGCTTGCAGCGCTTCGATGCCGGTGCCCAGGGCGAGCATAAATTGATTCGCGGGTTCGAGCCGGTGATCACCCGGTCGTGGCACTACCTGCGTCATCCAGGGTTGAAGACGGCCGTCGAAGACTTCCTGGAGCGCGAGCGGGTGGGGATTCTGGCGTATGCCGAAGAGGCGAGGGCAGCCCTGCCGTATCAGCAGGGCTGAACCCGTTTTGCCTCAGGCCGGCTCCTCCTTGCCCAACCATCGATAGGCCACGCCGCCGATCACCGCGCCGAGGATCGGCGCGAGCCAGAACATCCACAATTGCTGGATCGCCCACCCGCCCACGATCAGTGCCGGTCCCGTACTGCGGGCCGGGTTGACCGAGGTGTTGGTCACGGGAATCGAGATCAGGTGGATCAAGGTCAGCGCCAGGCCGATGGCGATGGGGGCGAGGCCCTTCGGGGCACGCGGGTCGGTGGCGCCGAGGATGATCAGCACGAACATCGCTGTCATCACCAGCTCACAGACAAACCCCGCTGCCATTGAATAGCCGCCAGGCGAATGCTCGCCATAGCCGTTGGAGGCCAGGCCTGACGCCAGTTCGAACCCCGGTTTGCCGCTGGCGATCACATACAACAGCGCAGCGGCGATAATGCCGCCAATGACCTGGGCAACGATGTACGCCGGTAACTCCCTGGCCGGAAACCTGCCGCCCACGACCAGCCCCACCGATACCGCCGGGTTGAGGTGACAACCGCTGATGTGCCCGATGGCGACCGCCATGGTCAGTACCGTGAGCCCGAAGGCCAGGGCCACCCCCAACAACCCGATGCCGACTGCGGGAAACGCCGCGGCCAACACCGCACTCCCGCAACCGCCCAGCACCAGCCAAAACGTACCTAAACCTTCTGTGACTGAACGCTTGAACAAAGACATGTACCCGTCCTTGATAGATCGCTCTACCGAATCAGTAAATCAGTGATGCTCCCTGCGATTTACTTCAGCGCCCGTCTTGGCACTGCACTGAGTACAGCACGGTTGCGGCACAAATCCAGGACACCCATGTGGGAGCAAGCCCCTCCCACCTTTTGAGTTGTATAGGCCCGGCAGTTTCAGTCGATGCCGACGAAGCCCCCGGTCTGGTGCTGCCACAGCCGCGCATACAGCCCGCCGTGGGCGAGCAACTGGGCATGGCTGCCGGTCTCGGCGATCTGGCCTTTCTCCAGCACCACCAGGCGGTCCATCCGCGCAATGGTCGACAAGCGGTGCGCAATCGCAATCACCGTCTTGCCTTGCATCAGGGTTTCCAGGCTTTCCTGGATCGCCGCTTCGACTTCCGAATCCAGCGCCGAGGTGGCTTCGTCCATGATCAGGATCGGCGCATCCTTGAGCAGCACCCGCGCGATGGCGATGCGCTGGCGTTGCCCGCCGGACAGTTTCACGCCGCGCTCGCCCACATGGGCATCCAGCCCGGTGCGGCCTTCGGCGTCCGACAGCTGCGGGATGAACTCATCGGCACGCGCCTTGCGTATGGCCGCCCAGAGTTCTTCGTCGCTGGCGTCCGGTTTGCCATACAACAGGTTCTCGCGGATCGAGCGGTGCAGCAGCGACGTGTCCTGCGTGATCATGCCGATCTGTTCGCGCAGGCTTTCCTGGGCGACCTCGGCGATGTTCTGACCGTCGATCAGGATGCGCCCGCCTTGCAGGTCGTACAGGCGCAGCAGCAGGTTGACCAGGGTCGATTTGCCTGCGCCGGAGGGGCCGATCAGGCCGATTTTTTCACCGGCCTCGATGGTCAGGTTCAGGCCGCCAATGATCCCGCTCTTCTTGCCGTAGTGGAAATCCACCTGCTCGAAGCGCACTTCGCCATGGGGTACGGTCAGGCGTGGAGCGTTGTCGCGGTCGACCACGGCCAGCGGCTGGGCGATGGTTTTCAGGCCGTCCTGCACCATGCCGATGTTTTCGAAAATGCCATTGACCACCCACATGATCCAGCCGGACATGTTGACGATGCGAATCACCAGGCCGGTCGCCAGGGCAATCGCGCCCACGGAAATCAGCGAATGGGTCCACAACCACAGGGCCAGGCCGGTGGTGGTGACGATCAGCAGGCCGTTCATGGTGGTGATCACCACGTCCATGCTGGTCACCACGCGGCTGGCCAACTGGGTTTTTTCGGTCTGCTCGATGATCGCTTCCTTGGCGTATTCCTGCTCGGATTGGGTATGCGCGAACAGCTTCAAGGTGGTGATGTTGGTGTAGCCATCGACGATGCGGCCCATCAACTTGGAGCGCGCTTCGGAGGAAATCACCGAACGCGCTTTCACCCGCGGCACGAAGTAGCGCAATGCCAGGCTGTAGCAGACGATCCAGGTCACCAGCGGGATCATCAGGCGCCAGTCGGCCTCGGCAAACAGCACCAGGGAACTGATGGCGTAGATCGCCACGTGCCAGATCGCATCCACGGCCGCCACGGCGGAATCGCGCAGGGAGTTGCCGGTTTGCATGATGCGCTGGGCGATGCGCCCGGCGAAGTCGTTCTGGAAGAAGTTCAGGCTCTGCTTGAGCACGTAGCTGTGGTTTTGCCAACGGATCAGGCTGGTCATGCCGGGGCTGATGGTCTGGTGGACCAGCAGGTCATGCAGGGCGCCGAAGATCGGGCGCAGCAGCAGGGCGACCACGCCCATCCAGATCAGCTCGGTGC
Source organism: Pseudomonas sp. K8 (assembly GCF_014889455.1). Classification (NCBI taxonomy): domain Bacteria; kingdom Pseudomonadati; phylum Pseudomonadota; class Gammaproteobacteria; order Pseudomonadales; family Pseudomonadaceae; genus Pseudomonas; species Pseudomonas sp. K8. Next base: position 166,755 of record NZ_VJWO01000003.1, read on the forward strand.
TGTGGATCTGGAAAAAGTTCGCGGGCGGCGTGCCCTGGGCCAGGTCGATGATGCGGCTCAGGTAGCTGAACAGCGCGACTTCGATCAGTGCGCCGATCAGGCCCACCACCAACAGCGCGGCGAAACACGGCCACACCTGACGCAGGTAGTAGAGGTAGAAGGGCAGGACTTTATCGGGAGGGGCGGCGCTGGGCGCGTCGCGGAAAATATCGATCAGTTGTTCGAAACGACGATAGAGCATTAGGGTTGACGCCCGCCCGGCGGGCTCTCCTGTTCAAAGGCGCGCGACGCCTTGTGAGCGCCGCGCGGAACTACCTGCGGACCTCAGTCGATGCGCTTGGCCGACTTGATCAGGACAGGATCGATTGGCACGTTCTGCATGCCTTGTTTGGTGGTGGTCTGCGAGTTGACGATGATGTCGACCACGTCCATGCCTTTGACCACTTTGGCGAACACGGCATAACCGGCATCGCGGCCTGGATCGAGGAAGGCATTGTCCGCGACGTTGATGAAGAATTGGCTGGTGGCCGAATCCGGGTTCGAGGTGCGGGCCATCGACAGCGTGCCACGCACGTTATGCAGGCCGTTGCTGGCTTCGTTCTTGATCGGTGGGTTGGTGTCTTTTTGCGCCATCTGCGCAGTGAACCCGCCGCCCTGGACCATGAAGCCCGGGATCACACGGTGGAAAATCGTGTTGGTGTAGAAGCCCTTGTCGACGTAGGCCAGGAAGTTCTTGCTACTGATCGGCGCCTTGACCGGGTCCAGTTCGATTTCAATGTCGCCGTTGGTGGTGGAGATCAATACGTGGGGCGCCTTGGCGGGCTCGGCGGCCATCAGGTTGGCAGCGAACAGAACGGAACCGGCAAAGAAGGCGATTTTTTTCAGCATGGGTCAGTGATCCTGGGTAGTGGTTTCGACTGTCTTTAGAAAATCGAGCAGGGTAGCGTTAAAGACATCGGGTTGATCCAAGGGTGTGGCATGGCGGGAATCTTCGATGACCACCAGCCGCGCATCGGGCAGCAGTTTTACATAGATTTCTTTGTGCGCCACAGGGGTGTAGTCGTGGTCGGCGCTGATGACCAGGGTTGGACAGGCAATTCTGCAAAGTCGTTCCTGCACGCCCCAGCCCACAATTGCGTCGAAGCTGGCGAGATAAGCATGTTTGTCGTTTTTTGCCCAGCGCTCGGCCATCTTGCGGCGCAGGTCGGCTTGCTGCGGTTTGGGAAACAGCCGGTCGCCCAGGGCCTTGCCGATGGTGGCCAGGCTGAGGACGCGTGCCAGGGTCCAGCGCTTGGCCCATTGCCAGTAATCGTCGGCGCTGCGCACCTTGACCTCGGGCGCGCTGTTGACGATACACAGGCTCTTGACCCGCGCCGGTTCGTCCACCGCCAGTTGAAACGCGATCATGCCGCCCATGGACAAACCCACCACATGCGCGGCGGGCAGGTCCAGGTGTTCGATCAGGGCGATCAGGTCGAGGGTGAAACCTTTGATGCTGTAGCGCTCCCGGGGTTTGTCGGAGCGCCCGTGGCCGCGCACATCCACCACGATCAGGCGGTAATGCCGGGCCAGCACCGGAATCTGCAGTTCCCAATCCTGGCTGCTGGAGCCCAGGCCGTGGATCAGAATCAGCGGGGTGCCGTGGCCATATTCCTCGTAATGCAGGCTGCACCCTTCATGTTCGAACCAGGCCATGCATGAACTCCGTTTCAGGCTTGCTGCGGTGCGGCGAAAGGCGCATCCAGGGGGGCGGTGTCAAATGTGCGCAGCAGCTCCACGAGGATCTGCGTCGCTGGCCCCAAGGGTTTGTCCTTGTTCGAGTACAGGTAGAACGTAGGGTGACGGCTGCCACCCTGCTCCAAGGGTAGCTGCTTGAGCACGCCTTCGGCGAGTTCGCGCTCGATCATGTGCCGGGGCAACCAGGCAAAGCCCAGGCCGCTGCCGACGAAACTGGCGGCCGTGGCGAGGCTGCCGACGGTCCAGCGCTGTTCGGCGCCGAGCCAGCCGACATCGCGCGGCTGCTGGCGCCCGGAGTCGCGGATCACCACTTGCATCTGGCTTTCCAGGTCCTGGAAGCTCAGTTCGCGGTTCATGCGGTGCAGGGCATGCTCGGGGTGAGCGACGGCGATAAACTCCACGTTGCTCATCTCCGTGCCGAGATAGCCGGGGATGTTGAAGCTGCTGATCGCCAGGTCGGCCACGCCTTCGATCAACAGCTCTTCAACCCCCGACAACACCTCTTCGCGCAGGCGCACGCGGCAGCCGCGACTTTGCGGCATAAAGGCGGTCAGGGCGCGCACCAGGCGTGCATTCGGGTAGGCGGCATCGACCACCAGGCGTACTTCGGCTTCCCAGCCCTGTTCCATATGGTGGGCGAGGTCTTCGAGTTGGCTGGCGTTTTTCACCAACTGCCGGGAGCGGCGCAACAGCACTTCGCCAGCGTCGGTGAGCACGGCCTTGCGCCCGTCGATGCGCAGCAGCGGCACCCCGAGCTGGTCTTGCATGCGGGCCACGGTGTAGCTCACCGAGGACTGCGAACGGTGCAGCGCTTCGGCCGCCTGGGCGAAGCCGCCATGGTCGACCACGGCTTGCAGCGTGCGCCATTGATCGAGGGTAACGCGGGGCGCTTTCAAGATGAGCTCCTCTTGTCCTAAGCTGACAGTCCTTATTGGAGACTGCCGAATGAGAAAATTGTGTTGTGTGGTGCTGGCACTGCTGCCGCTCAGTGCGTTTGCCTACCCCATCGATGTGACAAAAAAGATCGACGGCGTGAGCGTGGATTACACCGCGTCCGACGTGGACGGTGACATCAGTTCGATCCAACTGAACAACTACGGCACGCGCGACGCGCTGTGTTCGGTGACTTTCACCAATGGCCCGGAATCACCCCGTCGCCGTACTGTCAGCGTGCCGGCGGGCAAAAGCACCAACACCACCGTCAAGTTCAACCGCGCGATCATCAAGATGCGTATCGCACTGGAATGTGCACCGAAATAAAGCGACAGCGGAGCATGCCTACAGCAATACTCCGCTTATAAACAAATTTCTAGATGGGTTGTAGCAGTTTTTTGCGCTTTTTTATCGAATTGGCTCTGGTTAATCTTTTCTCCATCGACTTACAGCAATTACAGATGGAGCCTACGCAGCCATGTCCAACGTACTGATCATCGAAAGCAGCGCCCGCCAGCAGGATTCGATCTCCCGCCAACTGACCCGGCAGTTCATCAGCCAATGGCAGGCTGCGCACCCGGCGGATCAGATCACCGTGCGCGACGTGGCGCTCAACCCGCTTCCGCACCTGGACGCCAACCTGCTCGGCGGCTGGATGAAACCGGCGGATCAGCGCAGCGCCAGCGAACAGGCATCCCTGGATCGCTCCAACACCTTGACCGACGAATTGCTCGCCGCCGACGTGTTGGTGATGGCGGCGCCGATGTACAACTTCGCCATCCCCAGCACCCTCAAAGCCTGGCTGGATCACGTGTTGCGCGCAGGTGTGAGCTTCAAGTACACCGCCACCGGCCCCCAGGGTTTGTTGATCGGTAAGCGGGCCATCGTGCTCACCGCCCGGGGCGGGATTCACACCGGCGCAAGCTCCGATCACCAGGAACCTTACCTGCGTCAGGTGATGGCATTCATCGGGATTCATGACGTGACGTTCATTCACGCCGAAGGGGTGAACCTGAGCGGCGACTTCCAGGAAAAAGGCATCAACCACGCCAAGGCGTTGCTGGCGCAAGTCGCGTGATCCTTTAATCGTCACATAATCGCGCGGTGTTTATATCTCACCACGCAAACCCTTCAAGTCCGCGTAAAAACCTCCCTTTGCACTTGTTGCTCCTGAGTGCTCCTGCCCGACTGCCGCTATCGCGAGGTCGGGTTTTTTTTGCGCCGAGTTTCGTGAGCCGCCGAAAACCTTTAATGTCCCGCCCATTCGATACGAGGCGCGCATGGGCTACTTACTGGTTGTCACCCTGATACAGGCATTTTCCTTCAGCTTGATCGGCGAATACCTTGCCGGTCACGTCGACAGCTACTTCGCGGTGCTGGTGCGCGTGCTGCTGGCCGGGCTGGTGTTCATTCCGCTGACGCGCTGGCGTTCGGTGCAGCCGACCTTCATGCGCGGCATGCTGGTCATCGGTGCGCTGCAATTTGGCGTGACCTACGTTTGCCTGTACCTGAGCTTTCGCGTGCTCACGGTGCCCGAGGTGCTGCTGTTCACTATCCTCACGCCGCTGCATGTGACCCTGATCGAAGACGCCCTCAACCGACGCTTCAACCCCTGGGCCCTGGTCGCCGCGCTGGTCGCGGTGGCGGGTGCGGCGGTCATCCGCTTCGATCAAGTCACCCCGCACTTCCTTGGGGGCTTCCTGCTGCTGCAACTGGCCAACTTCACCTACGCCGCCGGGCAAGTCATGTACAAGCAGTTGGTGGCGCGCTACCCCAGTGATCTGCCGCACTACCGGCGCTTCGGTTATTTCTACCTCGGTGCGCTGCTGGTGGTGTTGCCGGCATTCCTGGTGTTCGGCAAGGCTGATTTGCTCCCCGAAGCGCCGCTGCAATGGGGCGTGCTGGTGTTCCTCGGGCTGGTCAGCACGGCCCTGGGCATGTACTGGTGGAACAAGGGCGCGTGCCTGGTCAACGGCGGAACCCTGGCAGTGATGAACAACCTGCATGTGCCGGTGGGGCTGTTATTGAACCTGTTGATCTGGAACCAGCACGAGCCGTTGGGCCGTCTGGCCCTGGGCGGTTTGGTGATTCTGGCGGCAGTGTGGATCAGTCGGTTGGGCATAAAGCCCGGGCCTGGCGTACAGTCTGCGAGGTGATAGGCCCAGGGCAGGCGTGAGCGGGAATGAAAGTCTGTTATAGAAGAGAAAAGTGTGGGGGCGGCAGAGTGGACAAGGTTGACGAACAGATCATTGCTGCCTTGAAGGACGACTCCCGGGTCAGCCTGGCGCAGCTGGCGCGACAAGTTCACAAGTCGCGAACCGCCGTGGAATCGCGGGTTCAGAAACTGATCGAGAAGGGCATTATCCTCGGCTTCACCATCAACGTCGCCGCCGATGAAGAAGCCCAGCAATCGGCGTTTTTGATGCTCACGCTCAATGGCAGCAACTGCCACCTGGTGTTTCCGAAGATCTACCAGTTCCGTGAAGTGGTTCAGGCTTATTCGCTGTTCGGCGACGTCGACATGATGCTCGAGGTCAAATACCGCAACTTTGAAGAGCTGATGGTGTTCAAGGACAACCTGCTGAAGATCGAGCATGTGCGCGAGGTGGTGGTCAACCCGGTGCTCAAGGCCTGGCGGTAGCCGCTGCTGTTCCGGCAGCGGCGACGCGGTTCCAGCCTCAGGCGTGATCGTGTACGGTCTCGAGAAAGTGATGACTCAAGGCCGGCATTCGCTGGCGCAGGGTGTCGACGAACTCTTCGATGACGGCCTGGTTGAAGGCCAACGGCGTATCGTCGTGACCCAGCACCACCACCAGCAGGCTCGACGAGTCCTTCGTCAGCCTGAAGTCATGGGCGTCGGCGTCGACCTTGCCGATGCTCGCCAGGGGCACGTCACCGCAGGTATAGACGATATCGCCCGCTGGAATCGTAATCTCCTTCTTGGCGAACAGCGGGCGGAAAGCCCTGGGCGCCTCCGAGCGCATGACGTAGATGTCATCCCGCCGATGGTAGGTGTGTACGCCGATGCTGACCCCATGCCGGATCGCCACGGCGTTATAGGCATCGACGATGTTGTTGATGGGGTATACGCCCTTGGCGATGAAGCGCCGCAACAGTTTCTCGTTGGCGCTGACGGTGTTTTCGTAGCCGAGCTTCTTGAGTTGCTTGGCAAAGCCTTCGTAAATGACGTTGGAGTCCAGCTCGTTGAGGTGGGACGCAACGTGATTCAGGTTGCTTTGCAGGACACTGACGAAGCTCTGGTCGTCCGACACGGTAATGTCTTCGATAACCGCCGCGCACGCGTTGTTGATGCCCAGATCACTGGCTGACTTTCGGATGATCAAACGACTTTTCATGGTCTTAACACCACAGCTGTTTACGTAGATTGGCGCTGCTGATGTCCAGTTGCGGCGCCGAGAGGTGTTGCAGCCAGAACAGCCCCGGGCAGGTGGCAAAATCGATCGTGACCGGCGTGGTGTCGCCCGGGCGGATGAAGTAGCGGTGGCCGCAATAGGCCTCGTCCTCCATTACGCTCTGCAGGGCCTGCGGCGAGGGCGTGGCGAAGGTGCGTTGTTCGTCGGAGCAGAAGAACCCGATCCGACCGTGGCTGATCTGGCTGACTGCATCGGCGCGCGGGCGTGGGCGGCCGAGGTAGCTGTCGATGGCCAGCGAGAGCAAATCCGGGTGATACACCTGTTGAAACAGCAGCGGTGCGATGCCGCCATGCAAGCGGCCGCCGGCTTCAATCATCACCGGGCCGTGGGCAGACCAGATGATCTCCATATGAATCGGGCCGACCTCGATGCTCAGCGCCGCGGCCGCCTGGCGGGCATAGTCGGTCAGCGGTTGCAGGTCTTCGGCGCGGGGGTCGAGGGTGTCCAGGCTTTCGTAGACAAACATGCTGCCGTTTCTCTGGACCTTGGTGTACCTGCACACCGAGGCAATGATGTACACGCCGTCAAAGGCGACCATATCCACCACATATTCCGGGCCCGACACGAACGGCTGCACGATGAAACCGAGGTTGATTTCCCCCAGGTCGTTTTTGCGCTGCCAGGCCGCAGTGTCCAAGGCGCTCTTGACGCCGGCCCGGCCTTGGGCAAACACCACGCCTTCGGTGGCGGCGGAATTGAGCGGCTTGACCACGTAGGTGGTCTTGTCATCCAGCGTGGCAACCACCTCTGCAATGCGCGTCGGCGAGCTCAGCAGTTGCGATTCGATGTTCGCCAGCCCGTGTTTTTTCAGGGCGTGCTGCATGGAAAACTTGTTGCGACGCAGGTCGCTGGTGACGCGGCTGTTGCCGGGAACGCGCAGGACTTCGGTGAGGTAGTCGGTCAGGTAGATCGCGGTTTCGCAACCGGCGATCACGGCGCTCAGTGACAGCGGTTCGAGGATCTCCAGCAAACCCTCTTCCCAGTGGTAGACCGCCTCGAAGTTTTCCCTGATCAGGTCATCGGTGAAATGCGCGGGCAAGCTGTCGGTGGAAATCACGGCAAAGCACCTCACGCCCTGAGCCTTGAGCAAGGGCGCGTAGAGTTTACCTGTGGAGAACGGGTCAACGATCAGTACGGTTTCCAAAGCAGGTACTCCTATTTTGTGGTGGCGGTGGCCGCGACGGCAGGGGTGAGGTTCCATGCCAGTACGGCAGCGGCCAACAGCGCGGCGGAGACGATCATCAGCACGCGCGCACCTTCGAGGCCGAGGAAGCCTGTGGTGGTGAAGAACGTCAGGATCATCGGCGCCGAGCCACTGACCAGCAGGTAGTAGAGCGAGCTTTTGGCGGCGATCACGTCGGCGATCCGTGCGTTGGGCGCCGACTCGATCAGGGTTTTACGCAATTGGATGCGCAGGCTGTTGATGCAGAAACCCAGCAGGAAAGCGGCGGCCATCATCACGTAGAGGTTATGGAAATAGACGATTGCCACGTCGGCCAGGAGCACCAGCAGGATCGCGCTGTAGCTGTTGAGCTTGATCCGTGGCAGCACCGCGGCAATGAACGCACCGAGGCCCGCCAGGCCGCTGGCGACGCCAAACAGGGTGGCGTTCCATTCGTTGAGCTTCTGGAACACGATCGGCACCAGGCTGTTGAAGGCGCCGATATGGAAGCCGATCATGCTCAACACGATGATCAGGATGTACAGGTTGCGCGGCAACTGTAGAGACTGCGCCGTGTGGGTGTCGGCGACTTGCTCGGTGGCGTCGGCGGTGGGCGTGGCCGCGACAAAAAGAATCGCCGCCAACGACAGGATCGCCCCCAGGCTGATGATCTGCAGGGTCTGGTTGACCGTGAACACATCCACAATCACCCCGCCCAGCAGCGCACCGCCAAAGGCCCCGATCTGGATGGAGGTTTGCATCAAGCGCGCCGAGGTGTCGCTGTTGGTCAGCCCGGCCAGCACCAGCTTGGTGTTTTTCGATTCCAGGGTACTGATGGTGAAGTAGTCGGTGACCCCCACCACGAAGGCAATCGCCAGGAAACCGATCGGCAACAGCGCCGCGTCGGTAAACGACAGCCCCAGCACGGCGGCGAACGCGGTCAGGCGAATGTACAACAGCCGTTTCATGCTCAGTTCAATGGTGAAGAACCGGCCGATGTACTGCTCGCACAGATACGGCACCACGGTCGCCACGCATAAGGTGGCGCCCACCAGGAAGGTCGAGCCGGTGGTCTCCAGGCCGAACCAGACCATGGCAATCACAATCGCCATGTCCAGGCCGGTGAAGAGGGTCACGATCGAGTAAAACGCAGCAAGGGTCGATTTATTATTCATGGGCACCATCAGTCGTAACGAGAGAGTTTAAGGAGAGGCACGCACCGCTCGGTGTCACCAATAACGGTGCTGATCTGGTTTCTGACGCGAACGGTGGGCAGCGACTTCTTTTCCAGGTTGCAGACCTTGTAGGCGTTGTCGTGCCAGGGGCAGATCACGCTTTGCCCGTCACCCGTCACTTCCCCCATGTGCAGTGGGCCGCCGCGATGGGGGCAGGCGGTCGGCAGCAGTTGAGTCGAATGTGCATGGCGCTTGAGAAAGTAGGTTTTCCCTTCCACCGCCACATAGTGGGTGTGGCTGAGGTTCAGGCTGATGGCTTTCATGGGGCGGCGTCCTCAAATGGCCGTGACGGTGTAAGTGCAGGACGGGCTGACGATGCGGGTGCCATGCAGCATGCCCTTGGGAATCACCACGCCTTCCCCGGCCTTGAGGCGCACGCTCAGTTCTGGGCTGGCGACGAAATCCAGCTCGCCGGACTCGACCCAGAACAGCTCGTCGTTGGGGTGGGTGTGCAGCACCGAAAGCTCGTGTTCAGGCTCGGTGATCGTCAGGTCCACCGGCTTGCGGCCTTGGAGGGCGCTGGCTTGGGCACGGTGTTCGTCCAGCTCGTCATGCCACTTGATATGGGCATACAGCTCTTCGTCGGCGATGTCCTGCAGTAAGCGGAACTCCTCGAAACCGCGGATAAGGTCGGGGATGATCGCGTTGCCGAACTGCTTGATCATCGGCAGGATCAGGCGTTGCAGGGCCATTCTTCCGTGATGCACATCGATGTGTGAGTGCTCGTCGAAGTATTCGGTGGAGACCGTGCCGTTGAAGATGGTCTTGATGGCGCGCGACTGATGCTGGGTGGTCAGGGCCAGCGTGGCTTCGGTGTAGTACATGGCGCCGATATAGCGGAACAGCTCGCCATGGTTGGCCGACACGTAGTGGAAGTAGTTGGTGAGCGACAGCGAGGCCGGGGTATAGAACTGCCAGTAGTGATGCACGTGAGGGGACATGTCCATGTCTTTGAGCATGTCTTCAAAAATGGTGCTGTGCTTTTTCTTGTCGATGCCGTAGCCGTATTCGTCGATCAGGATCTTGAACAGCTCGCTGGTGTACACGCCGCTGTTGCCCAGCACATTGCGCGCCATGGCCGAGGCTTCACTGAGGAAGTCGCCGGCGCATTGCGTCATGAAGAACCGCGCGGCACGTTCGGGATGGCGGCTGGTGGTCAGGACCTCATGGAGTGTTGAGTCGGAGCGGGCCACATCGTCCAAGACCTTGTCGGTGTGGGCGACAAAGGCGTCCAGGCACCAGGGGCCGTTGATGTGCACCTCTTCCTTGAGCCAGTTGTAGAGGTAGTGCTCCAATAACGGACGAATCTTTTTACCCGACGCGGCATGCAATGGGTCATAAAAGTCCTTGAATACCTTGAGGTCCAGCGCCATGGGCGGCTTGGGTAAAAAGACCAAGTCTTGCTCATAGATATTCAATAATAAACGTTGCGCCAAAAGATGCTGGCTGTGTGAGAGTTGCTCGCTTGTCAGGCAACTGCTGATAATCGAATCGGTCACGTCCTGCGGCCTTGAAGGCCGCTGGTAGGGGCTGTCGGTATAAAAGTCGCGAGGTTGAGAAAAGGCAGTTGCACCGCAGTAATGAGTCAATGCTTCCGCATCCGAACTTAATACAAAGTGTGCCGCATCATCTGAAAGCTTAGTTGTCCATAACATAAGTAACGCCTTCTCACAGAGTTGTTCGATGGCCAGATGCTATAGCTTTGGTTTTTCTAAAAACAGATTAAAAACCGGGTGCCTGAATAGTGAAATTCACTAAACGTATAGGTAGAGTTTTCTTAGTTGCGGCGTCGGTTTGATTTTGCCGCGTGCGGCAACTAGACATGTTCCTCGGTTATTTACCGAGTTGGCCTGGCCTGTAACGCAAGGCCTGACTGGGCGCGGGGGCGTGTGGTGATTCGACCGGCGAGGGGCACGCGAGCCCCGCGCCGTCTGCCTTGTCAGCGCTCCAGCGCTTGGGCGGTCGTGGTGTTCTGCGTCATTGCGAACAGCCCGCTGCGCAGGTCCGTGCCGCTCGGCTGTTGATACAGGCTCAAGCCGAATTCCGGCAGCACCGCCAGCAGGTAGTCGAAGATATCCCCTTGAATCCGCTCGTAATCCGACCATGCCGTGGTGCGGGTGAAGCAGTAGATTTCCAGCGGCACGCCCTGGGCGGTGGTTTGCATCTGACGCACCATGCAGGTCATGTTCGGCTGGATGTCCGGGTGGCTTTTCAGGTAAGCCAGGGCATACGCGCGGAAGGTGCCGAGGTTGGTCATGCGCCGGCGGTTGGCCGACAACTGCGCGCTTTGGCCCTGGGCTTCGTTCCAGGCCTTGAGTTCGGCCTGCTTGCGGCTGATGTAGTCGGTGAGCAGGTGGACCTGGGTCATGCGGACTTCTTCATCGTCGCGCAGGAAGCGCACGGCACTGGCATCGATAAACAGGCTGCGCTTGATCCGACGCCCGCCTGACGCCTGCATGCCGCGCCAGTTCTTGAACGACTCGGACATCAGGCGCCAGGTCGGAATCGAGACGATGGTCTTGTCGAAATTCTGCACCTTGACCGTGTGCAAGGTGATGTCCACCACGTCACCGTCCGCGCCGACCTGGGGCATTTCGATCCAGTCGCCGACCCGCAGCATGTCGTTGCTGGTCAACTGCACGCTGGCGACGAACGACAACAAGGTGTCCTTGTAGACCAACAAGATAACCGCCGACATCGCACCCAGGCCGGACAGCAGCAACAGCGGCGAGCGGTCGATCAGGGTGGCGACGATGATGATCGCGCCAAACACGAACAGAATCATCTTCGCCAACTGCACATAGCCCTTGATCGAGCGGGTACGTGCATGTTCGGTGCGCGCATAGATGTCCAGCAGGGCGTTGAGCAGCGCACTGATGGCCAGCACCACGAACAGGATGGTGAACGCCAACGCCACGTTGCCGATGAACAGCGTTGCGGTCTTGCTCAGGTCCGGCACCAGGTGCAGGCCGAACTGGATCACCAGCGACGGCGTCATCTGCGCCAGGCGGTGGAAGACTTTGTTGTGGCGCAAGTCGTTGAGCCAGTGCAGGGCCGGTTGCCGGCCGAGCAATTTGACCGCATGCAGGATGAGGTAACGCGCCACCCGTCCGAGCAACAGCGCCACCACCAACAACACCAGCAAGCCCAGGCTGGAATGCAGCAGCGGGTGTTCATCGAGGGCGTTCCAAAGGTCTTTGACGTTGAGCCAGAGCTGTTTGATATCCATGGGTGAAACCGATTCTTCTGTAAGACAAGACCGGTCGATTAGAGCATTTAAGAGCAGCTACATTGGCGTTACAGACAAACGCCTTAACAAAAAAGCAGCTGATTAGCCCTGTTCGCGTAAAGAAACTCGGTTTGGACGCTCGAAACCGTTACCCTATGCAGCTGATATTTTGTATTTCTTCGAGGTAGCACCCGTGTTTTCCCAATTCGCCCTGCACGAACGCCTGCTCAAAGCCGTGGCCGAGCTTAAATTTGTCGAGCCTACGCCTGTGCAGGCAGCGGCCATCCCGCTCGCGCTCGAAGGGCGTGACCTGCGGGTGACGGCTCAAACCGGGAGTGGCAAGACGGCCGCTTTCGTCCTGCCTATTCTTAACCGCCTGATCGGCCCGGCCAAAGTCCGCGTCAGCATCAAGACCCTGATCCTGCTGCCGACCCGCGAGCTGGCCCAGCAGACCCTGAAAGAAGTCGAACGTTTCTCGCAGTTCACCTTCATCAAGTCCGGCCTGATCACCGGCGGCGAAGACTTCAAGGTCCAGGCCGCCATGCTGCGCAAGGTCCCGGACATCCTCATCGGCACCCCGGGCCGCATGATCGAGCAACTCAACGCCGGCAACCTCGACCTCAAGGAAGTCGAAGTGCTGGTGCTCGACGAAGCCGACCGCATGCTCGACATGGGCTTTGCCGATGACGTGCAGCGCCTGGTGGCCGAGTGCGTGAATCGTCAGCAGACCATGCTGTTCTCCGCCACCACCGGCGGTTCGACCCTGCGCGACATGGTTGCCAAGGTCCTGAACAACCCCGAGCACCTGCAGGTCAACAACGTCAGCGACCTGAACGCGACCACGCGCCAGCAGATCATCACCGCTGACCATAACGTCCACAAAGAGCAGATCCTCAACTGGCTGTTGGCCAACGAGACCTATCAGAAGGCCATCGTGTTCACCAACACCCGCGCTGCGGCTGATCGCATCTACGGCCGCCTGGTGGCGCAGGACTACAAGGCGTTCGTCCTGCACGGCGAGAAAGACCAGAAGGACCGCAAGCTGGCAATCGACCGCCTCAAGCAAGGCGGGGTGAAGATCCTGGTCGCCACCGACGTCGCCGCGCGCGGCCTGGACGTCGACGGCCTGGACATGGTCATCAACTTCGACATGCCTCGCAGCGGCGACGAATACGTTCACCGTATCGGTCGCACCGGGCGTGCTGGCAACGATGGCCTGGCGATCTCACTGATCTGCCACGGCGACTGGAACCTGATGTCGAGCATCGAGCGCTATCTCAAGCAGTCGTTCGAGCGCCGCACCATCAAGGAAGTCAAAGGCACCTACACCGGGCCGAAGAAGGTCAAGGCTTCGGGCAAGGCCGTAGGCGTGAAGAAGAAGAAAGTCGACGGCAAGGGTGACAAGAAGAAGGCCGGCGCCAAGTCGCCGACCAAGCGCAAGATCGCCAACCGGCCGAAGACCGACAACCTGTCGTTGGTCAGCAAGGACGGCATGGCGCCGCTCAAGCGCCGCAAGCCAGAAGCACCGGCTGCCGAATAAGGCTGGGCCGCGATAAAAAAACCGGACGCTGTCCGGTTTTTTTTGCCTGCGATTTTTTGCTTTGGCCGCAGCTTCTTTCCGCCCAGTTGAGGCGGCGAACGTCTGGAAAGTACACAGAAGTGACGCCTGTCCATTCGGCTGAACGGCCGCTGACGAGACGTGTCCCAACTCTGAACGGGCTGCTTTTCCTTTTGGCCCGCAGGAGGAATCAGGATGACGACTTACAACTGGGATCTGATCGAACGGCTGTTGCATGAAGTGCAGAATGGCGAGGGCAGCTTTGCCCCGCGTAAGTACGCCGAGCAGGAGGCCGCCGAGAAGGTCATGGCGGGCGAGTCCACCGGCAATCTGGATGTGTTGAAAACAACCGCTGCGGATTACGAGGCGCTGTTGCTCAAGCGCGGGTTTATCGAGTCGCGGCCCGAGGACGAGGGTGGTAGTGGTGAAAACTTTATCCTGACGCCACGAGGGGCCCAATTGCTGGCGTTGATCGACAGCTCGATACCGGGCCACGCTCACCCGCGTCAGGTGCTCGATGAGCAGGCGGATGCGCTGGAACCGGCGACGTTCGACGACGTGGCGTCCAAGGCGGCGATTGCCTGAAGGGCCTGCGCGGGCGCGATGTTGCTCCCACGTTCTAGTCTGCGGCGGCGTTGAGGCATTTGAGCGCCTTGAAATCGCTGCGCACGCCCGCGATTTTGTGCGTCAGTTTCTGGCGTTGTTGTACGCTGCTTTGCGCCATTAGATCCACGATCAGGCTGCGCGCCGCTGTTTCCGTCTGGGCATCGGCCTGCCGATATTCCGGGGTCCATGCGCGTTCGCGGTCCACCAACAATTGTTGCATTTTCTGCGCAAAGTCAGGGGCGTGGCGTTGTTGCACAGCGTCGATGAACTGCGCCTGCCAGCGGGCGCGGTTGTCGATCCACTGTTGGTTCTGGTCACCCAGCTCCGCAGACCAGGCCACCACCCGTTGCTGCTGGCTGGCGCTGAGCGGCCCGATCCACGCATGGAGGCGCTTGCTCATGCGCTCGGCACGCGCCTGGATCTGTCGCGGCAGGGGCGGTTTCAGGTATTCGTCCTGGCGCTTGCGCAGGTCTTTGGCCAGGGCGTCGTTCATGTCCTTGACCTGCTGGTCGTCCAGCCCGCGCAGCAAGTGGACCGCCGACGGCGCGATCGCGCGCGCGATCTCGCTCACCGCCTGTTTGGCTTCGTCGGTACGGCTCTGCAAGGCGTTGTCGCTGACCTGATGGTTGTCGACCATCTGTTGCAGGCGGTCGAGCCAGTCCAGATAACCCGGTAACTGCGTGGTGCAATGCCAGGTCAGGTGTTGCTGGAGGGTGTCGTTGAACCAGCGTTTCTGCCCGGCGTTCATGTCCAGGTAGTCACTGAGGGTCCACGGGATGATCACGTCGAGATTGCGGTAGGCCAAACCCACGCGGTTGCAGCCGCCAAGCACCAGGCTCAGGATCACGAATGGCAGCAGAAATTTGAGCCGGCTCAGCATGGGCGGGTCCTTGCGCAGAGGGGGTTAATGCATGTGAACCCGCGCTGGGTGCGACAGTTCAGCCCATCAATAAAACGTCCGCGCTGCCTTCAAGGTCAACAGCCCATCGCATTGCGAATTGTGTCCGGAGTAGGCCGAGCAGTCGCCGCCGTTGAGGCTGGAGTCGCTGTAGATCAGGTCAAGGTCAACGCCCATCCACGCCCGTGAGAATTGCACCGACCAGTCGCTGAAACTGCGGATCGAACCGCCGTCCACCGAGACCGGGCTGCCCAGTTGATGCGTGGTGTACTTCATGCTGACGCCGATGCCGAACGGCTGTGTGCCGCCAAGGTCGGCGAACAGGGTGCTGTCCTGGCGGTCGGGGTCGTTGCTGAAGGACGCGCCGAAGCGATTGCCCAGCAGGTTCAGGCCGCCATAGAACTCCTGGCTGTCAAGGGGGCTGAGCGAGGGATAGCTGTAGTGGATCAACCCCACTTCGTAGCCGAGCGTCTGGTCGAAGGGGTGTTTGAACCCCATGTACGAGTCGATTTCAAGGTTGCTCGCCGAAGACAGGCCCATGTTCGGTGAGAACTGGCCGATGTACAGGCCGCTGTCGTGGCTCAGGTCGAGGCCGCCGTGGAAGGCGTCGCTGCCCGGCGATGTCGGCTTGACCAGGCCCTGGGCCATGCTGCGGCTGGGCGTGGTGCCCAGTTTCAGATCGAAGTCGCCCAATTCGCGCTGGAAAATCTGCGCTTCGGCCAAAGGGCTGGCGGCGAGGGCGGCGAGCAGGAAAATACAGGGTTTGAGCATGCTTCACTCCATGAAAAGCGAGGAGCAGTAATGGAAGGAATCGTGCAGATGCCCGTGCTAGACGTGTGCAAGCATACCGGCGAATGCCGGGCGGTGAGGCCCGTTGGTCGATTTTGTGTTGCAGGGAGAAGCAATGGGGTGTTTCGGGCTCTAGTCCTAGCGCCTTGCTGGCAAGACGCTTAGGGACCAGGTGTGTTGCGCGGTCAGCTTACTTCTTGCCCAGGCTGATCTGCTTGGACGGGCCGAAAGTCTGGCCGCTCACGCCCTTGGCAATCTGCTGGATTTCGCCACCGGACTTGAGGAACGCAGCGATCTGGCTGTTGATCGACTCGCTGGTTTCGACGGCGGGAGCTGGCTTTGCTTTGCTGTTGGATGCTTTTACGCGCATGGCGGCCACTAACCTGTAGAAAATTAACTTGGCCAGGCATCGTACAGGAAATGCTTGACAATTGCTTGGTAAATATCCCCTTGTATTTAGTGCGCTGGCTGAAACCAGCGAAGTTCGTCGTCGAAATAAGCCTCTAACTTACTGTTTTAACTCGAAACCACGCGGTCTGTCGGGCGCCGCTGGCGCGGCGGAATTCAGCCGATTGATCAGACGAGTGGGGCGGTGCCAGTAGAATGCCATGCGAACCCGCGAATTTTCAGGCGTGCGCGCGTGCCGGACGCAACTCGGGTAGAATGCCGCCCACGCAATGAGGGTATTGGAAATGGCTTTAGTCGGGCGCTACAACAGCTTGCAAGTGGTTAAACACACTAACTTTGGTTTGTACCTGGATGGTGCGCAAGACGGTGAAATCCTCTTGCCTAATCGGTATATCCCCAAAGATATTCCTAGTGAAGATGAAGACTGGCTTAACGTATTCATTTACCTGGACAGCGATGACAAACTTATCGCCACCACTGAAAAACCAAAAGTTCAAGTCGGCGAATTTGCCAGTTTGAAAGTTGTGGAAGTCAACAGCATCGGTGTCTTCCTCGATTGGGGTTTGCCCAAGGATCTGTTGCTGCCGTATTCGGAAGAAAAGCGTCAATTGACCGCTGGCGAATATTGCGTGGTGCATGTCTATCTCGACAAGCACACCAAGCGCATCACCGCCACCGCGCGCCTTGACCGCTACCTGGACAAGACGCCCGCCAACTACCAGGTTGGCCAGGAAGTCGACCTGCTGGTGGCCGAGGCCACGGACATGGGCTTCAAGGCGATCATCAACAACAAGCACTGGGGCCTGATCCACAAGAACGAAGTGTTCAAGTTCCTGCGTCCGGGCAAGGAAGAGAAGGGCTTTATCAAGGAAATCCGCGCCGACGGCAATATCAGCCTGAGCCTGCAACCGGTCGGCCAGGAAGCGGCTTCCAGCCTCAACTCGAAGATCCTCGCCAAGTTGCGCGAAAACAACGGCAGCCTGCCGGTCAGCGATAAAAGCGACCCGGCGGTGATCAGCAACTTGTTCGGCGTCAGCAAAGGCAACTTCAAGAAGGCCATTGGTGCGCTCTACAAGCAGGGCCAGATTGTGATTCATGCCGATCGCATTGAACTGAGCTGAGTGCGGTTTGCTCTTCTGTAGGAGCGAATCGCTCCTACAGAGGCTGTGCCGATGCCCCGTAAATCCTTGTTCTGTCGGCCTACGGCGCAGATGACCTGAGCAACTTGGCCACATTCCTCAGCGCCGCTTGCTGCGCAGTCAGGTACCTGTGTGCACAACGGGTGTGCAAGTGATTGTGTACAGGATTAAGGCGTGCACCGTTGCTGAGCGGTATACACCGGTCTAACTCTCGATACATCCTTTGGCACCCCGGCCCGTGGGGATTGTGTGCCATTGGCACGCATTCTGCTGACTCTTTCGTATACAAACCGTGCCGCCTTCCGTATGCATCCCGTTACGGCAGCGCAGGCGGGTATTTCGAGGAGCCAAGCGATGACCGAACAATTGCCCAAAGGCTACAGCCCGCGCCTGTACAACCAGGACCTGGGCCCACTGCCGCAGAAGTGGACCTGGTACAACATCTTTGCCTTCTGGATGAGCGACGTACACAGCGTCGGCGGCTATGTCTTCGCCGCCAGCCTGTTCGCCCTCGGGCTGGCCAGTTGGCAGGTGCTGATTGCGTTGCTCGCGGGCATTTGCATCGTGCAATTGATCGCTAACCTGGTGGCCAGGCCGAGCCAGCAAGCGGCCGTACCGTACCCGGTGATCTGCCGACTGGCGTTTGGTGTGTTCGGTGCGAATATTCCGGCGGTGATACGTGGCTTG
Source organism: Pseudomonas sp. K8 (assembly GCF_014889455.1). NCBI lineage: Bacteria > Pseudomonadati > Pseudomonadota > Gammaproteobacteria > Pseudomonadales > Pseudomonadaceae > Pseudomonas > Pseudomonas sp. K8. The sequence goes on from NZ_VJWO01000003.1 coordinate 184,570, forward strand.
ATCGCGGTGGCGTGGTACGGGATTCAGACGTATCTGGCGTCGAGTGCGCTGATCATCGTGGTGCTGCGCTTTTTCCCACAGATGGCCGTGTATGCAGAGCCGCACTTCGCGGGCCTGTCCTACCTGGGCTGGTTTGGTTTCCTCAGCTTGTGGGTGGTGCAGGCGGCCGTATTCTGGGCGGGCATGGAGTCTATCCGGCGCTTTATCGACTGGGCCGGGCCGGTGGTCTACGCGGTGATGTTCGCCCTGGCCGGCTGGATCGTGTGGAAGGCGGGCTGGGCGAATATCAGCTTTACCCTGGCGGAAAAGTCCTTGTCGGGCTGGCAGGCTTTCGGCCAGGTGATTGTGGCGACGGCGTTGGTGGTGTCGTACTTTTCCGGGCCGACGCTGAACTTCGGCGATTTCAGCCGCTACTGCCGCAGCATGCAGGATGTGCGTCGCGGTAATTTCTGGGGGCTGCCGGTGAATTTCCTGGCGTTCTCCCTGGTGACCGTGGTGATCGTCTCGGGCACCTTGCCGGTATTCGGTGAAATGCTCCACGATCCGATCGCCACCGTGTCGCGTATCGACAACAGCATGGCCGTGTTGCTGGGCGCCTTTGCCTTTGTCACGGCCACGATCGGCATCAATATCGTCGCCAACTTCGTGTCCCCGGCGTTCGACTTCGCCAACGTTGCGCCGAGCAAAATCAGCTGGCGCGCCGGCGGCATGATTGCAGCGGTGGCTTCAGTCTTTATCACCCCGTGGAACCTGTTCAACAACCCGCTGATGATCCACTACACCCTGGACATCCTCGCCGCGTTTATCGGGCCGTTGTTCGGGATTTTGCTGGTGGACTTCTACCTGATCAAAAAACAGCAGATCGACGTGGATGCGCTGTTCGATGACAGCCCGAGCGGGCGTTATTACTTCGACGGCGGCGTGAACTGGACGGCGGTCAAGGCTCTGTTGCCGGCGACGCTGGTGGGTGTCGCGATCACGTTCACCCCGGCCTTGCAGGGCATGGCCAACTTCGCCTGGTTCACCGGCTGTTTCCTGGGTGGGCTGTTTTTCCTGGTGCTCGCTCGGCGCGAACAGGCTCGCGTGCCAACGCCGCTGATGGCTGGCTGACTGCCGCAGCCGGGCGCAGCAACAGCGCGCCGGCCAATAACAACCCGCAACCGGCGATCACCAGCGCCGGTTGCAGGCCGCCGCTCAGGTGGCTGCTCACCGACGCGAGCAATGGGCCGCTCAGTTGTCCGATGGCAAAGCTCGCGGTCAGCACCCCAGTGCTGCGCTGGTAGCCGTGGGGCGCCACCTCGCGCAAGCGTGCCATCACCAACTGCATACACGCCAGAAACGGTGCGCCGCAGAGCAACACGCCCAGCGCCAGGCCCCAGCCGTTGCCGAGCAAGCAGGTAAATACGCCCGCCGCTTGCAACCATAAGGTTGTCATCAGCCAGCGGCGGGTTGTGTTCGCGGCCTTGCGGCGCAGGCTCGCCACGACCACCCCGAGCGCAGCCGCCAGGCCAAAGCATGGCCAGAACAGGTCTGCCTGCCAGGCGCCCTTGAACTGCGCGCTGGCCATCTGGGACAGAAAGGTCGCCGGGATGATGTAGCCGAGGCCGTAGAGGAAATAAACCCAACCCAGGTGCGCGATGCTCGCATTGCTGCTCGCGTCGCTGACGGGCGTGTCAGTGACGCTCGGTTGAGGCAGGAAAGGCAGGATCGCCAGCAGCATCAGCAGCGCCACCCCGCCGTAGACCAGCCACAGTGTTGCGGAGCTTTGTCCCAGCAGGTTCGAACCCAGCGCGAGCAGGCCGGTCAACAGAATCCCCAGCCCCGGCCCGGCAAACACCAGGGCGCCCAAGCGCGGCCGCCCGGCGGCAATCGCCAGCGGTTGGCTGAGGCTGGTGATCATCACCAGCGCCCAGGCGCTGGCCACGCCGGTGCCGAAGCGCAACAGCAGGTGCGGCCAGAACCCGTGGGCCCAATACGACGCCAGGGTCAGCAGCACGCACAACCACAACCCGCCGTACAAGCGACCGCGTACATGGTGATGGCTGCGCGCGAAAATCGAATCCACCGCGCCGACGAAGTAGCCCAGGTAGTTGGCGGCGGCGATCAGCCCGGCACCGGTCAGATCAATCTGCCCCTCGCTGAGCAGATGTGGCATTTGCGGGGTGAGGGCGAAGCGGCCAATGCCCATGGCCATCATCAGGGCGATAAAGCTGGCGAGGAGGCGAGTCAACGGCGACATGTGCAAGGTTTCCTGCGGGAAAGCGAATGACGTGCAGGCTAAGGTGGATTGACTTTCTGTAAAAATGAATAATAGTGAGCAACTTGTTCAGTTTTGGAGAAAGGTATGGAGTTCAGTCAATTGCGCATTTTCCAGGCCGTGGCGGAAGAGGGCTCCATCACCCGCGCTGCCGAGCGCTTGCACCGCGTGCCATCGAACCTGTCGACCCGGCTCAAGCAGATGGAGGAGCAACTGGGCGTCGAGTTGTTCGTTCGTGAACGCCAACGCCTGCAGCTTTCCCCTGCGGGCAAAGTGTTGCTGGACTACAGCACCCGTCTGCTGGCGCTGCACGACGAAGCCCACGGTGCCGTGCAAGGCGGGCAACCGGCCGGTGACTTTGTGCTGGGCAGCATGTACAGCACCGCCGCGATTCACTTACCGAAACTGTTGGCGCGCTATCACAAGGCGTATCCGATGGTGAATCTGCAGGTGCAATCGGCGCCCAGCGGCGAGCTGCTCGAAGGCTTGATCACCGGGCGTCTCGACGCGGCGCTGGTCGACGGCCCGCTGACTATCGCGTCCCTGGACGGTGTGCCCTTGTGCGACGAAAAGCTGATGCTGATTTGCGAAGCCGACCACCCGCCAGTACTCGGCCCTCAGGATGTTGCCGGCCGCGCAGTGTTCACCTTCCGACGCAGTTGTTCCTATCGCCGACGTTTGGAGACGTGGTTTTCCCACGAGCACGTGGCGATGGGCCGTGCCATTGAGATCGAGTCTTATCAAGGCATGCTCGCCTGCGTGATCGCCGGTTCCGGCGTGGCCTTGATGTCCGAATCCATGCTCGACAGCCTGCCAGGCAAGGACAGCGTGTCCGTTCATCCCCTATCTGAGCCTTTTGCCACTGCGACCACCTGGCTGATGTGGCGAAAGGGTATGCTCGGCGCTAATCTCAACGCATGGATCGAACTGCAGCGCGAAGGCCAGGCAGGGTTCCTGCAAGATAGCCGGGCGATCGCCTGACCGATCTGTCGTATTTGCATGAATTTGGTAATAGTTCGTTGTGGTTTCGTTCATGCAATGTGTAGGAGTTAGGGCTATTATTTGTAGGAAGAGGCGAAAGAATTTCCGCCGACCCGCACTACCCTCAAAGGGGGCAATCATGAAAGAGAAAATCCAAACCTGGCTCCACGACCTTGGCGTTGCGCTGGGCCTGATCGAGCCCCCGCTGCAGCCGGTGCCCATTCGCACGGATGATGAGCAGCGTCGTCCACGTCGGCGTTGAACCGCAGTCGTCGGAACACCGCAGAATCTATGTAGGAACGGGCTTGTGTGGGAGCAAGCAAACCCGCCCTCGCGATGCGTGGTACGCCACGCAAAAAAAACGAGTGCGACATCCGACGTCGCACCCGCTGAAGAAAACCTGATTTCCCGCGTGCTTGTTCAGGCGGCTCGCGCCGGTTCCGTTTCAGGTCGGCGCGACAACAGGCTCACCCCGACAAAACTCACCAACGCCACCGCCAGGCTGTAGTAGATCGGCGTGTTCGCGTCCAAGCCGTCCTTGAACATGAACACCAACGCCGTCACGAAGCCTAGGGTCATGGACGTAATCGCCCCCGAAGTCGTCGCGCGCTTCCAGAAAATCGCCCCGATCAGCGGGATCAGCATGCCCCCCACCAACAGGTTGTAAGCCAGGGTCAGGGCACTGATCACATCGTTCACCACCAGCGCGATGCCCAGCACCGCGATACCGGTCAGCAGGGTGAACAGGCGGTTGATGTTCAGGCTCGACTGCTTGCCGCCGCGCAAACGTGGCAGCAGGTCCTCGGTCAACACGGTGGACGCCGCCAGCAAGCCGGCGCTGGCCGTCGACATCATCGCCGCCAACGCCGCCGCAATCACCAACCCACGAATGCCATCGGGCAGCGACACTTTGACGATCGCGGCGAACGCGTTGTTGACGTTATCCAGATCGGGAATCAGCACATGGGCCGCCATGCCGATCAACGCACAGGCCAGGCCGTAGAGAATGCAGTAGAAACCGGCGAAAGTGCCTGCGTACTGGGCGACCTTTTCGTCACGGGCGGTGAACACCCGTTGCCAGATGTCCTGGCCGATCAGGATGCCGAAAAAGTAGATCATGAAGTAGGTGATGATCGTGTCCCAGCCGATCGCGGTGAAGCTGAAGTTCGACGCCGGCAGCTTGGCCACCAGTTCGTCCCAGCCGCCGACGCGGTACAGGCAGATCGGCAGCAGGATAAACATCAGGCCGACGGTCTTGATCACGAACTGCACGATGTCGGTCAGGGTCAGCGACCACATGCCGCCGATGGTCGAGTACATCACCACCACGCCACCGCCGAGCAGCACCGAAATCCAGAAGGGCAGGCCGAACAGCACCTGCAGCACGGTGCCGATGGCCAGGATCGAGGTCACACCGATCATCAGCGCGTAGGCCAGCATGATCACTGCGCTCGCCTGGCGGGCCATGGGGTTGTAGCGTTTTTCCAGGACCTGGGTGACGGTGAAGATTTTCAGCTTGAGCAACGGCTTGGCCAGGAACAGGTTCAGCGCGATGATCCCCATGCCCAGCGCGGCGCACAGCCAGAAGCCGGAGATGCCGTGGACATACCCCAGGCGCACGGTGCCGACGGTGGACGCGCCGCCCAATACCGTGGCGGCCATGGTGCCCATGTACAGCGACGGGCCGAGATTGCGCCCGGCGACCAGGTAGTCTTCGTGGGTCTTGGCGCGGCGCATGCCGTAATAGCCGAGCACGAGCATGCCGGCGGCGTAGATGAGGACGACGAATAAATCCAAAGCCATGACGGCGGGTCTCCGATTATTTTTTTATGGAAGTCAGGCGGCTTTTTGCAGCGCCGGTTCAGCGCGCACGTCCGTGCGTTCGCTGCGTGGATCGGTAGGGCCGTACACGGCAGCCGGTTCCGGGAACAGGCGCAGCAAGCTCAGGTACACCACCGAGGCCAGCCCCAATGTCACCGGCAGGCTGATATCGATGCCCTCGGCGAGGTTGCCCAATGGCCCGACAAACTGCCCCGGCAGGTTGACGAAGCACAGCCCCACCCACGCGCTCGGAATCCAGGCCCCCAGGCCGCGCCAGTTCCAGCCATGGCTGAACCAGTAGCGCCCGCCGCGTTCGCCGCGGGTAAATACCTGCAGGTCGTCCGGGCAGTAGAAGCCGCGACGCACGATCAGGCCGATGATCATCATCACCATCCACGGGGTGGTGCAGGTGATGATCAGCACCGCGAAGGTCGACACGCTCTGCACCAGGTTGGCGGCGAAACGTCCGATAAAGATGAAGGCGATAGACATCACCCCGATCAGCAGCGTGGCCTTGACCCGCGACAGCAGGCGCGGGAACACGCTGGACATGTCCAACCCCGTGCCATACAGCGACGTGGTGCCGGTGGACATGCCGCCGATCACCGCGATCAGGCACACCGGCAGGAAGAACCAGCTCGGCGCCACCGCCAGCAGGCCGCCGACGTAGTTGTTGGCCGCGATGTAGTCCGGTGCCCTGACCGCGACGATGGTCGCGGTGGCCAAGCCGAACAGGAACGGGATCAAGGTGGCGATCTGTGCCGCGACCACCGCCAGCATGATGCGAATTTTCGGCGTTTCACGCGGGATGTAGCGCGACCAGTCACCGAGGAACGCGCCGAAGGAGATCGGGTTGCTCATGGCCACTAGCGCCGCACCGATAAACGCGGCCCAGAAGCCGCTCTGGCCGAGGGCCACGCTGCCGGCGAAGTGGCTGTCGAAGGTCGGCGCGAACGCGAAGATCCCCAACAGAAACAGCAGGCTCGCCGCCCACACCGCGATGCGGTTGACCCACAGCATGAAGCGAAAGCCGTAGATACAGACCGTCAGCACCAGGATGGCAAACACGCCGTAGGCCAGGCCCAGGGTCAGGTCGGTTTCCGGCAGGCCGATCAGCCGCTTCGCACCGCCGACCAGCGCATCGCCCGAACTCCACACCGACAGTGAGAAGAAGGCAATCGCCGTCAGCAATGACAGAAACGAGCCGACGATCCGCCCGTGGACACCGAAGTGCGCCCCGGACGACACAGCATTGTTGGTGCCATTGATCGGCCCGAACAGGCCCATGGGCGCCAGGATCAGCGCACCCACCAGCACGCCCAGCACAATCGCCCAGACACCGGCCTGGAACGACAGGCCGAACAGCACCGGAAAGGCACCCAACACCGCTGTGGCAAAGGTATTGGCACCGCCGAAGATCAGGCGAAACAGATCCTTGGGCCCGGCGGTACGTTCATGGTCCGGGATCTGTTCGACCCCGTTGGTTTCTATCTTGCGAATACTGTTTTCGTTGTTTTTATTATTCATGATCAGCTCCGATCACATTGGCTAAGGGGGCGGCAGCCCTTCCGGCATAGCGGACAAATGTTCGTGACAGGCCAGCCACAGGCCTTGTTTTTGTTGTACGTCCAACCCTTGCCGTCTGAAGACAATGGTCTCGCGTTCCTGGCTATTGAATTGCTCCCCGTTCATGCGCAGCTCGGTGGCCACGTCATGCATAAAAATCGCCACATCACCCTGCAGGCTGACAACGGCGTTGCTCGAGACGCAGGACAGCACCTCGAACCCCTCGTCCCGGCGCCAGCTGTCCCACAATGCCTGGTAGGCATCGCGACTGAGCAGCGGCTGGGGCAGGGTGTAGAACACGAAGCTGGCATCGGCGCTGAACGCGCCGAAGTAAGCTTCGCGGTCGTTGCGTGCGAAGGCCGACACTAGGTCGGCCGCCGCTTTCAACACCTCATGGGTGCTCATCAGCGGTGCGCCACGCCGGGCAGTACGCAGAGCATTTCGTACAGCAGGTTGGCGCCCAGCAACGAGGTGTTGCCGGTGGTGTCGTAAGGCGGCGAAACTTCTACCAGATCGCAACCAATCAGGTCGAGGCCCTGGCAGCCACGGATGATTTCGATCGCCTGGATAGTGGTCAGCCCGCCGATTTCCGGAGTGCCGGTGCCGGGCGCCCAGGCCGGGTCGATGCCGTCGATGTCAAAGCTCAGGTACACCGGGCCGCCACCGACTTTTTCGCGCACTTCGGCCATCAACGGCGCGAGGGAGTGGTGCCAGCATTCTTCGGCCTGCACCACGCGAAAGCCTTGCTTGCGGCTCCAGTTGAAGTCTTCGGCGGTGTAGCCCTGGGCGCGCAGGCCGATCTGTACCACGCGGTCGCAATCGAGCAGGCCTTCTTCCACCGCACGGCGGAAGGTGGTGCCGTGGGCGATCTTCTCGCCGAACATGTGGTCGTTGACGTCGGCATGGGCATCGATGTGGACCAGCCCGACCTTGCCGTGCTTTTTGTGGATCGCCCGCAGGATCGGCAGGGTGATGGTGTGGTCGCCGCCCAGGGTCATGGGGATGACGTTGTGTTCGAGGATCTCGTCGTAGGCTTCTTCAATGATCCGCACGGCGTCGAGCAGGTTGAAGGTGTTGATCGCCACGTCGCCGATATCGGCCACCGACAGCGAATCGAACGGCGCGGCACCGGTGGCCATGTTGTACGGGCGGATCATCACCGATTCGGCGCGGATTTCCCGGGGCCCGAAGCGGGTGCCGGCGCGCAGCGAGGTGCCGATGTCCAGCGGCACGCCGATAAAGGCCGCATCCAGGCCCTTGGCCGATTGCAAATGGGGAAGACGCATCATGGTGGCGATGCCGGCGAAGCGCGGCATTTCGTTGCCGCCCAGTGGTTGGTGGAAAATCTTGTCCACGGGATTGCCTCATCGTGTTGTGTTTATTAGCGGCCGATTCTGCGAAAAGCCCGGGGTGGGAAGAATCGGCAGAGGCAAATACTTAGTTCAGATTTTTCTAAACTAATGCCGGCAGGTAGACTACTGCGATCACCTCCCCGGAGCCGACCATGGCCAACGCCTTGCCTGACCTGAAACTCCTGCGCATCTTCGTCAGCGTCGTGCGTCACCAGGGGTTCGCCAATGCGCAGCACGAGCTCAACCTGTCGACCTCGGCGATCAGCACCTATATGAGCCAGCTCGAATCGGCGTTGGGCCTGGTGCTGTGCCACCGTGGCCGGGGCGGGTTCAGCCTGACCAGCAAGGGTGAGTTGTTCCATCAGGAGACTCTGCGGCTACTGGGCGAACTGGAAGGTTTCGAGCAATACGCCGCCGCGCTCAAAGGCGAGCTGCGCGGCACGCTCAAGCTCGGCGTGCTCGACTCCACCGTCAGCGACAAGGCCCTGCCGTTCGCCGAGGTGATCGGCGCCTACAGCCTGGAACACCCGGCGGTGCACCTGCATTTGTCGGTGCTGAGCCCTTACGAACTGCAACTGGGCGTGCAGGACAACCGCCTGGACCTGGCCATCGGCGCGTTCTCCAACCGCATGAGCGGGCTGATCTACATGCCGCTGTACCGTGAACAACACTGGTTGTATTGCAGCACCCGGCACCCGCTGTTCAATGAGCGGCGCATCCCCGAACAGGTGATCACCCAGCAGCGCATGGTCGGGCGCGGCTACTGGAGCCAGGCGGAGCTGGCGCGCCACGGCTTCAAGCACAGCGCCGCCACCGTGGAAAGTATGGAGGCGCAACTGATCCTGGTGCTGTCCGGCGCCTACATCGGCTACCTGCCCGAACACTACGCCCAGGCCTGGGCCGACAAGGGCGACCTGCGCGTGCTGCTGCCGGCGACCTTCGGCTACCAGGCGCCGTTCTCGATGATCATGCGCCGTGGCCGTAGCCGCGAGCCGCTGATCCAGACGTTTCGCGACTTGCTCAAAACCCAGCTCAACCAGGCCTGAAAAACCATGTCCAGACCCCAGTGTTCCCGTTGCCTGCGGCCCGCCGCCCATTGCCTGTGCGCGCTGATCCCCAGCCTCGACAGCCGCACCCGCGTGTTGCTGCTGCAGCACCCGAGCGAGGTCAACCATGCGCTCAATACCGCGCGGTTGGCGGCGTTGGGTTTGAACAATGCGCAGTTGGTGGTGGGCGAGGTATTCGACGATCTGCCGAGCTTGCTGAACCCGCCCGGCTATCAGGCGCGCCTCTTGTTTCCGGCAGACGATGCCCAGCCGCTGCAGGCTTATGGGCCGAGCGACGGGCCGTTGTTGCTGGTGGTCCCCGACGGCACCTGGCGCAAGGCGCGCAAGCTGTTGCACCTCAACCCGCTGCTGGCGGCGCTGCCCAGGGTGACGCTGGCCGCGGGCGCCGTCTCGCGCTACCGGCTGCGCAAGGCGCCGGGCCCCGGCGCCTTGTCGACGGTGGAGGCGATTGTGCAGGCGTTGCAGGTGCTGGAGGCGCCCACTTCTTTCGAGCCGTTACTCAAACCCTTCGATGCGTTGATCGAGGGCCAGATTGCGGCGATGGGACCGGCGGTTTTCGACAAGAACCACGGCTGATCCATGGCGCTACATAGCTACCTGAGACGCTGACGGCGAGGCGATAGGCTGAGCTTTTCAGGAGCAGAGCCATGAGCGAGCCGATTACCCCCACACCGCAGGACACGCTGAGCGCTTTTATCGCGCAGCAGCGCGCACCCTTGATGGCCGGCCTGGAGTGGTCAGTCCTGCAAGCCCTGGATGGCTTGAGAGCTGAGTTCGACGGCCTTCTCGGCGGGCTCGATCTTGCCGAAAAACGTGAGTACGTGCGCCTGCAAAGGGCCTGGATTGATGCGCAGCACACCATGGAGCAGGGCATCCGCCAACTCACCGAAGCGTTCGAGCTACATGCCCTGGAGTCGTTGCGCAGCGCGTTGATAACCCTGACCGGCCAGTACATCGACCCCAAGGTAGCGAAGATCAATACCCGCTACCTCAAGCACTCCGGTCGCGTCCGGCGCGAATTGAAAGGCGATGAGATCAAGATCTCTAGCGTGACCTTATGGGACGCCGCCTGTATGAACTATGACGGCCTGACCGGCTGGAGCTACCCCGGCCGCACCGGCCTGGCCGATGCCAGTTACCTCGACAGGAACATCAACGCGACCGCCGGCCAATTCATTGCGCTGGTGCGCCGGCTCGATCTCGGCGGGCAACTGCGTCGCCGTCTCGACCAGGCGCTGCAGGCCAACGCCTCGCTGGGCAGCAGCATCATGCGGTTGGCGAATGCCGAGTTTGAGTTCGCCCTCATCGAGGCCTTGAGAAACACCGAAGCCAGCCGCGTCGACCGGGACAAATATCAGCAGGTGAAACGTGCGCTGGCGGGAGAAGCGCGCTGGGAGCGCGTAGAGGAAATGCTGCTTTTCGTGCCCCATGGGACGGACAACATCAGTTGGTTGCCCCAATCGATCGGCTTGGTCGGGCATTACGCCGGCCAGCCTCCCGGCGACAGCTTGAGCATTCCCCACATCGTTTTTTCCGTCAGCGGTTGCAAGGGGGCTTTCAGTTTTATCCCGAATCGCCCCGGCGGGTCCCTGCGTCATCATGCCAGCCATCGGCAAGCCTGCGAGGTGTTTCATGCGGAGTTTCATGCGGCCTACCGCGCGGGGCGGGTCGATTGGCTGTATCAGATCATGTGGCTGCGTGACTGTGCGCGACTCAAGCAAATCGGTAAAACCGCGCAGCCGCGTCGCGACCTTGAGGGGTTGGAAAAACTGGTCGACTGGCTGGCCCGTGTCATTCCGAGCGTCAATATCGTCGATAAAGTCGGCTATGTGCGCAACGTCGTGCAAAAGTCCCCGGCGCTGAGCCTGAACGATTTCTATCGCGAGCGCAGTCGCGCCAATCTGCAGGAATTGGCGCACCAGACGCCCGGTTTCATGCCCACCATGATCGAGCTGTTCCAGACCCTGATCGGTGAAATCCTTGATGTGCTGCTGATCCCGGTGCCGGGGGCGTTAAAAGGGTTGGGGCGGGTGAGGGCGTTTGCGATGTTCATAGCGATGGAGCAAGCGTTGGTCGAAGGGGGGCGGCAGGCGCTGCTCGGCGAGCCTGCCGAATTGCTCCAGGGGTTTGCCGACCTTGCCGATTTACTGATCAGTGGTCGATTGCATACGCGTTTGGGGCGCAGCGTGTTGCGTCGCCATCAGCACTTGTATCAACGCTTGTCCCAGCGCTACAGCGCCGTGCCTGAACACCGGCATCTGTCGAGCCCGCAGGTGCTCGAAAGAATGCTCGGCAGCCAGGACGTATTGCCACGGCAAATCGAGATTTTGCTCGAAACGAGCGCGACCTCGGCACAGACCTTGAACCAGGTATGGGAGGGCGCGCCGGCGTCGGCGTCTTTGGTCGACGCCGTGCATCGGTTGCGCGCCGACCGGCTGATCGATTGGCTGGCCGCAGGCGCCGACCCCAGCCGCCCCGCACCCGTCGACGCGCTGGACGTCATGGCGCCGCTGCTCACTCAGTTGGAGGGTTGGCCGGCGGGAATGTCGTTGAGCATTGAAGACCATCAGGGCCTGGAGGTGCGTCGCTACAATAAGGAGGCAACGCGTGCGACAACGGCAGTGGTTACGCTGACCGCGCTGGAAAATCATGAGTTCGCCTATGCCACGCCGCGCCGCTTCACCGCCCATGTGGCACAGGCCATTGTGGCGTTGGTGCCGACGCTTGTTTCGGGTGACGCGCAGTTGCTTCGCCAGCAATTGGCGACTAAAGCCAAGGCCTTGGGGATCGACCTGTTTGACGCGCTCACGCGGTTTGCCGACACCTGCCGTGCTGACGCGGTGGGCGCCAGTGCATCGGTACTCAAATTGTTGCCCGAGCGCGTCAGCCCCGACCAGCCCGTACCGGCGGTGATTACCCAACTACGGGCCTTGCACCCCGAACTGAGCATGGCGCGGTTGCTGGAGGTGTTGCGCGAACACCCGTTATCGGAGCATCAGCAAACCCAGCTGCTGCAGTCGCAACTGCAACCCGAGGCGCTTTACGACGCATTGCGCGCCGCACGCCTGGTGACGCGCCGCGAAGCCATCGTCGATGGGCTTTTTCATCCGCGCCGATTTGACCGGCAAACCCAGGATTGGGCCGCGCATTTCGCCCACAGCGTACTGCGCGACGGCAGCGCCCAGGCGTTGCTCGTCAGCCCGGCCACGCAAGCGCTGCCCTATGTTTCGCAGGGGGCGCAGGACCGCAGCGTGGTGGTCATTGATCAGGGCCAAGGGCGATTTTCGCCGTATTACCACCGTGAGTCGCGCACCGGCGCCATGCTGAGTGGTGCCAACGGTTTCTATCTGGCGGTCATGCGCCAGCTGTCCGACGATGACCGGCGTCTACTCGGCTTGAGCGCGGAGCACAGCGTTGCCGACTTTCGGCGTCAGGTCGCTCGCGCCCTGTTGCGCCATCGTGCGCCGGATGGCGCGTTTTATCCCGACCGGCGCGAGATCGCGCACTACGTCAGTCACGTCGATACCGCCCGTATCGCCGCAGAGCCCGATGCCCTTGGCCTTTACCACCTGGGGGCGGAGCGCTACCTGTGGCTGGACGATGCTTATTTCAAGGTGGCGGAGCAGCCATGGCGCCTATTGCACCCGTCCCTGAACGATGCGTATGCCCCGCTGTTGAGCCACAACGGTGCCGGCGCCTGGCGGCACGAATGGGAAAACCCGCTGACGTGGGACGGCGCCAAGGCGTTCCAGCGCCTGGGGCCGTTTACCCGCGCAGTGCCGGCGGATGCCATCGAGCAGATTCAGCAGATCAGCGGGGTGACAGCGGACGTCCTGCGCCGGATACATCTGCGCAATGAGCGCGCGCCGGCAATCGTGGTGGAGACCGTCGAGCGCTTCATGCGGCATCAACGGATCAACACCGGCGTGGATACGGGGCGGGATTTTTTCGACAGGCTGCTCGGCGAGGTCGGTGCCGACAGCACCGAAACGTTGGTGGGGCCGGCGGCGGCCACCCGCGCCGAGCAAGTCGCGGTGCTCGAGGCCGAGGTCGCGCGCAACCGGCCCCACATGGAGCGCCTGTTTTTCAAGGCGCTGGGCCAAAAACAGCAGCCATCGGGCGATCCATTGGCGCAGGTGCTGCAGCGCGATTTTCCCAGTTTGACGGCGGCACTCGCCGAAGAACTGGTGCGCGACGTCACCGCGCAGGAGCGCCTCAGCCTGCAGGCCGGCCGCATCCCCTTGAGCCTGATGTCGGCCGCGCGTTGGCGGGTGAGCGTCGCGCGCAAGATCAGGGCGCTGGAGGGATTGTATCTGCCGGCTGCAGCGAGTGAAGACACCTCGAGACTGATCCTGCATACATTGCCGGACATCGACGGATGGCCGAACCACCTGCGGGTCGAGGTGTGGGAGCGCGGTCGCCTGATCGATAGCATCGGCCCGGTCGACGGCGCGCTCAGACGGATACTGGAAGCGGTCGACGTGGATTATCAGGCCTACATTCTTCAAGCGAACGGTGAACGGCAACCGACCGGGCGTCCCGGGGCGTTCCTGGCGGTGCTGTTGGACGCATTACCGTCGACTGAACGTGAAGCGCTGCACTACACCCACGATGCGCTGCGCCGGGAGATCGAACAGCGTTCGCAACGCGCCCTCAGCCTGTTCGACCCACAGCGACGCCCCTGGTACGTCCCGCCACGGCGCCTGGCGGATGGGCGCATGGGTTACCCGTTGAGCGGCGGCGATCATTGGGGGCCGGTGGACCGTGAACACGTCGCCAAGCTGCGGCAGCTGTTTCCGGCGAAAACCGATGAGCAGGCCTTCGCGCTGCTCCAGGGCCTGAGTGATTCCGTCCGAGAGCGGGAAAGCGCGATCAACTTCATGTTCAGAGAGCGCGCCGTCTTGAATGCCAACCTTGAACGATGGTGCCGACAGGGTAAGCCCGAGGACTTGCCCGCACAACGTGAGGCGGCTGCGCGCATTCAGCGCTGCTGGGCTAAAGAAGACTCCGTTCGCGGGGTACCGTATGAACTCATCCTGGATGACTTGGCATTAAATGATTTGCCGCCGCTGGGCGCCTATTTCGGTCATGTAAAACTGTTGAGCCTGAAAAACAATCGGCTGGAAACCATTCCAACCAGTTTTTTCAGGTGTTTTCCGCAGCTTCGCTGGGTGTTTTTCAACGGTAATCATCTGCAGCGCCTTCCCGTCGGGTTGGCACAGCTGGGCTATTTATCGCTGCTCAACCTCTCGAATAATCGGCTCAAGCTTCAACTGGGGGACGTACTACTGCTCGCTGAAATGACCAGCCTGGTGAAACTGGATTTATCGGCAAACCCACTGAGACTGGGGCAGCGCTTGAAGCTGCATGGGTTGACGAAGTTGCGCGTGCTTAACCTGCGCAATACGCAAATTGAAAGCCTGCCCCTTGGCGCCGCCATCTTGCGATCACTGGAGGTCTTTGATTTGCGTGACAATCGAATATCGATCTTGACCAGCCTCGATTTGTTCATTTACCCGAATGTTCATCGAGCGATGAATTTGCAAGGCAACCCGCTTTCACAGGGCTCCCTGCAAATGATGCGCCGCTACCGTGAGTGGCCGGGGCAGGCGGATATCGATTTTGGCCTGGGCGCCCAGCCCGCAGCGGCATCCACACGCCCCGACACATGGTTGGCGGTGCTGCCTTTCGCTGAGGTTCCCCACTACCAGGCACTTTGGGCGCAACTGCAGCAGCGCCCGATGTCTGATCGTTTTTTTGAGTTGCTGGCATGTATCGCGGCCTATCCGTCGCTCATCGCCACCGGCTTTCGGGCGCTGCGAGAAGACCTGACGCGCCGCGTGTGGCAGTTGATCGAGAGTGCAACCCATAACGAGCAACTGGCCGTGATCCTGTTTCAGCACCGCTTCGAGCTCAATCGCGGGGTGGATGGCTGGCTGTTATCACTCAATGCGCTGGAGCTTGAGTTCCTGCCGATCGAACTGCTCGCCCGCGACACGGACGGTGATGCGGCGCCACTCTTGAATTACTTTCGAGCCCTGAAACGGTTGCAGGCCATCGATGAGATGGTGTTGCGTTTCGACCGCCATCAAACGTGGGATGTGGTGAGCAGCATGATCCTTGCCAGCCGCATTGCGTTGGCACACAGCCTGGATTTACCCCTTGGATTCGAAGAGCGTTTGGCCAGGACACTGGGTGGCCCCAATCCGAACTCAATCACCAGGATGCACGGAATGATCGTGGCCGCCGAAGCTCAGTTCGACTGGCCGGCTTTATTGGTGCAAGCAGAATACTGGCGGCAGTTTCTGGCGCGTAAATACCGATCGCGGTTCGACGCGTGCCTTGGGCAATACGATCGAGAAATGGAGCGTGCGCAGGCGCAAGTCGAAAGCGCGGAGATGAGCGAAGGCGCGTACCTGCTGCTGGTGCGTAAGGTGCAAGCCTTGAGGGCGCACGACGAGGAGCAATTGATTGAGCAACTGACGCGCGAGGAGTGGACCCGCTTCGTGACCGGCTGATTGCGTGCTTATGCCTTTAAGCCATAAGCACCGCACTTTGCGTGATATGGCGCGCCAGGCTTTCCCGGTATGATGTTCGCCCCGCAGTCTGGATTGCGAATACGCCATGACCTTGCAGTACCCTACAATCGCCGATTGCGTCGGCAACACGCCCCTGGTCCGCTTGCAACGCATGGCGGGTGAAACCAGCAATACCCTGTTGCTCAAGCTCGAAGGGAACAACCCGGCCGGTTCCGTCAAGGACCGTCCGGCGCTGTCGATGATCACGCGCGCCGAGCTGCGCGGGCAGATCAAGCCGGGCGACACCCTGATCGAAGCCACCTCCGGTAACACCGGGATCGCCCTGGCCATGGCCGCGGCGATCAAGGGTTACAAGATGGTGCTGATCATGCCCGACAATGGCAGCGCCGAGCGTAAGGCAGCGATGACCGCCTACGGTGCCGAATTGGTCCTGGTCAGCCAGGAAGAAGGCATGGAAGGCGCCCGCGACCTCGCCGAGCGCATGGCCGCCGAAGGCCGTGGTCAGGTGCTGGACCAGTTCGCCAACGGCGACAATCCCGAGGCGCACTACACCACCACCGGCCCGGAAATCTGGCGCCAGACCCAGGGCACGATTACTCATTTCGTCAGCTCCATGGGCACCACCGGCACCATCATGGGCAACTCGCGCTACCTCAAGGAGCAGAACCCGGCGATCCAGATCGTCGGCCTGCAACCGATGGAAGGCGCGTCGATCCCCGGGATTCGCCGCTGGCCCGAAGAGTATTTGCCGAAGATCTACAACGCCACGCGCGTGGATCGCATCATCGACATGGCCCAGCGTGAAGCCGAAGACACCACGCGCCGCCTGGCCCGTGAAGAAGGCATCTTCTGCGGTGTGTCCTCCGGCGGCGCCGTGGCCGGCATGTTGCGATTGTCCAAGGAAGTGGAAAACGCGGTGATCGTCGCGATCATCTGTGACCGTGGCGACCGTTACTTGTCGACCGGCATTTTCGACGAACCCAACTGATGGCCAAGCACGAGAGAGGCCTGCGCTTCCAGCCGACGGGCGGCAGCCGTACCCCACAGATTCCGGTGGGCAAGAAGCAACGCCTGACCATCGAGCGCCTGGCCAATGACGGCCGTGGCATCGTGTTCTTTGAAGGCCGCACCTGGTTCGTCAACGGAGCGCTGGCCGGTGAAGAGGTCGAAGCGCGGGTATTGGGCGCCCACGGCAAAGTGGTCGAGGCGCGCACCGAGCGTGTGTTCAAGCCCAGCGAACTGCGGCGCCCGGCGCCATGCGCGCACTTCGGCCGTTGCGGCGGTTGCAGCGTGCAGCACCTGCCCCATGCTGAACAACTTGCCCTGAAACAGCGCATGCTCGCCGAGCAACTGTCGCGTGTGGCAGGGGTCGAACCGCAGGCGTGGGCGGCACCGTTGAGTGGCCCGGAGCTGAGCTATCGGCGTCGCGCCCGCGTGGCGGTGCGCTGGGACGCCAAGGCCAAGACCCTGGAAGTGGGCTTTCGCGCCGTGGCCAGCCAGGACATCGTCGCCATCGACGATTGCCCGGTGCTGGTACAGGCCTTGCAACCGATCATGCAGCGTTTGCCCAACATGCTGCGGCGCTTGAGCAAACCGCAGGCATTGGGGCATGTGGAGCTGTTCAGCGGTTCGTCCATCGCCGTATTGCTGCGCCATATGGCACCGTTGTCCGACGCCGATCTGCTGATCCTCAAAGAATTCTGCGCCTTCCATGAGGCCCAGTTGTGGCTGCATGGCGAGGGCCAGCCGGAGCCGGTCGAGCCTGACCAGGCCCTGGGTTATCGGTTGGAACCGTGGGATCTGGAGCTGGCGTATCGGCCCGGCGATTTTGTCCAGGTCAACGCCGGGGTCAACGCGGCGATGGTGGCCCAGGCCCTCGAATGGCTGGCGCCGCAAGCCGATGAGCGCGTGCTGGACCTGTTTTGCGGCCTGGGCAATTTCGCCCTGCCACTTGCGCGCCAGGTGCGCGAAGTGGTCGCGGTGGAAGGCGTGCAGGCCATGGTCGAGCGTGCGGCGCTGAATGCCGTCAGCAATAATTTGCATAATGTGCAGTTTTTTCAGGCTGATTTGTCCCAGTCGTTGACTGACGCGGAATGGGCCAAACAGGGCTTTTCTGCGGTACTCTTGGACCCACCTCGCGACGGTGCCCAGGAGGTTGTGCGCAAGCTCGCCAGCCTGGGGGCCAAGCGCCTGGTGTACGTGTCCTGCAATCCGGCGACGTTGGCGCGGGACACGGTTGAGTTGGTCAAGCAGGGTTACCGGCTAAAACGTGCCGGGATCCTCGACATGTTTCCGCAAACCGCGCATGTCGAGGCGATGGCGTTATTTGAGGCGGGCTAGGATGCCCGTTTAATCCGACTGGCCTGCATTCTCCTGGGCCGTGACCTGCCAGGGAGTGTGTGAGCTTTAGTGATAAAGCAGGTCAGCGATGATTTTTGGCGCATCGAAGGTGCGTCGTAGGGAAGGTAAGCAAGATGGTACAGGTGAGAGCACACCAGCCGATCAACACCGACGGCAGTATCAATCTCGAGGCATGGCTGGATCATGCCATCAGTGTCGACCCGGCACTGGACCGTGAAGCCTTGAAAGCAGCCTGCGAGTTCGCTCGTGAGTCTGAACAGCAAGACAATGCGGCCAAGAACCTGTGGGCCGAAGGCACTTCGAGCTTTCGCACCGGCTTGGAAATCGCTGAGATCCTCGCCGATCTCAAGCTCGACCAGGATTCGCTGATCGCTGCCGTGCTCTATCGCGGCGTGCGTGAAGGGCATATCCCGTTGGCCACCGTGGGCCAGCGCTTCGGCTCCGTGGTGGCCAAGCTGATCGACGGCGTGCTGCGCATGGCCGCCATCAGCGCCAGCCTCAGCCCGCGCCAGTCCATGGTGCTGGGCACCCAGGGCCAGGTGGAAAACCTGCGCAAGATGCTGGTGGCGATGGTCGACGACGTGCGCGTCGCCTTGATCAAGCTGGCCGAACGCACCTGCGCGATCCGAGCGGTGAAAACCGCCGACGACGAAAAGCGCAACCGCGTGGCCCGCGAAGTCTTCGACATCTACGCACCGCTGGCGCACCGCCTGGGCATCGGTCATATCAAATGGGAGCTGGAGGACTTGTCCTTCCGCTACCTCGAACCCGACCAATACAAACAGATCGCCACGCTGCTGCATGAGCGCCGGCTCGACCGCGAGCGTTTCATCACCGACGTGATGGGCCAGCTGCGCGCCGAGTTGCAGGCTACCGGCGTCGACGCCGACATCAGCGGCCGCGCCAAGCACATCTATTCGATCTGGCGCAAAATGCAGCGCAAGGGCCTGGCCTTCAGCCAGATCTACGACGTGCGCGCCGTGCGCGTGCTGGTGCCGGAAATGCGCGACTGCTACACCGCGCTCGGTATCGTCCACACCCTGTGGCGGCACATCCCCAAGGAGTTCGACGACTACATCGCCAACCCCAAGGAAAACGGCTATCGCTCGCTGCACACTGCGGTGATCGGCCCCGAGGGCAAGGTGTTGGAAGTGCAGATCCGCACCCACGCCATGCACGAAGAGGCGGAGCTGGGGGTGTGCGCGCACTGGCGCTACAAGGGCACCGACGTCAAGGCCGGGTCCAACCAGTACGAAGAGAAGATCTCCTGGCTGCGCCAAGTGCTGGAATGGCACGAAGAACTCGGCGACATCGGCGGCCTGGCCGAACAACTGCGGGTGGATATCGAGCCGGACCGGGTCTACATCTTCACCCCCGACGGCCACGCCATCGACCTGCCGAAGGGCGCCACGCCGCTGGACTTCGCCTACCGCGTACACACCGAAATCGGCCACAACTGCCGGGGCGCCAAGATCAACGGGCGCATCGTGCCGCTCAACTACAGCCTGCAGACCGGCGAGCAGGTCGAGATCATCACCAGCAAGCACGGTACGCCGAGCCGCGACTGGCTGAACCCGAACCTGGGCTACATCACCACCTCGCGGGCGCGGGCGAAGATCGTCCACTGGTTCAAGTTGCAGGCGCGCGACCAGAACGTCGCCGCCGGCAAAAGCCTGCTCGAACGCGAACTGGCGCGCCTGGGCCTGCCTCAGGTGGACTTCGACAAGCTGGCCGAAAAGGCCAACATGAAGATCGCCGAAGACATGTTCGCCGCCCTCGGTGCCGGCGACCTGCGCCTGGCGCAACTGGTCAACCTGGCCCAGCAACTGGTGGAGCCGGAGCGCGGCAACGAACAGCTGGAACTGATCCCGCGCAAAGCCACCGGCTACAAGCCCGGCAAGCGTGGCGATATCCAGATCCAGGGCGTCGGCAACCTGATGACGCAAATGGCCGGTTGCTGCCAGCCGCTGCCGGGCGACGCCATCGTCGGCTACATCACCCAGGGCCGTGGCGTGAGCATTCACCGCCAGGACTGCGCCTCGGTGCTGCAACTGGGCGGGCGCGAGCCGGAGCGGATCATCCAGGTCAGCTGGGGCCCGGTGCCGGTGCTCACCTATCCGGTGGACATCATCATCCGTGCCTACGACCGTTCCGGTCTGCTGCGCGACGTGTCGCAAGTGCTGCTCAACGAACGGATCAACGTGCTGGCCGTCAACACCCGCTCGAACAAGGAGGACAACACCGCGTTGATGTCCCTGACCATCGAGATTCCGGGGCTGGACGCGTTGGGGCGGTTGCTGGGGCGGATTTCCCAGTTGCCGAACATCATCGAGACGCGGCGCAACCGTACCCCATGAGCATCTGGATGAACACAGTCTGAAAGGTGGGAGGGGGCTTGCCCCCGAAAGCGGAGTGTCAGGTACCAGATTCTTGGTTGATCCACCGCAATCGGGGGCAAGCCCCCTCCCACAGTTGATCGGCGGTGTTCATACCTGATCGGGAATAGAAAGATGTATTCACTTGAAGACCTGCTGCACCTGATGAATCGCCTGCGCGACCCGCAATACGGGTGCCCGTGGGACATCAAGCAAACCTACGCGAGCATCGTCCCGCACACCCTGGAAGAGGCCTACGAAGTCGCCGACGCCATCGAGCGCGGCGACTTCGATCACCTGCAAGGTGAATTGGGCGACCTGTTGTTCCAAGTGGTGTATTACAGCCAGCTGGCACAGGAAGAAGGGCGCTTCGAGTTTGCCGGGGTGATCGACAGCATCACCCGCAAGCTGATTCGACGTCATCCCCATGTGTTCCCCACCGGCGATCTGTACGCGCCGCTGGATATCCCGCAGTTGAGCGAAGAGCAGGTCAAGACGCGTTGGGAGCAGATCAAGGCCGAGGAGCGCGCGGAAAAGTCCGACGCCCCCGAGCAACTGTCCCTGCTCGACGATGTGCCCACCGCCTTGCCGTCGCTGTCCCGTGCCGCCAAATTGCAGAAGCGCGCCAGCCAGGTCGGTTTCGACTGGCCCGCTGCGTTGCCGGTGGTGGATAACGTGCGCGAAGAGCTGGATGAAGTACTCGAAGCCATGGCCGATAACGATGCAGTGGCCATCGCCGATGAGGTCGGTGACCTGCTGTTTGCCGCGGTCAACCTGGCCCGTCACCTCAAGGTCGACCCGGAAACCGCCTTGCGCGGTGCCAATGCCAAATTCGAGCGACGTTTCCGATTTATCGAACAGGCATTGCGCGATACGCGTCAATCCATGGAAGATTGCACCCTCGAAGAGTTGGACGCCCTGTGGGGCGAAGCCAAACGCCAGGAAAAGAACGTGTCCAGCTGCGGTTGAGCAGTTGCCTAAGTGAGTAAGCCCATGAGCCTTTCCCTTCGCGACCAGTTGCTCAAAGCAGGTCTGGTCAACCAAAAGCAGGCCAAGCAGGTCGGCAAAGAGAAACAGAAACATCAACGTCTGGTCCACAAAGGCCAGGCCGAGGCCGATGACACCCAGGCACGCCTGGCCCAGGAAGCCATGGCCGAGAAGGTCAAGCGCGATCAGGAGCTGAACCGCCAGCAGCAGGAGAAAGCCGAGGCCAAGGCCCGCACGGCCCAGGTCAAGCAACTGATCGAGACCTCGCGCCTGCCCAAGCTGACCACCGAGGACTACTACAACTTCGTGGATGACAAGAAGGTCAAGCGCCTGTCGGTCAACACGCTGATGCGCAACAAGCTGAGCAACGGCTCCCTGGCGATCGTGCATCACGCCGGCGGTTACGAGGTGATCCCGCGCGAAGCGGCGCTGAAGATCCAGGAGCGCGCACCGGAGCGTATCGTCCAGCTCAATATCCTCACCGAAAGCCAGGTGCCGGATGAGGATGATCCTTACGCCGCCTACCAGATCCCGGATGATCTGATGTGGTAAGGCTGTAAAACAACAAACCCCGCTCAAAAGGCGGGGTTTGTTGTTTTGGCCGGCAGTGTCAGGCGGTTACCAATCCACGGCGTAACTCATGCTGAAGGTGCGACCCTCGGCATTCGGGTAGGGCGCGCGGGCGTTGGCCTGGGCAAACATGTTCTGGTAGTTGCGGTTACTGAGGTTGTAGACCGCACCTTCCAGGCGACCTACCGGCAGCCGGACTGAACCCAGCAGGTCGACCAGCGTGTAACCCTGGATATCGCGGCCGTTGTTGTCTTTGAACGCAGCGTCGTAGTTGGCCAGGCGCATGCCTTGCAAGCGCAGGCTATAGTCGCCGTGGTCATAGCCGACAAAAGCGGTCGTCTTGGCGGGGGAGATACGTGTCGCCGGCAAGTCGATCCATTGGCCGTTCTGGCGGGTTTCGCCTTTGGCATAAGCATAAGTACCGCCCACCGACCATTGGTCGGTGACGTTGTACGTCAGGCTGGTTTCGATACCGCGCACACGCTCTTTCTGGTTCACCAGGCGCAATACACGATCATTGGCATCGTAGAACTGAGTGACATCCGAGGTGTTTTCATACGCGGTGACGTTAGCCAGCCACTTGTCCCAATTACCCCGCCAGCCCAGCTCGTAGCTGTCGACCTTCAGGGCCTGGGCATTGAGTTTTTGAATGTCGTAGGTGCTGTTGACGTCACGCAGGAAGCGCTGGATGTCCGGCAGGGAAAAGCCCTGGCTGAAGTTGAAGAATACATCCTGGTTTTCGCTCAGGTGATACACAGCCCCGAGGTTGTAGAGGGTGTCATCGTATTTGAGCGTGCCGCCTGGCAGTGTCGCGCGCTTACCGGTCTGGACGATTTCGCCGTAAGCGATGCTGTCGGCAATGTCGCTTTCGATCCACTCGCGGCGTACGCCGCCACGCAAGGTCCAATCATCGATGTCGTAGGACAACTGGCCAAAGATGGCTTTGGTGGTGGTCTGGATGTCCGGTCCCATTTCGAATGTGGTACCGGTCTTGGTGTAGGTGAGGCCGTTGACCCGGTATTGGTCGCCACGCTGACGCGAGGTTTCATGATCGTAGTCGGCACCCCAGACCAGGTTGCCGGTCGCCGCGCCGATGTTCGGCATTTGCGTGTCGATGGCCGCTCGCAGGCCGTACACCTCTTGCACGCTGTTGTTGTCGGACACGCCTGCGCGGCCCCGGGACAGGTCGGGGAAGAACAACGCGTCGGCACGCCGCCAATAACTTTCGACCTGCAAGCCCTGGCCGTAGAAATCCTGATCGGCGTAGTTGAGGTTCACTGCCTGGTTGTGGGTGTACGGTTGATCGACCAGGTCCAGGCCTTTTACAGCGACTGCGGTATTGGTGATGCGGGGATTCTTGGTGTAACGGGTGTCTTGCTCGTCCTTGTAGTCTTGCAGCGACAGATTGATTTTCTTGTCGTCATCCAGCTTGTAGCCGAAGCGACCCTGCAGGTCGTAGGTGTCGGTGTCCATGTTGCTGCCCTGGGACGTGTCCTGGGGGATGCGCTTGCCGTTGCCGGCGAACAGGTCGTTGCGTTGCACGGTGTTGGCCGACAGATACCAATCCACTGGGCCGTTGCGGCCCGTGGCGCTTTGGAACGCTTCGTAGGAGAAACCTTTATGGCTGAAGTTGTTCCCGGTGGTCATGCCGATCTTGCTGCTCAACGCCAGGTCTTCACCTTTGTTGCGCTTCGTGATGATGTTGATGATGCCGCCTGACGCGCCCGCCCCGTAGACACTGCTGGCGCCGGAAATGACTTCGATACGCTCGATACTTTCCGGCGCGACGCTGTTGAGCTGGCGGAAGTTGTCGCGCGTGGCGTTCTGGGACACCCCATCGATCAGGATCAGGGTGTTGCGTCCGCGAAGTGTCTGGCCGAAGTTGCTCATGCCGCCGCTGGAGGGGGAGATGCCCGGTACCAGTTGCCCGAGGATGTCTGCGACCCGGCGGCCGGCACCCGCTTGCTGGCGGATCTGATCTTCGCTGATCACCTGCACCGAGCCTGGGATCGCCGCGATGCTGGTTTCACTGCGCGTGGCCGACACTACCGTTGCCTGTAGTTGCAGGTTGGTGGGCGCGGCTTGAGTCACTTCGATCTCATCGGCCCAGGCAGGCGCGCTAATCGACCCTAGAAGTGGCAGCAGAACTGCCAGTTGTGTTTTTTTCATGACCTTGCCTTTCAGTTATTAGAAGTATTGACAGAAAAACTGGATGTCTCAGGTGTTCGGGTGAACGAACGGATGGTGCGGATGCCCAGGGCGGCCAATGCATATGTGAGTGCAACCAGCCAGAAGCTGTGCGCCAGACCCACGACTCCCATGCCGATGCCGCCCATCAGCACACCACACAGCGCGCCGGCTTTGGCGGCGCTGTTGCCCAGGCCCAGGGCAAAGCCCTGCTGGCTGGGCACAACGGTGTTGGCGATCAACGTGTAGGCGACCGGCAGCAACGCACCCTGCCAAACGCCCCATAACAGCCGGCTGGCGAGGAATCCGAGCCATTCGCTGGCCAGCGCCGTAAATGCCAGCGTCAAGGCGCAGGACCACGTGACCCATTCGACGACGCGCAACGTGTGAGCCGGTTGATGCCGGTCGAACAGGCGCCCCCATAGCGGCGCGGACAGCGCCAGAGTCAGTGCGCTGGCGGCATAGCTGGCGCCGATCAGCCACGCGGGGGCGTGTAACACGTCGGCGACGTACAAGGCATAAAACGGCTGGGGCATCATCTTGGCTGCCTGGATCAAAACGATGATCCCCAGCATTGCACCGAGCCAGCCTTCGGGCAGGGCGCTTGGTTTTGCGTTGTGTGTTGGGCGTGATTGGGGCGTGTCGTTGGGCAAGAACAGGCTGATCACTGCGCACAACACGCACACTGCGGTGGCGCTGTAGCACAGCAGTGCGAACCCCGAGACATCCATCAACCACCCACCCAACACCGGTCCGGCCAGCGAGCCCACGGCAGTCGCCGATTGCAGTCGAGCCAGAATGTGCCCACGCCCGCCGTCGCCGCAGCAGGCCAGCGCATAGGCTTGCGCCGCTGCGATAAACCCGGCCAGCGCCCCTTGTGCAACCCTGATTGCCACCAGCAGCCAAGGGTCGAAGGTAACGGCGGCCAGGCCCTGGCATACCGCCAACGCCAGCAACGCCCGAATGATCATGGGCTTGTGCCCGGTGCGGTCACCCAGTCGCCCCCACATGGGCGTCAGGATCATTGCCGCCATCATCGGCCCGGCATACACCAGCGAGGACAGCAGGCCGGTGTACTGGGCATTGGCGACGCCGAGCAGCTTCTGGATTTGCAGCGGCCAGAAAGGGCCGCTCATCTCCATGGCGCCCATCGACACCAACTGAATCACCACCAGCAGCCGCAGTGCGCTGTTGTTAGCCTGCATTGGCGGCGGCGCTCAGTGGGTTAGGCAAACGCCCGACGATATCGGCATGGCTCTCCAGCAGACGCATGCGCATAAACGACTTGGCGGGCCAGTCCTGCTCCAGTAAGGCTTCGCGTTCGGTCTTCCAGCGTTGGGGGTCGACCTCGCTGCGCAAGTCGTCGAAGCACTGGCTGACCTGCGTCGACAGTTCATTCCAGAGCCGCGCTTGGGGGATGTCGAAGTGGCGTGCGCTGAGCAGCACCAGTTCGCCCAAGTGGCACATGAATACGGTGTGCAGCAGCTTGTCGCGCACGAAGCCGGCGTCGTCGTACAGGGTCATTTTAGGGTCGTGCAATTCGATATCCAGGCCATGGGCGTGCAAGGTCTTGCGGTCGATCCGGATATCACCGAAATCACGCAGTAGCAGGCGGCTCAGGCGCCCGTCCGCGGCCATGACCATGAAGGAGTTCTGCTGATGAGCCTCGAAGGCCACGCCATAACGCAGATACATGCCCAGCAGTGCCGGTACGGCAATCGAGGCGTAGTCCCGAAAGAAGGCGAGCAGGGCGTCCTCGTCGTCCTTGCCCTGGCTCAGTCGTACCCATTGGCGCAGCAGTGGCTGCCCGTGCTGGTCGACGGCGAACAGGCTGCCGACTGGCACGGCCATTTCGCCCGGCTGGAGCAGGCTCTGGGGGGCGTCGCGGTACAGGACGGCCAAGTGGCGGGAGTGTTCATCATTGGCCGGTTGCGGCTTGAAATGCACGCCGATCCGCTCGGGGATGATGCTGAGGATCTGCTGGATCGCCGGCTCACGTTCCAGGATCGCCAGCAGTAGGTGGCTGATCCGCGGGCCCATGCGCGCAGAACGCGGTGAAACAGTCCGCTGCACACTGGTCAGGCGCAATGAAACCGGAAGCTTCACCATCGGTGCGTCACATCGGCCTTCAGGTAGCACGGTCCTGAACGACATGGTCGGGTGGGCGGTAAACGCCACGATATCGGTCAGTACCAACAACCGGTCGCCAATTTCGTTGGCAAACAATTGCGGTAATTCTTGGCGCGCCTGCCAAGGGTGAGCCGGCAACGGCAGATAATCGCCGGCTTCAAGGCCCTGCGCGGTCAGTTGCGCGGTCAGTTGCCGAGCGGCTTGGGGGAAATGATGTTGCCACCATTGCCAGTAATCGGCGGTGCCAGCCAGCATTTCGACATGGGCGAACTGGCGATGCAACGCGCACAGGAAAACCGGAAAGCGGGCTTCGAATTCAGGCGAGAAATCGATGACCTGGTCGGTATTCAAACCCAGTTTGGTCTTGTAGTTGGGGTGCCAGGGATGGCCCAGCGTGCCCCATTGTTCAAGCGTGGAAGTCGGGTTGGTCACGCTGGGGTCATGCTTGAGGTGGCTCAACAGGTTGCTCTGGTGCGACGGGTCCATTGCCGCATGGAGCCTGAGTGTCCATTGCTCATGGAAGGCAAGGCACAGCGTATCGTTGACAAAGCTGTCGTCGATTTCTGTGTTGAGGCGGCCCAAGACTTCCGGGTCGGCAGGTGATTCGAGGCGGCGGTTGAGCAGCGTCAATAACTGCGACGGGAATTGAATATTCAGGTCAGGATGATCATCGCGCAGCAGCGTCACTCGGCCACGCAGGTCCCAGCTGGCCATGCGACCGGGGAGCAGGTGATCGAAACGCAGGCGGCTCTGGTCAGGCAGCACCAGCCAGCATTGACCTCGCTCGTCGTAGGTGCGGGTGCTGGGGTCCAGCAGGCCTTCACGAAACAGTGCTTGGATCAGGCGTTGGAAGCTACGCTCGGCAGCGGGTGCCAGGGTGTTGATCAGAGCGTCGAGAGTGATGTGGTTAGTTTGAAATGGCGGGGTAGCGAGTGCTTCGCCCCAGCGTTCAAGCAACGATTGTTCCGGGGTGCGACTTTGCCCGTGCATCTAGTGGAATTCCCTATACGTGGACCGGAATGAAAAGCGGCTGAATGGTATAGAGAATCATTACTAATTGTCTATTTGTTGTTACTTTTTTCTGAAAGGCTTATTCAGGAGGGGCGGGAGAAGGGGCTCGCGTGCGATTCGGCCTGGCCAAAGAGCGCTGTCAAAGAGTGGGGAGGTGTCTGGATCAGGCTACTTCAGCGGATTACCGCTGGCGTGCAGGCGGTGGGCCGACGCGGCGTGAACTGTATATTTTTCAATACACGCGTCGAAGTTCAGAAGAAAACGGTCGCGGTTGAAAGCGACAAACCCCGCTCGTTGGCGGGGTTTGTCGTGTGTAGATAGCCTCGTTGCGTGGGCTGGCGTCTACTTGATTTCAGCGTTTCAGGAGCTTTGTGCCTGGCGTTTCATCTCAAGGTGTTCGAGCTCGTTTTTATAATTATGAGCGTCGCTCTCGTTGTGAAACATGCCGACCAGCAGGTCCTGTTGGTGTACATCCCAGATGTGAATCCCATGGCCCAAGGCTTCGTGGGACATATGTTCATCGTCGCGTTCAGTCACTTTTACAGTCATTTGCTTGCTCCAGTCTCTGGTGGATCTGCGGCAAGTCGTCGCAGGCTTTTGTTATATGTTTTGTTAGCTTGCTAGGTAAACCGATCGTTTATGTAACAGTCCTTTGCATAACATGTAACAGTCGCGCAGGCCCCGTAAACCGCGACATTGCGTCGCAGGCGTCGGAGTTTTATGACAAAAGCTTCATGTTCTCGTCGGGCTCAGGCGTTGACTCCCCAACATCCAGACGAAAAAAAGCCCCGCGTGGTGCGAGGCTCTTCTTCGACTCATCCGCGCAATCAGCTACCTTTGACAGACTTACCGTCAACCGTACCGTCTTGCAGCATGATGTTGTATTCCTTGCCGTCGGTTTCCACCTGACGCAGGGCAACCAGGATGCCGCCCCAGTCCTTGGCAAACCACATCTGGGTGATGCGCTTGCTTTGGGTCGGGTCACGCACGCGCTCGACCTTGATCGCGTCGATGGAGCCGGCTTTGGTCTGGACCTTTTCCGGGCCGATCACGCGAAAGTCGTAGGTGTCGACGTCGGTGCCTTCAACCACGTTGTAGCTCATGCTCTTCTTGCCGGCCGCGACATCGCGCTGCAGCGCCAACTGGTAGGTCGACTTGTCGAGCATGCCGCTTTGCAGGGCAACGTTGACCGGGTCTTTGTTTTCAAAGCCGGTGACTTTCTTGGCGGTTTGGTCGAAGTCCAGGTTGACCCTTTTCGCCTTGCCCAGGCCGCCGCGTTCGAAGGTGTAGCTCTTCGGCTGCAGGGCGTCCTTGTCGAATTGGATCACGCTGGTTTCGGTGAGGCTGGCAATCATCATGGAAGCCTTGAAGTTCAAGGTCCAGGTGCCATCGCCATTGTGGGTCAGGCTACGCTCGGCCGAACCGCTCATGGGCAACTGTTTCCAGTCGGCGGTGTAGCTGGCGGAGAAAGGATGTAAATCTGCTGCTTGCACCGCAGGCAAGGCGAACAGCGCAAAAGCGAAGAGCAAGGCGCGACGCATAAAATCTCCTAGGTTCGAATCAAGTGGCCGCTGGCCGCGAGTAACTGACCGTCCAATAATGCACCCTGTTTACCAAGAATCAACCGCCCCTCGGCAAACCAGCGAACAGCCAGCGGGTAAATCCTGTGTTCCTGTGTATGAACCCGTTGCGCAAGCGTCTGCGCCGAGTCGTCAGACTCTACCGGAACCACTGCCTGTACGACCAGAGGCCCGCCGTCGAGTTCCTCGGTGACAAAATGCACGCTGCAGCCATGCTCGCTGTCGCCCGCGTCGAGGGCGCGCTGATGGGTGTGCATGCCTTTGTACTTGGGCAGCAGGGAAGGGTGGATATTCAACAGCCGCCCAGCGTAGTGCCGCACGAAATCAGCGCTGAGGATACGCATGAAGCCGGCCAGTACCACGAGTTTGGGGTTGAAGGCGTCGATCAGTTCGACCAGGGCGCTGTCGAAGGCCTCGCGACCTTCGAAAGCCTTGTGATCCAGGGTGCGCGTGGCAATGCCTGCCTCCCTGGCGCGTTGCAGGCCATAGGCGTCGCTGCGGTTGGAGATCACCGCAGCGATGCGCGCCGGGCTGTCGCCGGTGCGCGTGCTGTCGATCAGGGCCTGCAAGTTACTGCCGGTGCCGGAGAGCAGCACCACGACATCACAGGTTGCAGACATCAGTGCGCCTTAAGGTTCTTCAGTTCAACCTGAGCCGCGCCTTCGGCGGCAGCGGCGATCTGGCCGATGACCCAAGGCTGTTCGCCGGCTTCGCGCAGCACGTTCAACGCGCTTTCCACGTGCTCTTGCGCCACGCAGATCACCATGCCCACGCCGCAGTTCAGCACGCGGTGCATTTCGGTTTCGTTGACGTTGCCTTTCTCTTGCAGCCAGTCGAATACCGCAGGACGCTGCCAGCTGGCCACGTCGACAATCGCCTGGGCGCCTTTGGGCAGGACGCGCGGGATGTTGTCCAGCAGGCCGCCGCCGGTGATGTGGGCCATGGCTTTGACCGCGCCGGTGTCCTTGATCAGCTTGAGCAGTGGCTTGACGTAGATGCGTGTCGGCGCCATCAGCAGGTCGGTCAGGGGCTTGCCGTCGAGCTGGATGTTTTCGATGTCGGCACCGGACACTTCGATGATCTTGCGGATCAGCGAGTAGCCGTTGGAGTGCGGGCCGGACGACGGCAGGGCGAGCAGGGCGTCGCCGGCAGCCACTTTGGAGCCGTCGATGATCTCGGCTTTTTCGACCACGCCGACGCAGAAGCCGGCCAGGTCGTAGTCTTCGCCTTCGTACATGCCTGGCATTTCAGCGGTTTCGCCGCCGACCAGGGAGCAACCCGACAATTCGCAGCCGGCGCCGATGCCGGTGACCACTTGGGTCGCGGTTTCGACGTTGAGCTTGCCGGTGGCGTAGTAGTCCAGGAAGAACAACGGCTCGGCGCCGCACACCACCAGGTCGTTGACGCACATGGCGACCAGGTCGATGCCGATGCTGTCGTGTTTGTTCAGGTTCAGGGCCAGGCGCAGTTTGGTGCCCACGCCGTCGGTGCCGGAAACCAGCACGGGCTGTTTGTAGCCGGCCGGGATTTCACAGAGGGCGCCAAAACCGCCCAGGCCACCCATGACTTCGGGGCGCGCAGTGCGCTTGGCGACGCTCTTGATGCGTTCGACCAATGCTTCACCGGCGTCGATGTCTACACCGGCGTCCTTGTAGCTCAGGGAGGGTTGCTTGCTCATGATCCAGGCCTTTAGGGGGGATTCAGGGGTAACGACCGATTGGGCAAGGGCTCTTGTGAAAAGGCCCAGCCATTGACGGTCTGCGAAGGCGCGCGATTTTATCAGGCTTGAGGGTCAGCGGCCATCCTCGGGCCGACGGGCAGAGCCACATAGATAAAAAAGCCGGTTAAAAAAATGCTAATCGGGTCTGCCCAGCTCCGTATTAAGGTATAGCCTTGAACCCGCTATCGTTATGACAGTAGGAAAACTTACCGAGACCCCGTGAATGTTTTACCGATTGCTGTGGTCACAGCCTTGGCAAACCGAGATCACGCGGTCTGTTCCAGCCGCTAATTTTGTCGTTCGGGAATCTTCCATGCGTCTGTGTAATGTGTTTTTTGTAGGCTGCTTGTCGTTGGTCAGCCTGGCGAGTCATGCCGAAACCCTCAATGGTCTTTATCAAGTACTGGAGCCGGTCAGCAGCCAGTCACCGCAAGAACGCGACCAGGCGACCCAGCGCGCCGTACAGACCCTGGTGATCCGCCTCACTGGCGACGCCAAGGCCGCCGAAGGCCCCGGCCTGGCGGCGGTGCGCAAGGACCCGCAACAAATCATCACGCAATACGGCTACGACGCCGGCCCGCCGGAAAGCCTGCAAGTGGATTTCGACCCCGTCAGCACCGATCGCGCCTTGCGTGAGGCCGGCTTGTCGATCTGGGGCAGCAATCGGCCGTCGATCCTGGGTTGGTGGCTGAATGACTCCACCGACGGCAGCAACCTGGTCGGGGATGGCCAGACCGTCGCGCAGGCGCTGCGCCGTGCGGCGCAACATCGCGGCTTGCCGCTGCGCCTGCCGTTGGGGGATTTGGATGAACAGGTGGTCGCCACCGCGCCCAACCTCGAAAGCGCGGACGCCACGCCGTTGCGTGCAGCCTCGGAACGCTACGGCGCCGATGCGATGCTCGCAGTGCATGCGCGCCAGGAAGGCAGCCAATGGCAGGCCAAATGGCGCCTGTGGTTGGGCGACAAGAGCGAGCAGGGCACCGCGCAAGGCGCCGACACCGCCGCCGTGGCCGATGCCGTGATGCTGGCGGTCAGCCAGAAACTGGCGCCGCGCTTTGTGGTCAAGCCGGGCGCGAGCACCGAGCAATTGCTCGAAGTGCAGGGCATGACCCTGGAGCGCTACGCCGCGTTGGGCCACTTGCTCGAGCCGTTTGGCGGCCAGCCGCAGCGCGTGGATGGCAATCGTATTGTGTATCGCGTCAATGGCAGCGCCGATCAGTTGCGTACTCAACTGAGCCTGGCCAGGTTGCAGGAGATTCCTGCGGGTGAAGCACTGGCTGCGCAACCGCCAGTGGACGGCACGCAGCCGGTCGTCGCCCCTGAGCCGCAGGCGCAACTGCGTTTTCGCTGGTAAATGTTCTGCTTTATATAGCAGCCGATAAAAGATGGAGTGGTGTATGGCGGATACGCGTCGTTGGGTGTGGCTTGGCGGGATCGTCCTGCTGTGCGTTTTTGTGTTCTTGCTGCATTCGATCCTGACGCCGTTCCTGGTTGCGCTGTTGCTCGCCTATCTGTTCGATCCCGTGGTGGATCGCCTGGAGAAAGCCGGCCTGTCGCGGACTTTGGGTGTGGTCACGGTGTTTGCGCTGTTTACGCTGATCATCACGGCGTTGGTGCTGGTGCTGGTACCGATGCTGGCCAAGCAGCTGTTCCGTCTGTATGAACTGGCGCCGCAGATGCTCGACTGGCTGCAGCACACGGCGATGCCGTGGGCCCAGGCCAAGCTGGGGCTGGCGGATGGCTTCTGGAAGTTCGACAAGGTCAAGGCTGCGATCAGCGAGCATATGGGCCAGACCACCGACATCGTCGGCGTGGTTCTCAGCCAGGCCACGGCATCCAGCCTGGCGCTGATCGGCTGGTTGACCAATCTGGTGTTGATCCCGGTGGTGGCGTTCTACCTGTTGCGGGACTGGGACATCATGATGGCCAAGATCCGCAGCCTGCTGCCGCGTGACCGTGAAGCGCGCATCGTGTCCCTGGCCGGGGAGTGTCATGAGGTCTTGGGGGCGTTCGTGCGCGGCCAACTGCTGGTGATGCTGGCCCTGGGGATTATCTATGCCGCCGGCTTGATGGCGATCGGCCTGGAGCTGGGCCTGTTGATCGGCTTGATTGCCGGTCTGGCCGCAATCGTGCCGTACATGGGCTTTGTGATCGGTATCGGTGCGGCGTTGGTGGCCGGGCTGTTCCAGTTTGGCGGTGACCTGTACCCGATGCTCGGGATTGTCGCGGTGTTCATGGTCGGCCAGGCCCTCGAAGGCATGGTGCTGACCCCGTTGCTGGTGGGTGATCGCATCGGCCTGCACCCGGTCGCGGTGATCTTTGCGATCCTGGCTGGCGGTGAGTTGTTCGGCTTTACCGGCATCCTGCTCGCGCTGCCGGTGGCGGCGGTGATCATGGTGCTGGTGCGTCATGTCCACGATCTGTACAAGGATTCGGATATGTACGGGGGCGTTGAAGACCCCGATTTGTAATCGCAGTGTCACAAACCCGGCCCAGGCCGGGTTTGTTGTTTCTGGCGCTGTGGCGTCAAACAATTTGCGTAAATCCAACAAGTTAACGCAAACCTTTGATTTTGCTTATGGTCTGCTGCATTGTGCGCCCGGCGTCACGGGTATAAACTTTGCAAACTTTTCACAGAGGCCACTAACGGTTCGATCGGAGCCGTTCAGTCAGCATGAAACCGATTCAGCTGCCCTTAGGTGTGCGTCTGCGTGACGACGCCACCTTTATCAATTACTACCCAGGCGCCAACGCCGCAGCACTCGGCTATGTCGAGCGGCTCTGCGAAGCCGACGCCGGGTGGACTGAAAGCCTGATCTACCTGTGGGGCAAGCAAGGCGTGGGGCGCACCCACCTGTTGCAGGCCGCGTGCCTGCGCTTCGAGCAGATGGGCGAACCGGCGGTTTACCTGCCGTTGGCGGAGTTGATGGACCGCGGGATCGGGATTTTCGACAACCTCGAACAATACGAACTGGTGTGCCTGGATGATCTGCAGGCCGTCGCCGGCAAGGCGGATTGGGAAGAGGCGCTGTTTCATCTGTTCAACCGCCTGCGCGACAGCGGGCGCCGCCTGTTGATCGCGGCTTCGACCTCGCCCCGTGAGTTGCCGGTCAAGCTGGCCGACCTCAAGTCGCGCCTGACCCTGGCGCTGATCTTCCAGATGCGCCCGCTGTCCGACGAGGACAAATTGCGTGCCCTGCAATTGCGTGCATCCCGTCGCGGCCTGCACCTCACCGACGAGGTCGGGCACTTTATCCTCACCCGCGGCACCCGCAGCATGAGCGCATTGTTCGATTTGCTCGAGCAGCTCGATCAGGCCTCTTTGCAGGCCCAGCGCAAGCTGACGATTCCCTTCCTCAAGGAAACCCTCGGCTGGTAGCCGGCCCTTGTATTTCGGGGCTTCGGCAAATTTCAGGCGCCAGGAAACCTGCGTTTTGGCCGGCTTGACCACGCAAAACACGCGCAAAGGGTATTAAGGGCTTAGATGTCATAACGCAAACAGTAAGTCACATGGATCACGATTGAATTTGCAAATCGATGTGATAGAAGGCATAGTCTCGACTTCTTTACACATCAGCCACGGTCGTGCCCATGCTAAATCGCTTCGCACCCCTCGTGCCTCTCGCACTTGTCGCTCTGTTGTTTGGTTGCGCCTCCCACCCTCAACAAGTGGCCGAGCAGCACAATCAACAGTATAAAAATCAGGCAAAATTCGTTGCTGCGCAGTCTTCCACTGTTTATGAGGAAGAGCTGGCAACCGAAAAAGAACTGGCCGCCTTCGCTGGCAACAAGCCTTATCAGCTTCCCGTTCTGGCCGACAGCATCCTCGAACGCGGCATGTCCCTGATCGGGACCCGTTACCGTTTCGGCGGTACCTCTGAAGCCGGTTTTGATTGCAGCGGTTTTATCGGTTACCTGTTTCGTGAAGAAGCTGGCATGAACCTGCCACGCTCCACTCGCGAAATGATCAACGTGAATGCACCGTTGGTCGCGCGTAACAACCTCAAGCCTGGGGATCTGCTTTTCTTCAGTACCAGTGGCCGCGGTCGCGTCAGTCACGCCGGTATCTACCTGGGCGATAACCAGTTTATCCACTCCAGCAGCCGCCGCAGCGGTGGTGTTCGAGTCGACAGCCTGGGCGACAGCTACTGGAGCAAAACCTTCATCGAAGCCAAGCGCGCACTCGCCATGGCCCCGACGACGATTACCGCTAGCAAGTAAAGTTAAAGTGATACTTGAAGTTTGACGTGTAAGCGCTAGAATCTCTGGACATTGTTGTAATCCGTTCGCGCAAGCCATGCTTGCGCGTTCTGGTTTTCAGCGTTCGGCAGCGAAAGCCGCATCCAGACCAGGATTGTTCTGCACATGTCGACCTCGGCCCGCCTGATTCTCATTGTTTGCGCCGCGCTGCTCAGCGCCTGCGCAAGCCGCCCGCAGCCTGCGCCCGTAGCGGCCAAGCCTAAACCAGTGTTCAACTATTCCAGCCAGAGTTCGCCGGTCGCTGAAGACGTGCTGTTCCGCGCGCTGGGCCTGGTCGGTACGCCTTATCGTTGGGGCGGCAATACGCCGGACTCCGGTTTCGATTGCAGCGGGTTGATCGGGTTTGTCTACCGTGATGCTGCGGGCATCTCCCTGCCGCGCACCACGCGCGAACTGATCGTGATGCGCGCCCAGGACGTCAGCGCACAGAACCTGCAAACCGGTGACCTGCTGTTCTTCGCCACGGGTGGCGGCTCGCAGGTCAGCCATGCCGGGATCTATGTCGGCGAAGGGCGCTTTGTGCATGCGCCGCAGACGGGCGGTACGGTGAAGCTGGACACCTTGTCCAAAGCCTACTGGCAGAACGCCTACCTGAGCGCCAAGCGCGTGTTGCCGGCTGAGCACTTGGCCCGCAACCCCTAAGCCAAACCAGGATCCAAATGTGGGAGGGAGCTTGCTCCCGATGAGGGCGTGTCAGTCCATGCATTCAGTGACTGACCCGCCGCTATCGTGGGCAAGTCGAATCGTCGCACCGCCCCTCCCACATTTGTAATAGTTACTTAGCCGCAGAAACCCGCCACACCTTATTCCCCACATCGTCCGCCACCAGCAAGTCGCCCTGCTTGTCGATGACCACGCCAACCGGTCGTCCCATGGCTTGTTCTTCACTGTTGAGGAACCCGGTCAGCACGTCCACTGGCGGCCCCTTCGGCTTGCCGCCCTCGAACGGTACGAAGATCACCTTGTAGCCGCTGTGCGGCTTGCGGTTCCACGAGCCGTGCTGGCCGATAAACGCACCGTTGATAAAGGGCGCCGGGAGTTTGCTGCCCTCGGCGAAGGTCAGGCCCAGCGAGGCGGTATGTGGGCCTACGGCGTAGTCCGGCGCAATGGCTTTGGCCACCAGGTCCGGGTTCTGCGGTGTGACGCGTACATCCACGTGCTGCCCGTAATAGCTGAAGGGCCAGCCATAAAAGGCGCCATCCTGGACCGAGGTGATGTAGTCCGGCACCAGGTCGCTGCCGATCTCGTCGCGCTCGTTCACTGCCGTCCACAGCTTGCCGCTCTGCGGTTCCCAGGCCATGCCGTTCGGGTTGCGCAGGCCGGAGGCGAAGAGACGGTGCTGGCCGCTGGCGCGGTCGACTTCCCAGATCGCCGCGCGGCCTTGTTCCGCTTCCAGGCCGTTCTCGGCGACGTTGCTGTTGGAGCCGACGCTCACATACAACTTGCTGCCGTCCTTGCTGGCCACCACGTTTTTCGTCCAGTGATGGTTGATGCTGCCCGCTGGCAGGTCGATGACCTTGCTGCCGGCGGCCTTGATCGCGGTTTCGCCGGTCTGATAGGGAAAGCGCAACAGCTTGTCCGAATCGGCCACGTACAGGTCATTGCCCACCAGCGTCATGCCGAAGGGCGAGTTGAGGTTTTCCAGGAACACGGTGCGGGTCTCCGCGACCCCGTCATGGTCGGCATCGCGCAGCAGGGTGATGCGATTCGGGCTCGGCACGCCGGCACCGGCGCGGCCCATGACTTTCTGCATCACCCAACCCCGCAGGCCTTTGGCGTCGTCCGGCTTGGGCGGCGCGTTGGTTTCCGCCACCAGCACATCGCCATTGGGCAGTACATACAGCCAGCGCGGGTGGTCCAGGCCTTCGGCGAACGCCGCCACCTGGGTGCCGGCGGCGGCCGTGGGCTGGGTGCCCGCCGGCCAGCCGATGGCCGGGGCGATGTTCACGGTGGGGATCAGGGTCTTGTTCGGCTCCGGCAATTGCGGCGAGGGCCCGGTGCCGTCGGATACCTTCAGGGTCGAGCTTTCGCCGCAGGCGGCGAGGGTGCCCGCGAGCATGATCAGTAAGGCGAGTCTTGTTTTATGCATGGTTTTCTCCTGGATGCCTGTAAGGGTAGAGGCGCCCGATGCGGCGATGGTTCAAGTGCAAGGCCAGCTTTAATTGACGCTCCACCCCCAACCCACTAACCTTCGCCGCTTGTTCCAGGTGCTCTGTGACCCACGGGTCGACTGAGTGAAACAGGGAAGCCGGTGAGTGAGCGCACTTGTACACAGTGCTGCCGCGATTCCGGCGCTGCCCCCGCAACGGTAAATGAGTCAAGACGGTGCTGTTTGCCACTGTATCGCTCGCGATATGGGAAGGCGCGCCGTCGGCGTGCGCTCTAGCGCGCCACTCATGAGCCCGGAGACCGGCCTGGATCATCCAACAGCATCACGGTGGGCGATGCTTGGCTGTCTGTTGTTGTTTTTTCCTGCCCGCCGTTTTTTGTCCAGCCCCAACGGAGAGCTGCCATGACCGATTCCCCCGAGCGTGACGAACGCCATCTGGCGCGCATGCTGCGCAAAAAAGCCGTGATCGATGAACGCATCGCCAATTCCCCGAACGAATGCGGCTTGCTGCTGGTGCTGACCGGCAACGGCAAAGGCAAGAGTAGCTCGGCGTTTGGCATGCTGGCCCGCGCCATGGGCCACGGCATGCAGTGCGGCGTGGTGCAGTTCATCAAGGGGCGCAACAGCACCGGCGAAGAACTGTTCTTCCGCCGTTTCCCCGAGCAAGTGCGTTTCCATGTAATGGGCGAGGGCTTTACCTGGGAAACCCAGGACCGCCAGCGCGACATCGCGGCCGCCGAGGCCGCCTGGGCGGTGTCCCGCCAATTGCTGCAAGACCCGAGCATCGGCCTGGTGGTGCTGGATGAGCTGAACATCGCGCTCAAGCACGGCTACCTCGACCTCGATCAGGTCCTCAGCGACCTGCAGGCCCGCCCGCCGATGCAGCACGTGGTGGTCACCGGCCGTGGCGCCAAGCCTGAACTGATCGAAATGGGCGACACCGTCACCGACAGGGGCATGCTCAAGCATGCGTTCCAGGCCGGTATCAAGGCACAGAAAGGCGTCGAACTTTGAATCAGCCCCGCCATTGCCCGGCTGTCTTGATCGCCGCACCGGCGTCCGGCCAGGGCAAAACCACGGTCACCGCCGCGCTGGCGCGCTTGCACCGCAACCTGGGGCGCAAGGTGCGTGTGTTCAAATGCGGCCCGGACTTCCTCGACCCGATGATCCACGAGCGCGCCAGCGGTGCGCCGGTGTATCAATTGGACATGTGGATGGTGGGCGAGCAGGAAAGTCGCCGCCTACTGTGGGAAGCGGCGGGGGAGGCGGACCTGATCCTGATCGAAGGCGTGATGGGGCTGTTCGACGGCACACCTTCCAGCGCCGACCTGGCGCGGCACTTCGGTGTGCCGGTGCTCGGCGTGATCGATGGCACGGCCATGGCGCAGACCTTCGGCGCCCTGGCCCTCGGCCTGGCACGCTATCAGCCGGACTTGCCGTTCGCCGGCGTGCTGGCCAACCGCGTCGGCACCCTGCGCCATGCACAATTGCTCGAAGGCAGCCTCACCGAAGGCCTGCGCTGGTATGGCGCGCTGTCCCGCGAGACTGCTATCGAATTGCCCAGCCGCCACCTGGGCCTGGTGCAAGCCAGCGAACTGAATGACCTCGACCTGCGCCTGGACGCCGCCGCCCAAGCGTTGGGCAGCAGTTGCGAGGTTGCGTTGCCGCCGCCGGTCACCTTTGCCGCACCGCCGGTAACCCGCACCGAACCGTTGCTGGCTGGCGTGCGGATCGCCGTCGCGCGTGACGAAGCCTTCGCCTTCACTTACGGTGCCAGCCTCGATCTGCTGCGGGCGATGGGCGCCGAGTTGAGCTTCTTCTCGCCGATCCATGATCGCCAATTGCCAGACGCCGACAGCCTCTATCTGCCCGGTGGTTACCCGGAATTGCATCACCAGGCACTGTCGGAAAACACCGCGATGCTGGAGGCGATCCGTGCCCATCACGCTGCCGGCAAACCGCTGCTCGCCGAGTGTGGCGGCATGCTCTATCTGCTGGATTCGCTCACCGATGTCGACGGCCTCCGCGCCGGACTGGTCGGCCTGCTGCAGGGCGCTGCGGTGATGCAAAAGAAGCTCGCGGCGCTGGCTCTGCAAAGCGTCGAATTGCCCGAGGGCGTGTTGCGTGGGCACACCTATCACCACTCGCTGACCAGCACCGACTGGGTGCCCATTGCCCGTGGCGTGAGCCCCAATGGCGGGCGCGGGGCCGAGGCGGTGTATCGACAGGGGCGGCTGACCGCTTCCTACGTTCACTTCT
Source organism: Pseudomonas sp. K8 (assembly GCF_014889455.1). Lineage (NCBI taxonomy): Bacteria > Pseudomonadati > Pseudomonadota > Gammaproteobacteria > Pseudomonadales > Pseudomonadaceae > Pseudomonas > Pseudomonas sp. K8. Next base: position 223,703 of record NZ_VJWO01000003.1, read on the forward strand.
ACTTCCCCTCCAACCCCCGGGCCGTGGCCGCGCTGTTTGCGCCTGAGCGAGTCGCACCGCACGCTGCGCCACAGCACGAATCCACGGTGGGAGCGGGCTTGCCCGCGATAGGCTCATGACCGACAACGCTTTCCCCCAGGCCGAGCGCGACGCCGTCTACCGTGCCATCGCCGAACGCCGCGACATGCGTCACTTCAGCGGCGGTGACGTGGCTCCCGAACTGCTGCAGCGCTTGCTCCAGGCCGCACACCAGGCGCCGAGCGTCGGCTTGATGCAGCCGTGGCGTTTTATCCGCATCAGCGATCGCCCATTGCGTGGGCGGATTCAACAGTTGGTGGAGGAAGAACGCATACGCACCGCCGAGGCCTTGGGCGAGCGTTCCGATACGTTCATGAAACTCAAGGTCGAAGGCATCCACGACTGCGCCGAAGTGCTGGTGGCGGCGCTGATGGATGAGCGCGAGCGACATATCTTCGGCCGGCGTACCTTGCCGGAAATGGACATGGCCTCGCTGTCCTGCGCGATCCAGAATCTGTGGCTGGCCGCGCGGGTCGAAGGCCTGGGCATGGGCTGGGTGTCGCTGTTCGAACCGCAGGCCCTGGCCGACCTGCTGGGCTTGCCGCCCGGCGCGAAACCCTTGGCGGTGTTGTGCCTGGGGCCGGTCGAAGCGTTCTATCCGGCACCGATGTTGCAGCTCGAAGGCTGGGCCGAACCGCGCCCGCTGAGTGACATGTTGTATGAAAATACCTGGGGAGTGCGTCAATGAGTGTGGCCTTGCTGTGTGTCGCTGCGGTGGCGCTGGATGCGCTGCTGGGCGAACCCAGGCGCTGGCATCCGCTGGTGGCGTTCGGCAACTTCGCCGCGCGCATCGAGCAGCGTTTCAACAGCGGTGGCCGTGGCTGGCGTAGCCACGGCGTGACCGCCTGGTTTATTGCGGTGGTGCCGTTGACGCTGTTGGCCACCGCGTTGTCGTGGGCGCCTTACATCGGCTGGGTGCTGGAGATCCTCGCGTTGTACTGTGCCCTCGGCATGCGCAGTCTCGGCGAGCACGTGATCCCGGTGGCCCAGGCCCTGCGCCGCGATGACCTGGACGAAGCCCGGCGGCGCGTGAGTTACCTGGTGAGTCGCCAGACCAGTGAACTGGATCGCACTGAAGTCGCTCGTGCCGCCACCGAATCGGTGCTGGAAAACGGCAGCGACGCGGTGTTTGCCGCACTGTTCTGGTTTGTCGTCGCGGGTGTGCCGGGCGTGGTGCTGTACCGCTTGAGCAACACCCTCGACGCCATGTGGGGCTATCGCAACGAACGCTTCGAGCGTTTCGGATGGGCGGCGGCCAGGATCGACGATGTACTGAACTATATTCCGGCACGCCTGGTGGCGTTGACCTACGCCGTACTCGGTAAAACCAGGCTGGCCATCAAATGCTGGCGCCGTCAGGGCCCGACCTGGGACAGCCCCAACGCCGGCCCGGTGATGGCGGCGGGGGCAGGTGCCTTGGGCGTCGAGTTGGGCGGTGCCGCGATCTATCACGGTGAGCTGCACCAGCGTCCGCCACTGGGCGAAGGCCCGGCGGCGGATGCGGACGCCATCGACCGCGGCTGGCAACTGGTGCAGCGCGGCGTATGGTTGTGGCTGCTGATCCTATGCGTCGGGGGGCAATTGTATGCTTGAGCACGGTGGCCGGCTGCGTAAGGCGGCGATTGAATATGGGATTGCCGAGGCCGAATGGCTCGACCTGTCCAGCGGCCTGGCGCCCTGGCCGTGGCCGGTCCCCGAGATTCCGTTGCGCGCCTGGGCGCGTCTACCGGAAACCGACGACGGTCTGGAGCAAGCCGCCAGCGAATACTACGGCACCGCGCATTTATTGCCGGTGCCGGGTTCCCAGGCGGCGATCCAACTGCTACCGCGCTTGCGCCGGGGCGGCAAGGTCGGTGTGCTGTCACCTTGCTATGCCGAGCACGCCGAGGCCTGGCGTCGCGCCGGCTACGTGGTGCGCGAAGTGCAGGAGCAGGAGGTCGACTTCTTTCTCGACAGCCTGGATGTGCTGGTGGTGGTCAACCCGAATAACCCCACGGGCCTGAGCCTGACCCCGCAACGGCTGCTCGACTGGCATGCGCGGCTGGCCCAGCGCGGCGGTTGGCTGGTGGTGGACGAAGCGTTCATGGACGTCACGCCGCACCTGAGCCTGGCCGGCCAGGCCCATCAGGTCGGCCTGATCGTGCTGCGTTCGTTCGGCAAGTTCTTCGGCCTGGCCGGTGTGCGCCTGGGGTTTGTGCTGGCGGAGCGCAAGTTGCTCAAACTGTTGGCCGAACAGGTCGGGCCGTGGGCGGTCAGCGGGCCGACGCGGGTGATCGGCCAAGCGTGTCTGCGCGATACCGCCGGGCACACCCGGCAACGCAACCGTTGCCTGGAAGCCGGCCAGCGCTTGTTCGATTTGCTCGAGCGCCAAGGCTTCCAACCCCAGGGCGGCTGCGCCCTGTTTCAATGGCTGATCACCCCTCACGCCGAACGCATGCACAACTTCATGGCCCAGCGCGGCATTCTGCTGCGCCTGTTTGTTCACGACAGCAGCCTGCGTTTCGGCCTGCCCGACACCGACGCCGATTGGCAGCGCCTGGAACAGGCCCTGATCGCCTACAAGGACGCGGTATGAGTACGCTGATGGTGCAAGGCACGACGTCCGATGCCGGTAAAAGCACCCTGGTCACCGCCTTGTGCCGCTGGCTGGTGCGCCAGGGCGTGGCGGTGGTGCCGTTCAAGCCGCAGAACATGGCGCTCAACAGCGCGGTGACGGCCGAAGGCGGCGAAATCGGCCGCGCCCAGGCGGTGCAGGCGCAGGCCGCCAACCTGGCGCCGCACACCGACATGAACCCGGTGCTGCTCAAACCCAACAGCGACACCGGTGCCCAAGTGATCATCCATGGCCGCGCCGTGACCAGCATGAACGCAGTGGCCTATCACGACTACAAAGCCATCGCGATGCAGGCGGTGCTGGCGTCCCACACGCGTTTGAGCGACGCCTACCCGGTGGTGATGGTGGAAGGCGCAGGCTCCCCGGCGGAGATCAACCTGCGCGCCAATGACATCGCCAACATGGGCTTCGCCGAGGCCGTGGATTGCCCGGTGCTGCTGATCGCCGACATCAATCGCGGCGGCGTGTTCGCGCATCTGGTGGGCACCCTTGAATTGCTTTCGCCGACCGAACAGGCGCGGGTCAAAGGCTTCATCATCAACCGTTTTCGCGGCGATATCGCCTTGTTGCAGCCAGGGCTGGATTGGCTGGAAGCGCGCACCGGCAAACCGGTGGTCGGCGTATTGCCCTACGTGATGGACCTGCACCTGGAGGCCGAAGACGGCATCGACCAGCGTCAGATCGACAAGGCGGCCGAGGTGCTCAAGGTGGTCGTGCCGGTGTTGCCGCGCATCAGCAACCACACCGACTTTGACCCGCTGCGCCTGCATCCCCAGGTGGACTTGCAGTTCGTCGGCCCGGGCCAGCCGATTCCCGCCGCCGACCTGATTATTCTGCCGGGCTCGAAAAGCGTGCGCAGTGACCTCGCGTACCTGCGCGCCAATGGCTGGGACACCGCGGTGGCGCGGCACTTGCGCTACGGCGGCAAGGTGCTGGGAATTTGCGGCGGGTTGCAGATGCTCGGCGAGCAGGTGCATGACCCGCTCGGGCTCGAGGGGCCGGCCGGCTCCAGTGACGGTCTGGGGCTGCTGGCGTTCAGTACGACGCTGGCGCAAGAGAAGCAGTTGCGCAATGTGCGTGGGCGCCTGTTGCTGGAGGACGCCGAGGTCAGTGGGTATGAGATCCATGCGGGCGTGACGTCCGGCGCGGCTCTGGAACGTCCTGCTGTGCATCTGGACGATGGCCGACATGACGGCGCCCAGAGCGCCGACGGGCAAATCCTCGGGACTTATCTGCACGGTGTGTTCGAAACCCCGGCCGCGTGCAGCGCCTTGTTGCGCTGGGCCGGTGTGCAGGCGGTGCAGGAGGTCGATTACCACGCCCTGCGCGAGCGCGACATCGAACGGTTGGCCGACCTGGTGGAACAGCATCTGGATACCGCGCTGTTGCGCAGGTTGTGTGGGATTTGAGGGCTTGCCTGAGACACCGAGGTGTCTGCATCGCTGGCCCGCCAGCTCCCACCGTTGACCGAGCCCGGCTCGAATACCGAGGTGCCATCCCATGCTCCAACTGATTCTCGGCGGCGCCCGTTCCGGCAAGAGCCGCCTGGCGGAAAAGCTCGCCAGCGACAGCGCGTTGCCCGTCATTTATATCGCCACCAGCCAACCGCTGGACGGCGAGATGAACCAGCGTGTCGCCCTGCATCGCCAGCGCCGCCCGGATCACTGGGGCCTGATCGAAGAACCGATCGAACTGGCACGGGTGCTGCGCGAAAACGCCGCGCCCGAGCGCTGCCTGCTGGTGGATTGCCTCACGCTCTGGCTGACCAACCTGCTGCTGCTCGATAACCCCGAGCGCCTGGCTTTTGAGCGTGACCAATTGCTCGAAAGCCTGGCCTCATTGCCAGGTGAAATCCTGTTTGTCAGCAACGAGACCGGTTTGGGTGTCGTGCCGCTGGGTGAATTGACTCGCCGCTATGTGGATGAAGCCGGTTGGCTGCATCAAGCCTTGGCCGAACGGTGTCAGCGCGTTGTCCTGACCATTGCCGGCCTGCCCCTGACTTTGAAAGGTACTGCGTTATGACGGAAACCTGGTGGCTCAACCCGTGCAAGGCCAGCGACGCTTCGGCGTATCAGCATGCCTTGGCGCGCCAACAGCAATTGACCAAGCCGGCCGGCTCCCTCGGTCGCCTGGAAGCGTTGGCGGTGCAGTTGGCCGGCCTGCAAGGCCGGGTCAAACCGGCGATGGAGCAGGTGTGGATCGCCATCTTTGCCGGCGACCACGGCGTGGTGGCCGAAGGTGTGTCGGCGTATCCCCAGGCAGTCACCGGGCAGATGCTGCATAACTTTGTCGCCGGCGGTGCGGCCATCAGCGTATTGGCGCAGCAACTGGCGGCGCAGTTGGAAGTGATCGACCTCGGCACGGTGACGCCGTCGCTGAACCTGCCCGGCGTGCGTCACCTGAATATCGCAGCGGGCACCGCCAACTTCGTCAACGGCCCGGCGATGACCGAGGCGCAAGGGCGGCTGGCGCTGCTGGCCGGTCGCGACAGCGCGCGCCGTGCGTTGGCGAGCGGCGCGCAGCTGTTTATCGGCGGCGAGATGGGGATCGGCAACACCACCGCCGCCAGCGCGTTGGCGTGTGCCTTGCTTGATTGCCCGGTGAGTGATTTGACCGGGCCGGGTACCGGCTTGGATGCCCAAGGTGTCAGCCACAAAGTCGCTGTCATCGAACGCGCACTGGCGGTGCATGCCGCACAACGCGGTGATGCGCTGCACACCCTGTTCAACCTCGGCGGGTTGGAGATCGCGGCGTTGGTCGGTGCCTATCTGGCCTGCGCCCAGGACGGCATCGTGGTGCTGGTGGACGGCTTTATCTGCAGCGTCGCCGCGTTGGTCGCCACGCGGCTGAACCCGGCGTGCCGGGAGTGGCTGGTGTTCGGCCATCGCGGCGCCGAGCCTGGCCATCGCCACGTGCTGCACTGCCTCGACGCGCAACCGTTGCTCGAACTCGGCCTGCGGCTCGGCGAAGGCAGCGGCGCGGCGTTGGCGGTGCCGCTGCTGCGCCTGGCCTGCGCGCTGCACGGGCAGATGGCGACATTCGCCGAAGCCGCCGTGGCGGACCGCCCGGCATGACCTTGCACCTGGACCTGTTGCGCCACGGCGAAACCGAGTTGGGCGGTGGCCTGCGCGGCAGCCTTGACGATGCGCTCACTGAAAACGGCTGGGCGCAGATGCGCGCTGCGGTGGCCGGACAGGGCCCATGGGACCGATTGATCAGTTCGCCGCTGCAACGGTGTGCGCGGTTCGCGCAAGAACTGGGCGCAACACTCAACGTGCCGGTGAGCCTGGAAAAGGCCCTGCAGGAATTGCACTTCGGCGCCTGGGAAGGGCAGAGCGCGGCGGCGTTGATGGAGACCGACGCCGACGGGCTGGGCGCGTTCTGGGCCGACCCCTATAGCTTCACGCCACCTGACGGCGAACGTGTCAGCGACTTTTCCGATCGGGTTCTCGGCGCGGTCTCACGCTTGCATCAGGCTTATGCCGGACAGCGTGTGTTGTTGATCAGCCACGGTGGCGTGATGCGTCTGCTGCTGGCCCGGGCGCGCGGTTTGCCCCGAGCGCAGCTGCTGAATGTCGAAGTCGCCCATGGCGCACTGTTCGGCCTGCAGGTTGCGGCCGACGGCGCGTTGAAGGAAGGGCGCTGAACATGCTGCCGTTCTGGATCGCCCTGCAGTTCCTGAGCAGCCTGCCGATTCGTCTGCCGGGCATGCCGCAACCGCAGGAACTGGGGCGCTCACTGCTGTTTTATCCGCTGGTGGGCCTGTTGTTCGGCCTGCTGTTGTGGGGCCTGAACCTCGCGTTGGCGGGCGCGCCGTTGTTGCTGCACGCCGCGTTGTTACTGACGGCCTGGGTGTTGCTCAGCGGCGGCTTGCACCTGGACGGGCTGGCGGACAGCGCCGACGCCTGGCTCGGTGGGTTCGGCGATCGCGAACGCACCCTGACCATCATGAAGGACCCGCGCAGCGGGCCGATCGCCGTGGTCACCCTCGGCCTGGTATTGCTGCTCAAGTTCACCGCCTTGGTGGCGCTGATCGAGCAGCACAACGGCGCGGCACTGATCCTCGCGCCGCTGATCGGGCGTGCGTCGATGCTCGCGCTGTTTCTCACCACGCGCTATGTGCGTGCCGGAGGATTGGGCCAGGCATTGTCGGATCACTTACCAAGGATTGTCGGCCAGCAGGTGCTGATCCTCAGCGGCCTGGCCTGCCTGCTGATCGGTGGTTTCAGCGGTGGGATCGCGGTCCTGCTCGCGGCGCTGTGTTTTATCGGCTTGCGTCAGTTGATGGTCAGGCGTCTCGGCGGCACCACCGGGGACACCGCTGGCGCCCTGCTGGAGCTGCTGGAAGTGGCGGTTGTGGTCGGATTGGCGCTGTAACACTTGCTTGCATTTCCTTAATCGCGGGTATATACACGTTCCATGCTTGCCTCCCAATGTTTATGCACCAACCTGCGACGTGCCGCCCGTGGCGTCAGCAGGCATTACGACGGCGCTCTCGACGGCTTCGGGATCAACGTCGCCCAGTATTCTCTGCTGTGCAATTTGCAGCGTCTCGATCAACCGAGCATTTCCAGCCTGGCCGACGCCATGGGCCTGGATCGCAGTACCTTGGGGCGCAACCTGCGCGTGCTGGAAGGCGAAGGCCTGGTGCGGTTGGTCGAAGGCGACGATCTGCGCAACCGCCTGGTGCTGTTGACCGAAGCCGGTGCAGAACGACTGGCTGCAGCGTTGCCAGCGTGGGAAGCGGCGCAGCAGAAATTGATTGATCGGCTGGGCGCGGAAAAACGCGAAACCCTGTTGGCCTTGCTGGATGAACTTGCCTGAGCGCGGGTTTGTCCGACTACAAGCGGGTATATACCCGTAAATGGAGAATAAGAAATGACCTCGATGTGGCGCACCAGTGGCTGGATTCTTGTGGGAAGTGCGCTGATCCTGGCGTTGTCGCTGGGTGTACGGCATGGCTTCGGTCTGTTCCTGGCACCGATGAGCGCCGAATTCGGCTGGGGCCGTGAGACGTTTGCCTTCGCTATCGCCCTGCAGAACCTGATCTGGGGCCTGGCGCAGCCGTTCACCGGCGCCCTGGCCGACCGTTTTGGGGCGAGCAAGGCCGTGCTGGTTGGCGGGGTGTTGTACGCCGTCGGCCTGGTATTGATGGGCATGTCCGACTCGGCCTGGTCACTGTCGTTGAGCGCCGGTTTGTTGATTGGTATCGGCCTGTCCGGCACTTCATTCTCGGTGATCCTGGGTGTGGTCGGCCGTGCGGTGCCGCCAGAAAAACGCAGCATCGCCATGGGCATTGCCAGCGCCGCCGGTTCTTTCGGCCAGTTCGCCATGGTGCCGGGCACCCTGGGTTTGATCAGTTGGTTGGGCTGGTCGGCGGCGCTGCTGGCGTTGGGCTTGATGGTGGCGCTGATTCTGCCGCTGGTGAGCATGCTCAAGGATCGGCCGCTGCCTGTGATGGCTGGCCAGCAAACCTTGCGTGAAGCACTGAAGGAGGCCTGTTCTCACTCCGGGTTCTGGTTGCTGGCGTTCGGTTTTTTCGTCTGCGGTTTCCAAGTGGTGTTTATCGGCGTGCATCTGCCGGCCTACCTGGTCGATCAGCATTTGCCGGCGACTACCGGCACCACCGTATTGGCCTTGATTGGCCTGTTTAATATCGCCGGCACCTACACCGCCGGCTGGCTTGGCGGGCGCATGTCCAAGCCGCGCCTGCTGACCGCTTTGTATCTGTTGCGCGCGGTGGTGATCGTGCTGTTCCTGTGGGCGCCGGTGACTGAAGTCACGGCCTACCTGTTCGGTATGGCGATGGGCTTCCTTTGGCTGTCCACGGTGCCGCTGACCAACGGCACGGTCGCCACGCTGTTTGGTGTGCGAAACCTCTCGATGCTCGGTGGGATCGTGTTCCTGTTCCACCAGCTCGGTTCGTTCCTCGGTGGCTGGTTGGGCGGGGTGGTCTATGATCGAACCGGCAACTACGATTTGATCTGGCAAGTGGCGATTCTCTTGAGCCTGCTCGCCGCCGCCCTGAACTGGCCGGTGCGCGAGCGGCCGGTGGCGCGGTTGCAGACGCAGATGGAGGCGGCATGAGTTCCAATGGGTATTGGTTCGTTGGGGCAGCGGCGGCAACGCTGCTGCTGCTTCTGGCGTGGTGGGGCTGGCAGCGCGGTGGGCTGGCGTTGATGCAACTGGGTATGTCGATCTGTTAAGTTCGTGGTCTGACTATTTTGAAGGACACACGACATGCAGATGCGCTGGCTTGCAGTACCCGTCCTGATGGCTGCTTTTAGCGGTGCGGCGATGGCCGCCGGTTGCCCGCCGTTGCTGGAGGGGCAGTTGCCCAAGTTGCGCGCCAAGGAATCCATCGACCTGTGCCAACGCTTTGCCGGCAAGCCTTTGGTGATCGTCAATACCGCCAGCTTCTGCGGCTTTGCGCCGCAATTCAAAGGCCTTGAGGCTCTGTACCAGCGCTATAAGGACCAGGGGCTGGAAGTGATTGGTGTGCCGTCCGATGACTTCAAGCAGGAAGCCAAGACCGGCGAGGAAACCGCCAAGGTCTGCTACGTGAATTATGGCGTCACCTTCACCATGACCGAGCCGCAGGCGGTCAAGGGGCCGGACGCAGTGCATCTGTTCAAGGTGCTGGCGCAGCAGAGCAGCGCGCCGAAGTGGAATTTCTACAAGTACGTGGTGGATCGCCAGGGCAAGGTGATTGCCAATTTTTCCAGCCTGACCAAGCCGGACAGCCCGGACTTGCTCAAGGCGGTAGAGGCAGCGTTGGCGTCGAAACCCTGATCGTTACCCATTGAAAAGCCCCGCCTCCTTTACCGGAGAGCGGGGCTTTTTATGCGCGAGCAGGTCAGAACTTGTAAGTCACGCCCAGGCCGAAACCGTTGGCGCTGTTTTCGTATTTGGAGCTGTAGGAACCCAGCGCGTTGGATTTGTTGACTTTGACCGACTCTTCCTTGAGGTAGGAGTAAGCCAGGTCAACGGTCATGTTATCCATCACTGCGTAACCCATACCGACACTGAAGATGGTCCGGTCACCGGTAGGAATGCGCGGCGAACGATCGGTGTTGTTGGTTGGCGACTGGTCGAAGGACAGGCCGGTACGCAGTACCACCTGCTTGGTGAGCTGATACGAGGTACCCAAGGCGTAAGCCCAGGTGTCGTGCCAGTTCTGCGGTTCAGTGATAGTGCCGACAAGCGCAGGTGCCAGTGCGCCTCCGTTAGTCGCTGTCACACCTTCGTTTTTGATGATGATGTCTTTCAAGCGACTCCAACGAGTCCAGGTCGCACCCGCATACAGTTTCCAGGCGTCGTTGAGGTCTTGAGTCACCGACAGGTCCCAGGATTCAGGCGTGTCGACTTTCAATGAGGCGTCGTAGCGGTTATTGGCCAGCACTCCCGATGGAACCGTGGACGCTTTGGTGACGTCGGTGTGGCCTTCGAGTTTGTACTTCACTTTCGAGTGATAGGTCAGGCCGACGCGAGTGGTATCGGTGGCTTGAACCAGGATACCGGCGTTAAAGCCCAGGGCGGTGTCGTCGCCTTTGACTTTGACTTTGTTGTCGCCTGGCATCCCCAGGCCAGCCAGGCTCGGCCGCGATTCCAGGGTGCCGTCGATACGGTTGATGGTCGGACCAAAACCGATGGACACGCGATCATTGAACGCGTAGCTGACAGTCGGTTGGAAGGTGATGACCGATACTTCGCTCTTGTTGCCAAACCCGCGACCCTGGAAACCACTTTCGTAGTCGGTTTTCAGGCCGAACGGTGCATAAACACCGAAGCCGATAGACCATTGATCGTTGAGTTTGTTGGTGTAGAAGCCGAAAGGCACGCCAGTGAAAGGCACCATGTCGCCTTTGTTGGTCCCGCTGGAACGGCCGCCGGCATCTTTGATATCGGTGGAGGCATCGATCACCGCGAAACCGCCGGTAATTTGTTGGCCTTCCAGGCGAGCCATACCGGCTGGGTTACCGTAGACAGTGCTTGCGTTTTCGGCAGTAGAAGAGCGTCCTGCGAAGCCAGTACCCATCCCGGCGACGTCTTGTTCGTTAAGGGCAAAGCCACTTGCGAAGACGTAGGAAGAGGCCATGGCAACGGCGAGGCTAAGTGTGGTCTTGAGCATTACTTTTTTCATTATTAGAACTCCGTGTGATCACCGCAGCGGAAAGTATCAACAAATTACATATCGCGCTATAGGCTGTAACACAGGAGATAGAGCTGTTTTGTAGGACAATCCTACCAAAATCGCCGCATTTTGCCGGATTTTGTAAATTGCCCGATCAGCAGGTCACCTGATTCATGGATGAAACACAGGTTTTCCAGGCGTGGGTGAAATCGCGAAGACGGCCTTGAGGGTGGAATATTTCTTTCCAGATACGCGCCATGGCCAATACGTCACCCGGTTCGGGCAAGGCGGGGCGCTGTTGTTCCACCAGTAACCAGGCGATGGCGGTGGCATAACGCAGGTTGACGGTCAACTCAAGCTGGGGCGCGCCAAGGAAGGCGTGCTGGCTGGCCAGGCCGCGTACCAGGCTGGCGCGTTCGGGGTCCAGCGCCAGGTAGGTGTCCCATAGGGCGCGGTGACGCTGGTCGGAGATGCTGTAGAGGCCGTGGCCGCGACGGTCGTGCAAGGCGGAGCCAAGTTCCGACTGGCTGGCGGCAATGCCCAGCAGCAGGGATTCAGCGGTCTGGTTGTGGCGCCCGAGGTAAACAAGCGTCGGCCTGATCACATAACGACACAATTCGCTGGCAGCGATACCCATACTCGCCTCTATCCGTGAAAGTGGTCGACGAAGCCTGAGCGGGTGGGGGCTTGGCAGCGGTGGATCGGATCTCAGGCCCGTCGGAAGCGGATCATGCCGCTTGAGTTGAAGTGTAGTGTCATATTCGTGGTGTAAAGGACTGTTTTAAAAACATCTTCTTTATTCAGTTATAACGTTTATATCTATTCGTGCTGAGTGCAAATATTCAAAACCTGAATACCGGGCAATAAAAAACCCTGCTTTTTAAACAGGGTTTTTGGGTTTCGGCGACTTCGGTCGATCAGGCAATCAGTGCCTGACGGGTACGCTCGATCACGGCCTGCAGCGGCTCTGCGCTGGAGTATTGATCGGGGTACAGGCGTTCGCTGTGACGAGCGATACCGTGTTCGTTGACCAGGGTGAAGCTGAAGCAGCCTTTGCGAGCGGCCATGATCAGGCAGTTCATTGGTGCAAAAGCGTTGGTGAGGGCGCGAATGGCGTCCTGAGTATGGATTTGAGTGGACATATTATGGGTGTTCCTACAAATGACACGGTTAAGAACCGCGCAACGTTAAAACGTTCCAGTGACGTCGATCACTATTGATCGAACGAAGAACCCGACTGGAACAAAGCAGCCAGTTTGAAGCGCTAATAGTTTAGGCGCGCTTGGGCTGGCAGGTAGGTACTTAGGAGGGCAGGCAACACAACAGGGGCTAAGGTTCTGGGCCCGGGGTGAAGATCCTGATCAATTGGCAGGTTGGTTCGGTCAGAGTATTGAGACTTCGCGACACCCTTTGCTTGTTCAAAGGCTGTGTCGTCGCAAGTGATACCTGGAAACCATCAAGGTGGTCGATCCCGTGTTGTTCAGGGGAGTTGTTCGACCAGAATTGACTTTCAGCTTGGTACTAACGCCGCGGATAGTAACGGATCGAAACGGGGAATGGAAGCGTATCGGTAAAAAAACTTCAGTCAGCCCTCCAGCATCCCGTGATACACCAGCACCGTGACCGCTGCCGCCAGCGAGCAGCCCAGCGCATACGCGGCCAGGGTCAGGCGCAGGGACTGGCCGGTCTCGATCATTTTCAAGACGTCGCCCATGTCATTGATCCGGCCCTCGCCCAACTCGATGCACAGGCTGGCGGCGGTGAACGCGGCGGAGAGCAGGATCGCGATCGCAAACAATGCGCCGTCCGGTGAAGGCAGAGCGGCGTTGATTCCCAGGGAGGTCGCGCAAATGGCCAGCAGCAACACGGTGAATAACAGAATTCCTTTCATCGACCCGTACATGGTTGCGTTGTAGGTGCGGCAGTGTGGCGACCCGCATTGAATTTGAAAAGTCCCTGCCTGGCCGTGCCGGTAACATGTTCAAGCCGTGTCGGATCAAAAAACCGTGGCGATATAACCGGAGGAAAGGGACTTGTACACATTGTTCACGGTATGTGTCACCGTTCTGTCAAGTGTTTCCATCTGGCCCCATTTGCCTGTAATGAAAATTTAAGTCAATGAAAAATATCGCTTTTTTTTATTGGTGAAAAAATCGTCAGTTTGACTGCGGCCCCCATTCCATGGGGCTTTGCGCGAGTTAAAGGTGGGTTGTCCACTGAGTTATCCACAGCTTCTGTGGATTGTCCCGAGCGCTTGCTCTAGCACGGGCGTGCAGGGTTTTTTCGGCTTTACCTGTACGAAAAAAAGAGTAGAGTGGCGCGCCTTCCGTTCTGTCCCGCAGTGCTTTATGAAGTTTCGCTCAGTATCATCTTCTGTTACCGACACCCCTCCGGTTGTTACCCCACCCAAACGTTTCTCCTTGAAAGTGGCCTTGTGGTTGCTCGACAGCCCGCGTCTCGGTCACAGCACCAACATCAAACATTTTGCCGGGCGCTTGCTCAAACAGCCGGCCCGTGATGGCGTGGTCGCAGCGCAAAGCCGACGCGGCCAATTGATGTGCCGCGAATGCGACAATGCCCGCGACCGCCGCATCGGTCACGAACTGCTGCGCCTGGCTGCCCGTGCCGGTGACCGCCGCGCCCAGCGTGAATTGGGCCAGGTCGAAGACTGAGCTGTCCTCAACCCCCTTGCTTGGTTAACCTTGCTCTTTTTCGGTGATGGCAGACATGGCTATGGCTTTTGACTGGACCAGTATTGCCCTGGGACTTGCTGGCGCGGCAGTGCCGTTATTGGCCGTGTGCTGGCAGCTCCAGCGCCGTCTGGCCGCGCGCATGGCTGGCTGGGAATTGCTTGAAGAGCGCCTGACCACCGCGCAACTGGCCCAGGAAGGGTTGGCGGCCCAACTGGACGCCAGCCGTGACGAAATCAGCGACCTCAGCCAGGCCAACGCCGCCAAGCAGGCAGACCTGGCCGCCGTGCGTCGCGAAGTCGAATTGCTGCAGATCGATCGCGACAATGCCCGCGACGCCGCCCACGCCTGGAACCTCGACCGTAGCGCCAAGGAAGCCGAACTGCGTCGCCTTGACGCGTTGTCGGCGGCCTTGCGTGCGGAGCTGCGCGAGCAACAGGACAGCCATCAGCAACGCCTCGCCGACCTGCAGGGCTCGCGGGACGAATTGCGGGCGCAGTTCGCCGAACTGGCCGGGAAGATTTTCGACGAGCGCGAACAGCGCTTCGCCGAAACCAGTCAGGAGCGCCTCGGACAGTTGCTCGATCCCTTGAAAGAACGCATCCAGTCCTTCGAAAAGCGTGTCGAAGAAAGCTATCAGAATGAAGCCCGCGAGCGCTTTTCCCTGGGCAAGGAGCTTGAACGCCTGCAGCAACTGAACCTGCGTCTGTCGGACGAAGCCACGAATTTGACCCGTGCGCTGAAAGGCCAGAAGACCCAGGGCAACTGGGGTGAACTGATCCTTGAGCGCGTGCTGGAACACGCCGGCCTGGAGAAGGGCCGCGAGTACCAGACCCAGGTCAGCCTGAAAGGTCCGGACGGTGAGCGCTTCCAGCCGGACGTGCTGATCATGTTGCCCGGTGACAAGCAGGTGGTGGTGGACTCCAAGGTCAGCCTGACGGCCTATCAGCAGTACGTGGCGGCGGACGACGAGGTGATCGGCCAGGCGGCGCTCAAACAGCATGTGCTGTCTCTGCGCAATCACGTCAAAGGCTTGGCCGGTAAGGACTACAAACGCCTGGAGGGCTTGCACAGCCTGGATTTCGTGTTGTTGTTCGTGCCGATTGAAGCCGCTTTTTCGGCGGCCTTGCAGGCTGAGCCCAACCTGTTTCAAGAAGCCTTCGACCGTCATATCGTCATCGTCAGCCCCACCACCTTGCTCGCCACCCTGCGGGTCATCGACAGCCTGTGGAAGCAGGAACGCCAGAGCCAGAACGCCCGGGAAATCGCTGAGCGCGCCGGCTGGCTGTACGACAAGTTCGTGCTGTTTATCCAGGACCTGGATGAAGTGGGTAACCGTCTGCAGCAATTGGATAAGGCTTACAGCGCAGCGCGGAATAAGCTGACAGATGGTCGCGGTAATCTGGTCAGCCGCACCGAACAGTTAAGGTTGCTCGGCGCCCGCGCCAGCAAAAGCTTGCCCGCCGACCTGCTGGAGCGGGCAATGACCGACTCCGACGGGGTGGCGCACCTGCCCGAATAGGTGGCTGATCAAAGGGGCAGATGCCGGCTGAGCAAGGCGCGCAACGCCGCCGGCTTCACCGGTTTGGCCAGATAATCCAGCCCCGCCGCATGCACTTGCGCCACCATCTCCGGACGACCGTCGGCGCTGATGACCACGCCGGGAATCGGCTCCGCCAACTGTGTGCGTAGCCAGCCCATCAACTCCGTGCCGGTTTCGCCATGGTCCAGGTGGTAATCCACCAGCGCCAGTTGTGGGCGCACGCCGTCGGCCAGCAGCGCCGCGCACTGTGCCTGGTCGGTGGCGGTCCATACTTCGCAGCCCCAGCGCGTCAGCAGGCTGCGCATGCCTATCAGGATGCTTTCTTCGTTATCCACACACAGCACCCGCGCGCCGCTCAGGGGCAGACCGGTTTCCTGCGCGGTCTTGATCGGTATGCTGGTCTGGTTGCGAGCCAGCGGCACGCGCACGCTGAATACGCTGCCCTTGCCCGGCCATGAGCGCACGCTCAGGCGATGGTCCAATACGCGACACAGGCCATCGGCAATCGCCAAGCCCAGGCCGAGGCCCTTTTCGGCGCGGGTCTGGTGGCTGTCCAGGCGTTTGAATTCCTCGAAAATCACCTTCTGTTTATCCAGCGGAATGCCGGGGCCGCGATCCCAGACCTCCAGGCTCAACTCGCCCTGGTGTCGGCGTACACCCAGCAGCACTGGGCCGTCGGCATAGCGGAACGCGTTCGTCAGAAAGTTCTGCAAAATCCGGCGCAGCAACTTGATGTCACTGTCCACGCGCAAATGACTGCCGCGCAAGCGGAAGCGCAGGCCTTGTTCCTGGGCGAGGGCCTTGAATTCGGCGCCGAGGGTGTCGAACAGTTCGTTGAGCACGAACGGCTGGCGTTGCGGGTTGATCTTGCCGTTTTCCAGGCGCGAGATGTCCAGCAGGTCGCTGATCAGGTCTTCGGCGGAACGTAGCGAGCTGTCGAGGTGTTGCACCAGTTGCCGGGCTTCGTTCGACAGGCCGTCGTTCTGGTGGGAGAGGGCGGCGGAGAACAGGCGTGCGGCGTTCAGCGGTTGCATCAGGTCATGGCTGACCGCTGCGAGAAAGCGTGTCTTCGATTGGTTCGCGGACTCGGCCACGCCCTTGGCATCGGTGAGCGCCACGTTGAGCTGCGACAGCTCGTGTGTCCGCTCGGTGACCCGTCGTTCCAAGCCCTCGTTCGCCTCGGTCAGTGCGTGTTCGGCCTCGCGGAACGCGGTGATGTCGGTGAAGCTCATGACGAAACCGCCGCCGGGCATCGGGTTGCCGATCAGTTCAATCACCCGTCCATTCGGGAACAGGCGTTCGGAGGTGTGCGCGCGGCCTTGGCGCATCCAGTGCAGGCGTCGCGCCACATGCACTTCGGCTTCGCCCGGTCCGCACAAGCCGCGCTCGGCGTTATAGCGAATGATGTCGGCAATCGGCCGGCCGACGCTGATCAATCCCTCGGGGTAGTTGAACAGCTCCAGGTAACGGCGGTTCCACGCCACCAGCTTGAGGGACTGATCCACCACGCTGATGCCCTGGGTGATGTTTTCGATGGCGCCTTGTAGCAGGGCTCGATTGAATTGCAGCACTTCGGAGGCTTCGTCGGCGATCCGTACTACGTCCTCCAGCAGCATGTCCCGACCTTCAATCGCGGCCTTTACGACTGCGCGAGTCGAGGAGGCGCCGAGTACACCCGCCAGCAGGCGTTCGGTATGCGCGATCCAATCGTTATCGGCATTCTGGTTGGGGTTGAAGCCTTTGCCCTGGCGATAGGCGAAGCGGATAAAACTCTGCTGCGCGCGTTCTTCGCCGACAAAGCGCGCGGCCAGGCTCAGCAGGTCGCTGATCTGGACCGACAACATGGAGCGAGTGCTGGCGCGTTGGCTGGTTTCCTGGCCGATGAAGCGCCCGGCCTGCCAGTGTTCGGACACCCGGGTACGCGAAAGCATCGAAACCCAGACGAACAGTGTGAAGTTGCCCGCCAGGGAGAACACGGTGCCCAGGGTCAGCGACGTGAGGGGCAAGCCGAGCGGGTGGGAATGCAACCAGGTCAGACCGGGGAAAAGGCTGAGCGACCAGCCCAGGCTTTTCGCGGTAACCGGTAGTACCAAGGTGTAGAACCACAGGAACGTGCCTGCCGCCAAGCCGGCAAACACGCCGCGTCGATTCGCCGGTTTCCAATACAGCGCGCCGAGCATGGCAGGTGCCAGTTGGGTCACCGCGGCGAAGGCAATCTGGCCGATCGTCGCCAGGCTCGCGCTGGAGCCGAGCAATCGGTAGCTGACATACGCCAGCAGCAGGATGAGCACAATGCTGACGCGGCGTACCGAGAGCATCCAGTGGCGGAATACTTCAAACGGCCGTTCTGCGCTGGAGCGGCGCAACAGCCAAGGCAGCAGCATGTCGTTGGACACCATGGTCGACAACGCGATGCTCGCCACAATCACCATGCCGGTGGCGGCTGACGCGCCGCCAATGAACGCCAGCAGGGCGAGGATCGGATGGGCCTCAGCCAAGGGCAGGCTGATCACGTAGGAATCGGGTAGCACCGAGCCGGGCAAGAGCATTTTGCCGCCGAGGGCGATCGGTACGACAAACAGCGCGGCGAGGATCAGGTACGCAGGGAAAACCCATTTGGCCAGGCGCAAATCCTGGGGGTCGATGTTTTCCACGACGGTGACGTGAAACTGCCGGGGCAGGCAGATGATCGCCATCATCGCGACGCCGGTCTGTACCACCATCGTTGGCCAGTTGACGGTTTCGTTCCAGTATTCCTCCAGGCGTGGTGCCAACATCGCCTGGCTGAATAAATCGTCGAAACCGTCGTAGAGGCCGTAGGTCACAAACACGCCGACTGCGAGAAACGCGAACAGCTTGACCAGCGACTCGAAGGCAATCGCCAGCACCATGCCGCGGTGGTGTTCGGTGGCGTCGAGGTTGCGCGTACCGAAGACAATGGTGAACAGCGCCAGCACCAGCGATACGATCAGCGCCGTGTCCTGGGCGCGGGTGCCGGTGGTATCCGCGCCGGCGCCGATCAGCAGGTTCACCCCGAGTACGATGCCCTTCAGTTGCAGGGCGATGTAAGGCAACACGCCGACCATGCAGATCAGCGCGACCACCACCGCCAACGACTGGGATTTGCCGTAGCGTGCGGCGATAAAGTCAGCGATGGAGGTGATGTTTTCCTGCTTGCTGATCAGAATCATCTTTTGCAGGACCCAGGGGGCGAATACCAGTAACAGCACCGGTCCCAGGTAGATAGGTATAAACGCCCACAGTTGTTCGGCCGCCTGGCCTACGGCGCCGAAGAAGGTCCAGCTGGTGCAATAAACGGCCAGCGACAGGCTGTACACCCAGGCACGCATGCGCGGCGGCAACGGCGCATGGCGGCGGTCACCGTAAAAGGCGATGGAAAACATAATGGCCATATAGGCCAAGGCAACGGCGGCGATCAGCCCGCTGGACAGCGTCATGGTAACTCCGGACAGAAACACGCCCAGGCATTTCGGGCCCGGTTGGACAGTCTCGCATGATGCCTGGGGATTAGTCAGTGTCGACCAAGGTCTTGTGAGCACTAATGTCGCAGGGCACGGTGTTAAAGAGGCTCAGCGCGGCGGCAGGGTTTTCTGGCGCAGGATGTAGATCGTCACCAGTACCGCGCTGGTCAGCATGAAGCCGCGGGCCCACGGCAGAGGCACCAGGTAGCAGGAAAAACCGATACTCAGCCACATCAGGCCGATGGCGTAGACCTTACCCTTGAGCGGGATGCCATTGCCGTCCAGGTAGTCACGAATCCATGGGCCCAGGCGCGGGTGTTCCACCAGCCAGGCGTAGAAACGCGGGGAGCTGCGCGCGAAGCAGGCGGCGGCAAGAAGCAGGAAGGGGGTGGTGGGCAATACCGGCAGGAAGATGCCGATCACCCCCAGCGCTACGCTCAGCCAGCCGATGGCCAGCAGTGCGTAACGCAGGAGCGGCGAGCGCTTGCCCATGGCGATCACGGGCGTGCGACTCAGTGGTGACGTGGCTTGAGGAGCGCCGGTTTTTCGTCGGGGGCGTTGCACAGCAGGTACAGGGCGGTCAGGGCTTCCGGGATCTGTACGATCATGTCGTCCATCAGATTGGCGTCGGCGGCGATGTCGGAGAACTCCGGCTGGTCGTCGAACAGGCCCGAACCGACCATGATCGGCAGCAGCATTTCGCTGACTTCTTCTTCGGCGGTTTCGAACCAGGCGGCTTCGCGCAGGAACACACCTTCCATGAAGCCGATGCACCAGCCGCGCAGGTCGGAGTCGTCCGGCTCTTCGCCCAGGTCGAGGTCGCACGGCAGCTCGAATTCCTCGTCGGAGGCCAGTTGGCGACCGATGTGGGCCTTGAGGGCGAGCAGGGTGGCTTCGATCTCTTCGCGCTGGGCGGCGTCAGCGTAATGAGGCTCTTCGGCGAACAAGGCGTCGATCCACTCACGGTCCGGCACGATGTCGGAAGAAATCGACAGGGCGGTCAGGTAGCCGTGGGCGGCCACGTAGTCCAGCGCCTCGTCATGCAGCTCATCGGCGTCGAGGAAGGCTTGCAGGCGGGTTAGTTGCTCAGCGAAGGACATTGAAGGACTACCTTGGGAATAAACGATGCTGAATTCTAGGCTTTCTTGAGCGCCCAGGCCAGCCACACTGCATATTTGGCCGGTTTTAGATAGCGGCCGCTGTTCGTCAGCCGCGCCCTTTGCCGGCCGACGCTCGGGTATACTGCCGCGTTTTGTGATGCCCCCTGCAGGCCAGCGCCAATCCGAGAAAACTTCGCTTACGGATTATTTTCCGTAGATACGCGCTTTTTCGGCCAGCCTGTATGGAGGGATTTCGGCGATATTTGGAGTTTTACATGCTCGAGCAGGCTCAACGCGTCCTCAAGGACATCTTCGGCTACGACAGTTTTCGTGGCCGCCAGGGTGCGATCATTGAGCGCGTGGCCAATGGCGGTGATGCCCTCGTCCTGATGCCGACCGGCGGTGGCAAGTCGTTGTGTTTCCAGGTGCCGGCGTTGCTGCGTAACGGCCTTGCCGTGGTGGTCTCGCCGTTGATCGCGCTGATGGACGATCAGGTGGCGACCCTTGAGGAACTCGGCGTTGCTGCCGCCGCATTGAACTCCACGCTCAGCGCCGAGCAGCAGCGCGACCTGGCCGCGCGTATCAAGCGCGGCGAAGTGAAAATGCTTTACCTGGCCCCCGAGCGCTTGGTGCAGCCGCGCATGCTGGCCTTCTTGCAGAGCCTGGAAATCGCCCTGTTCGCCATCGATGAAGCGCACTGCGTATCGCAATGGGGGCATGATTTCCGTCGCGAATATTTGCAGTTGGGGCAGTTGGCGGAACTGTTCCCCGACGTCCCGCGTATCGCCCTGACCGCCACCGCCGACAAGCGCACTCGCGAAGAAATCGTCGAGCGCCTGCATTTGCAGAACGCCGAGCGCTTCCTGTCGAGCTTTGACCGGCCGAATATTTTCTATCGCATCGTGCCCAAGGAGCAGCCGCGCAAGCAGTTGCTGGCGTTCCTGTCCGAGCGGCGCAGCGATGCGGGCAT
Source organism: Pseudomonas sp. K8 (assembly GCF_014889455.1). NCBI lineage: Bacteria > Pseudomonadati > Pseudomonadota > Gammaproteobacteria > Pseudomonadales > Pseudomonadaceae > Pseudomonas > Pseudomonas sp. K8. The sequence goes on from NZ_VJWO01000003.1 coordinate 244,314, forward strand.
CGTCTATTGCCTGTCGCGCAAGAAGGTCGACGAAGTGGCCGCCTTCCTGTGCGAGCAGGGTTATCCGGCGTTGCCCTACCATGCAGGCTTGCCCAACGACTTGCGTGCCTATCATCAGAAGCGCTTCCTCAACGAGGAAGGCCTGATCATGGTGGCAACCATCGCGTTCGGCATGGGCATCGACAAGTCCAACGTGCGCTTCGTGGCCCATATGGATCTGCCCAAGTCCCTCGAGGCGTATTACCAGGAAACCGGGCGCGCCGGGCGTGATGGCCTGCCGGCCGATGCGTGGATGGTCTACGGCCTGCAAGACGTGGTGATGCTCAAGCAAATGCTGCAGAACTCCGAAGGTGACGAGCGCCACAAACGCCTGGAACAGCACAAGCTCGACGCCATGCTGTCACTCTGCGAAGAGACGCGTTGCCGCCGCCAGACCTTGCTGGCGTATTTCGACGAAGACATGCCCGAACCCTGCGGCCATTGCGACAACTGTGTCGACGGCGTGCAAACCTGGGATGCCACTGAACCGGCGCGCCAGGGTTTGTCCGCCATCTACCGCACCGGCCAGCGTTATGGCGTCGGCCATCTGGTGGATGTGTTGCTGGGCAAGGACAACGAGAAGGTGCGCAGCTTCGGCCACGAGAAACTCTCGGTCTACGGCGTCGGCAAGGCCCGTGCCGAAGGCGAATGGCGATCGCTGTTCCGCCAGATGGTCGCGCGCGGCCTGGTGGACATCGACATCGAAGGCTACGGCGGCCTGCGCCTGAACGACAGTTGCCGGCCGTTGCTCAAGGGGGAAGTGAGCCTGGAACTGCGCCGCGACCTCAAGCCGCAGACCACCGCCAAGAGCAGTACCAGCCAGGCCAGCCAACTGGTGCGCTTCGAGGAGCGTGAACAGTGGGAAGCCTTGCGCGCCCTGCGGCGCAAACTGGCGCAGGAACACAGCGTGCCGCCTTACGTTATTTTCCCCGACTCGACCTTGCTGGAGATGTTGCGCGAGCAGCCGACCACCCTGGCCGAAATGGGCCGGGTCAGTGGCGTGGGCGCGCGCAAGCTGGAACGTTATGGCCAGGCCTTCCTCGAAGTGCTCGGCGGCCAGGCCGAAGCGCCGAAGGAAATTGCCGATATTCGCCACGAATTGATCAGCCTGGCGCGAGCCGGCATGACCCCGATCCAGATCGCTGGCCAGTTGCAATGCTCGGAAAAAAACGTCTACACGCTGCTGGCCGAATCCATCGGTAAGCAACAGTTGTCGTTAGAGCAGGCCCTTGATTTGCCAGAAGATTTGCTCAGTGAAATCCAGGATGCCTTCCTGGACGGTGAAGGCGAACTGCCACCAGTTGCGGAGATTGCACCGTTGTTCACGGGGCGGGTTCCCGAGGGTGTTTTGTACTGTGTTCGTGCCGCGTTGCAGTCTGAGTTCGAAATTTAGTGTGCCAATTGCGACGATGAAACGAATCAGTACAGACGAGCGCTTGCCTACTGACATGGCTCATGCTTAGCTGACTAATAATTAGTCATACTTTGTTTTCAGTCTAAACCATGAGTTTTTTATGCCGTTAACCGATCAACACCGTTTTGGCATGCAGTTGGCGCAAATGTCCCGAGGTTGGCGCGCTGAGCTGGACCGCCGTTTGGCGGGGCTGGGCTTGTCTCAGGCACGCTGGCTGGTGCTGCTGCACTTGGCGCGTTTCGAAGAAGCGCCGACGCAGCGTGAGTTGGCACAAAGTGTCGGCGTCGAAGGGCCGACACTGGCACGCTTGCTCGACAGCCTGGAAAGCCAAGGGCTGGTGCAGCGCCAGGCGGTGGTGGAAGACCGGCGCGCCAAGCGCATCCTGCTGTGTGACAGCGCCCGACCGTTGATCGAGCAGATTGAAACCATCGCCACTGCATTGCGCCATGAGTTGTTCGTGGGCGTGAATGAAGAGGACCTGCGGGTGTGCATGCGCGTGCATGGGCACATTCTGGCGAATCTGGAAAAGTCCTGACGTCAGGCGCAACAGAGATCGAATAGGTGGGAGTTGGTTTGCCTGCGATAACGGACATTCAGTCAATTGATCTGGCGACTGAAATACCGCCATTGCAAGCCAGCCAGCTCCCATCTTGGTTTTTACGGTCAGCGTTTCAGAAGGTCTGGCCGAGGTTCAGGTACACCGCCTGCTGATTGTCGTCGTTGAACCCGTAGCTGAAATTCAGCGGCCCCAACGGTGTGTCGAAGCCCAGGAAAATACTCGCGGCGTTGATATAACCGCTGTCGAACTCATTGTCGTTGTTCCACGCCCGTCCGCGTTCCAGCGACGCGCCCAGGTACAGCGGGAAATCCAGCGGCAAGTATGAGCGCGGCGTCAGGCGGCGGTAGTACACGGCGCGCATCAAGCTGACGTTCTGCCCCGAGATCGCGTCCTGGCGGAAGCCCGACAGCTGCCGTGCGCCGCCCAGTAGGAAGCTGGATATCACCACGTCCGTATTATCCATGGTGCGTCCGTAACGGCCACCCAGTACGAGTGTGTCCGGGCCGTGGCTCATGGCCTTGTCCAGCTTGAATTCCCATTGCCGGTAGCGTTGATCGGACCCCAGCCCTGGTTCGAATTCGCGCCAAGCCAGGCCGATGTCTTCGCCGGTGTGGGGGAAGTACACGTTGTCCAGGGAGTCGAAGGAGTACTTCAGTTCGTAGAAGCCTTCGCTGAAGCTCATGCTTGGCAGGTCGCGGTCGCCGATGCGTACATCCGCCTTGCCCCAGGCTTCGCCGACGCCGAAACGCAGCTCGCCACTGTTGCCGATCTGGCGCCCGACGTTCAGGCCGAAACCGTAGCGTTCCAGGCGGTATTCGGAGATGGGGTCGTTGTCCAGAATCAGTTCGACGTTCTGCGCCTGGGCCTTGAGGTAAGGCGCGACGAAATAGCGCGAGCCGGTGTCCATCGGTTGGTAGAACTCGCTGTACAGTTCTTGCCGATCGCCGATCTGCACCCGCGTCAGCCATTCCGCGCCGAGGCGGTTGATGCCATTCATGCGGTAGCTGGCGCCGAGGTTGAAGGCGCTGTCGCCACGCATGTCGTCCGACAGGTTCAGGCCCAGGCGCAGGTAGTCGGTGCCGCTGCGTTTGCCGCGTGCGCTGATCACCAGGGTGTTGTCGTGGCCTTTTTTCACCACGCGGTATTGCACCTGTTCAAAGTAATCCAGGCCATACAAGGTGCCCATGTCCACTTGCAGGCGGCTCAGGTTCAGCGGCTCGCCGAGGGTTTGGCGGATGTAGTAGCGGATCACGTCTTCGCTGACTTTCGAGTCGTTCTCCACGCTGATCGCAGTGATGATCGGGGTCCGTTCGCCCGGCGCGCGCGCGGCCACCAGTTCCGGGTCGATCGGCTCGGCGGGACGCAGGTGGGCCAGGCGCACATCGAGGGCGCGGGTGGCGCGGTAGCCGGCGTCGATCATGTCCTTGGCGCGGCCGAAGTCGGTGACGCCGTAGGCGGCCAGAGGCGGCTGGATCAGCACATCCTTGGGGTGCAGGGCCTTGAGTTGTTCTTCGGAATTGCGCCGGGTCATCAGGGTGATGGACTGGTTGAGCACGTCCACCACCGTGGCCAGTTGCTTGCGCGAGCGCAGCGGCGTGCCGATGTCCACCACGATGGCGATGTCGACGCCCATCTCCCGCGCCACGTCCAGCGGGATGTTATCGGTCATGCCGCCGTCCACCAGCAGTCGGCCGTCGAGTTCCACTGGCGCGAACACGGCCGGGATCGACATGCTGGCGCGGATCACCTGGGGCAGGTGGCCTTTGCTGAACACCACTTTTTCGCCGGTGGTGATATCGGTTGCGACGGCGCGAAAGGGGATCGGCAGCTTGTCGAAATTTCGCGTGTTGCTGCTGTGGGCAAACATGCTTTCCAGCAGCAGCGCGAGGTTCTGGCCCTGGATGACGCCCAGCGGCAGGCCGAGGCTGCCATCGTCGCGGAAACTGAGTTTCTGCTTGACCAGGAAGTCCCGGTCATCCTGCTTGCGGCGAAACGGTACGTCCTCCCGGGGTGGCGCATCGGAGAGTGCCTGCTGCCAATCGATACCCAGTGCGAGCTTTTCCAGTTCATCGATCTTGTAGCCCGACGCGTACAGCCCGCCGATCACCGCGCCCATGCTGGTACCGGCAATTGCATCGATATGAATCCCCTGTTCCTCCAGGGCCTTGAGCACGCCGATGTGGGCCAGCCCGCGCGCGGCGCCGCCGGACAGCACCAGGCCGATTTTCGGGCGTGGAGTTTCAATCGCCTCGGCAAGAAGGGGCAGCAGGCACAGCAACAGGCAGGACAACAGGCGGCGCATCATGAATCTCAGGGCTGGACGATAAAGGCCGGTATTATAGCCACCCGACCCTCCCAGCCCGTTACGCCAGGAACCTGTCAAATTATGTCGCCGAACAAACCCGAGATCGTCATCACCTATTGCACCCAGTGCCAGTGGCTGTTGCGCGCCGCGTGGTTGGCCCAGGAACTGTTGAGTACCTTTGCCGACGACCTGGGCAAAGTGGCGCTGGAGCCGGCTACCGGCGGCGCTTTTCGCATCACCTGCGACGGTGTGCAGATCTGGGAGCGCAAGGCTGACGGCGGCTTTCCGGAGGCCAAGGTGCTCAAGCAGCGCGTGCGCGACCAGATCGACCCGCAGCGCGACCTGGGGCACAACGATCGCAAGGCGTGAAGGTCACCGCCGCACAGGGGCGGTGACCGGGCGATGTGCCCCTACTTGGCGGCCATCTTGCTCTTGATGAAACCGACGACCCACGTCAGCACCAGGCCGCCGACGCCACCGCCGACGATGTTGCTGCCGACCGTCGCCACATCCATGGCTTCGCCGCCGGATGTGCCCGTCAGCGCCGAGACGATCTGGCCCAGCACCAGGCCGCCGACACCGCCGAGGAAGGTATTGAGCCCGGTGCCCAGGCTCTGCTTGGTCATCCCCGCCAGATTACCGCCGACGGCACCGCTGATGATCTGAACCAGCAAGCTGATAAGAATTTCCATGATGCAACTCCTGCATAGCGTTAATGGCGTGACCACTCGCTTGCAGCACTGTTAAACACCCTGGCTGTCGTCGAGAAGTCTTTATCCGTCGACGACGACACACTGTTGCGGATGGGCAGAGTATAGATCAGGCCGTTGCAGCCGGCTGTTTGGCCTGGCTGGCGCTGCCCAGCAGGCCGGAAAGCACGATGGCGACGATGATCAGCGCGCCGCCCAGCAGCATGCGCAAGGTCGGGGTTTCGGCAAACAGCAGCCAGGCGACGGTGATGCCGTAGACCGGTTCCATGGCGAACACCACCGACGCGGTGCGGGCCTTGATCACCGCGAGGCTGGCGACAAACAGGCTGTGGGCCAGGCCGGTACAGAACACGCCGAGCAGGCCGATCCACAGCCAGTCGAGCGCGCGTACATCCGCCAGCCCCGGCGCCGCCACGGGCAGCAGGCACAGCGCGACTACCACGTTCTGGCACAGCGCCGCCTGTACCGCTGGAACCCGCCCGGAGCTGGCGCGGTTATTCAGTGACAGCAGGGAGAACAGCAACCCCGAGGCGATGCCCCAGAGCAGGCCGCCCGTGGCTTGGCTGGCGAGGTTGAAGTCCGGTGTCACCAGCACCAGGCCCACCGTGACCAGGGCCACCAGCAGCACTTCGTTGGCGCGGATGCGCTCGCGGAAGATCAAGCCTTCGAGGATCACGGTAAACGCCGGGAACGCGGTAAACCCCAGGGTGGCGACGGCCACGCCGGCGACCTTGACCGCGATGAAGAACGTTACCCAGTGCGCCGCCAGCAATACACCGCTGATCATCAGCCGGCGCCAGTCGCGCATCTGCAGCTGTTTCCACGGCGCATTGCTGGCGAACCGCGCAAAGATCGCCAGGGCAATCACCGCAAACGCGGCACGGCCGAACACGATGATGGCCGGCGAGGCGGCCGCCAGTTTGCCGAATACGCCGGTGAGGCCAAACATCAATGCGCCGATATGCAGGGCGCCGAGGGCTGAGCGGGGAGTCATTGCGATCCTTGAACCAACGGGGTGACAGGCGCGCAGTCTAGAGGCTGGGGGCGTGAGTGTCTGTCGCCCGACTGGCGATTTTTAGCGCAGGACTCGCTATTTTGTGGTGCGCCGCAGCGCTCTGGGCGCGGCGCCGAATTCGCGCAGCATCGCAGCGGCAAACGCGCTTTGCGAGGCATAGCCGACGCGTTCGGCAATTTCGCCGATGGGCAACGGCGTTTCCCTTAACAGGCCCAAGGCCTTATGCAGGCGGCGACTGCGGATGAAGTCCATGGGCGTCTGCCCGCACTCGGCGATGAAGCGGGCATGCAGGCGCGCCACCGACAGGTCGGCGAGGCGTGCCAGGTCCGCGACTTGCAGAGGGTGGGCGGCGTGCCGTTCGATATGTGCATTGAACGCGGCATAGGGCAGGCGGCGGCCCGGCGCGCTGGGGGCCAGCGGATGATTGAGGCTGGCCAGCAGCAGTACCGCGCCTTGCTGGACGATCAGCGGGTCATCCACCGGGCTGTGCGCCAGCCATTGCACCAACTGGCTTTGCCGCGAATCCAGGGCCAGGCGCGCCGGTTGGTCGAGCAGGCGGCGGCTGGCATCGGCATGCTCGCCCAACGATTGCAGCACCCAGTGTTCGGTGGGCACGTCCAGCACCAGGCATCGGCTGCCATCGCGACTGCCGCACGTGTGGTGGGCCGAGAAGGGCAACACCATCACGCTGCTCTCGCGGACCTGGCTGCCGCGCCCCTCCACTTCAAGGTCCAGGTGCCCGGACAGGCCGAAGACCAACTGCGCATGGTCATGGCTGTGGGCAATGGGTGCTTCGATGTAGTGGCGTAGCGTGAGGGACGCTCTCATCGCGGTCTCCTGGGCAGCAGGTTGCCAGTCTACAACGCTTCGCCGTCGGCGGACGCTGTCATCAGACTGACGCACAGCTGTCATGGGCTATTAATCGCCAGGGCGCAAGCTCGCGAAAACACCGTCGAGGGATGCCCATGACCCGTGCCGAATTCGCTACACCCAGCCGCAAGCAACGGGTTCGTACCCTGTGGATTTCCGATGTACATCTGGGCACTCGGGATTGCCAGGCCGAACACTTGGCGCAATTCCTCAAGGGCTACCACGCCGACAAGGTGTACCTGGTGGGCGATATCATCGACGGCTGGAAGCTGCGCGGCGGCATGTATTGGCCCCAGGCCCATACCAACGTGATCCGCCGCCTGTTGACCATGGCCAAGCGCGGCACCGAGGTGATCTATGTCACCGGCAACCACGACGAGTTCCTGCGTCGCTACTCCAAGCTGATCCTGGGCAACATCCAGTTGGTGGACGAAGCCATCCATGTCACCGCCGATGGCCGCCACCTCCTGGTGATCCACGGCGACCAGTTCGATGTGATCACGCGTTATCACCGCTGGCTGGCGTTCCTCGGCGACTCGGCCTACGAGTTCACCCTGACGTTGAACCGTTGGTTGAATCACTGGCGTGCGCGGTATGGCTACGGTTACTGGTCGCTGTCGGCGTATCTGAAGCACAAGGTGAAGACGGCGGTGAGCTTTATCAGCGATTTCGAAGAAGCCATCGCCCATGAAGTGACCCGGCGCGAATTGCATGGGGTGGTGTGCGGGCATATTCACCATGCGGAGATTCGCAAGGTGGGCGAGGTGGATTACCTCAACTGCGGGGATTGGGTGGAGTCGTGCTCGGCGTTGATCGAGCACTGGGATGGGCATATCGAGTTGTATCGATTGGCGGATGCGCAGGCCAAAGAGGCGCTGCTGAAATCGGAGATGGTCGCGGGTTAAGGCCTTGCTCGGCCCAACAAGTGGGAGCGGGCTTGCTCGCGATCGCGCAGTGTCAGTCACTGTATTTGGCGACTGATCCATTGCTATCGGGAGCAAGTCCCCTCCCACATTGGGCTTTGCATTTCTTCGGTTAAGTGTGCGAAACGTCTGCAATGGCTTGCGCCAGCAGCGTCAATCGCGTCGCATCGATCCCCGCGACGTTGGCCCGCCCCGAACTGACCATATACACGCTGTGTTTCTCGCGCAGTTGCTTGACCTGTTCGGCGCTCAAGCCGGTATAGGAAAACATCCCACGCTGTGCGCCGATATGTGCAAAGCGTTCGGCCAGCCCGTGTGGCGTGAGCGCCTCCACGAGCCCGGCGCGTAACTGTGCGATGCGCGAGCGCATGGCTTCGACTTCGTCGCTCCACTGTGCCTTCAGCTTGGCATCGCCGAGGATCGTCGCGACGACTGCTGCGCCGTGATCCGGCGGAGTCGACCACAGGTTGCGCGCGATATTCGCCAACTGGCTGCGCACATCCGTCAGCTTTTCGGCATCCGCCGCACACACGATCAGCGCGCCGACACGGTCGCTATACAGGCCGAAGTTTTTCGAGCAGGAGCTGGTGATCAGCACTTCCGGCAGCTCGCTCGCGAACAGGCGCACCGCCCAGGCATCCTGCTCCAGGCCGTCGCCAAAGCCCTGGTAGGCGAAGTCGATCAGCGGCAGCAGGTGGCGCTCGCGCACGATCTGCAGGACCTGGCGCCAGTCAGCCTGGGACAGGTCGAAACCGGTTGGGTTATGGCAGCAGGCGTGCAGCAGCACCACGTCGCCCTCGGGCACCGTGGACAAGGTCGCCAGCATCGCGCTCACATCCAGGTGATTGTCCGCGCCGACGTAAGGGTAGTGACTGACCTTGATCCCGGCCTTGGCGAAGATGCTTTCGTGGATCGGCCAGGTCGGGTTGCTCAGCCATACACCGCGGCCGGGCAGGCTGTGGGCGATAAAGTCGGCGCTCAGGCGCAGGGCGCCGGTGCCGCCTGGAGTCTGGGTCGCACCGGCACGGTGTGCGCGCAGCAGCGTGGACTCGGCGCCGAGCACCAGTTCGCTGATCAATCTGCCGAACGCAGCGTCGCCGTGGCCGCCAATGTAGGTCTTGGTGGTTTGCTGCTCCACCAGGCGCTGCTCGGCGAGTTTCACGGAAGGGAGGATCGGTGTCAGCCCCTGGTCGTCCTTGTACACGCCCACGCCGAGGTCGAACTTGTTCGGGTTGGCATCCTGGGCATACAGGTCCATCAGCCCGAGGATCGGGTCGCCGGGCACGCGGCCAATCGCATCGAAGTGCATTATTTGCGGCCCTCGGCATCCTTGGCCACTTCGTCGGTGCGCGCGGCCATGATGAAGTCGTTGCGATGCAGGCCTTTGATGGAGTGGCTCCACCAGGTCACCGTGACCTTGCCCCACTCGGTGAGCAGGCCAGGATGGTGACCTTCGGCTTCGGAGATGGCGCCCATGGCGTTGGTAAAGGCCAGGGCGAACTTGAAGTTCTTGAACAGGAAAACCTTTTCCAGTTGCATGACGCCATCGCGGACTTCGATGTTCCAGTCGGGGATCTGCTTGAGCAGCACCGGCAGTTCTTCATCGCTGACTTGCGGGGCATCGGCGCGGCAGGCTTCGCAGTGGGCTTGGTTCAAGGTGGTCATGTGGGGTGTCCTGAATTCGAGTGTCTGGAAAACGGTCGTCAGTGGCGTCACCCTAAAGCAACGCGGGGCCAGGGAACAGATTCACCTGGTATCAAAACCTACGGTTCACGCCGCTTTGGGTTTGGGTGGGAACTTCGGTGCGTGCAGACCCAACTGCATGCCGCGCTCGACCATGCCCATGATGTCTTCCTGGGCGACATCGAACAGGCGCTTGAGCTCGGGCAAGACAAAATATAGCGGTTGCAGGATGTCGATGCGATACGGTGTACGCATCGCCTCCAGCGGGTCGAAGGCCTGGTGCTCGGGTTCGGACGACAGGCTGTACACCGTTTCCTTGGGCGACGACAAAATACCGCCACCGTAGATGCGCCGGCCTGCGGGCGTATCCACCAGGCCAAACTCGATGGTCATCCAGTACAGGCGCGCCAGGTACACGCGCTGCTCTTTGGTGGCCGCGAGGCCGAGCTTGCCGTAGGTGTGGGTGAATTCGGCGAACCAGGGATTGGTCAGCAGCGGGCAGTGGCCGAAGATCTCGTGGAAAATATCCGGCTCTTGCAGGTAGTCCAGTTCTTCGCGGGTGCGAATAAAAGTCGCCACCGGAAACTGCTTGTTGGCGAGTAATTCAAAGAACGTCTGGAAGGGGATCAGCGCCGGCACGCGGGCGACTTGCCAGCCGGTGGTCTCGGCCAGCACCGTGTTGATTTCGCTCAGTTGCGGGATGCGGTCCAGGGGCAGGCCGAGCTTGTCGATGCCGTCCAGGTATTCCTGGCAGGCCCGGCCCTCGATCACCTTCAACTGGCGTGTGATCAGGGTGTTCCACACCGCGTGTTCTTCCGGCGGGTAGTGGATAAAACCTTGCGCATCGGGCTCGCGGGCCACGTAGTGCGTCTGCTTCATACGGCTCTCCTGCTAGGCATTCGTTCTTGTTATGTCCTGCGATGTACGTATTGATAACCCGATTGGGGCGAGATTCCAGCGGCCTGCGCAAGGGTGCTGTAGGAAAGTTTACCGATATTCGTAAAGTATTCGTTACGGATTGGCCGTTCATTGATGCGTTGGGCTGTGAAAAGACGGCTGACTGTCACATAATCTTGACGACTATCTGCGCCCAGCGACAAAAAGACGCGGCGCCTACCCTTCTTCGGGCCTTTTCATGCGTATCAAAGTGCATTGCCAGAACCGCATCGGCATCCTGCGGGACATTCTCAACCTGTTGGTGGAGTACGGCGTCAACGTCGCCAAGGGCGAGGTCGGCGGTGAGCATGGCAATGCCATCTACCTGTTCTGTCCGAATCTGGTGAACATGCAATTCCAGGCCTTGCGCCCGCAGTTCGAGGCGATTGCCGGGGTGTTTGGCGTAAAGCGTGTGGGGCTCATGCCCAGCGAACGTCGGCACATGGAACTCAATGCATTGCTCGGGGCCCTGGAGTTTCCGGTGCTGTCCATCGACATGGGGGGCTCGATCGTTGCCGCTAACCGCGCGGCCGCGCAGTTGCTCGGGGTGCGGGTGGACGAGGTGCCGGGCATCCCGCTGTCGCGTTACGCCGAGGATTTCGACTTGCCGGAACTGGTGCGCGCGAGCAAATCGCGGATCAATGGCCTGCGGGTCAAGGTCAAGGGTGACGTATTCCTGGCGGACATCGCGCCGCTGCAATCCGCCGAACACGACGACAGCGAAGCCATGGCCGGCGCAGTGTTGACCCTGCACCGTGCCGACCGCGTCGGTGAGCGCATCTACAATGTGCGCAAGCAGGAGCTGCGTGGCTTCGACAGCATCTTCCAGAGTTCCAAGGTCATGGCTGCCGTGGTCCGTGAGGCCCGACGCATGGCGCCGCTGGATGCGCCGCTCTTAATAGAAGGCGAAACGGGCACCGGCAAGGAGCTGCTTGCCCGCGCCTGTCACTTGGCCAGCCCTCGTGGCCAATCGCCGTTGATGGCGCTCAATTGTGCCGGCTTGCCGGAGTCGATGGCCGAGACCGAGCTGTTCGGCTACGGCCCCGGCGCTTTTGAAGGGGCACGGGCCGAGGGCAAGCTGGGGCTGCTGGAGCTGACGGCGGGCGGTACGCTATTTCTTGATGGCGTCGGGGAAATGAGCGCGCGCCTGCAGGTGAAGTTGCTGCGGTTCCTGCAGGACGGTTGCTTTCGCCGAGTCGGCAGCGATGAAGAGGTGTACCTGGATGTGCGGGTGATCTGCGCAACCCAGGTGGACCTCTCGGAACTCTGCGCGCGGGGCGAATTCCGTCAGGACCTTTATCACCGCCTGAACGTGCTGTCGCTGCATATCCCGCCGCTGCGCGAATGCCTCGATGGCCTGGCGCCGCTGGTGGAACACTTCCTCGATCAAGCCAGCCGGCAGATCGGCTGCCCGTTGCCCAAACTGGCTTCGGCGGCCATGGAGCGGCTCAGCCATTACCACTGGCCGGGCAATGTACGGCAACTGGAAAACGTCCTGTTCCAGGCGGTGTCGCTGTGTGAGGGCGGGACGGTCAAGGCTGAACACATTCGTCTGCCGGACTATGGCGTGCGTCAGCCGCTTGGCGATTTCTCTCTGGAGGGCGGCCTGGAAGCCATCGTCGGCCGGTTTGAAAAGGCCGTGCTGGAAAGTCTGTATGCCGAACATCCCAGCAGTCGGCAGTTGGGCAAGCGCTTGGGCGTTTCCCATACAACGATTGCCAACAAGTTGCGGGATTATGGTTTGGGCAAAGAGGGCAAAACCCCTGAACACGCTGCTCGATAGACGCCATGTCCAGGGTTTTTCTGCGAGGGGTGACACGGCGGCGTCAATACATCGCGTAGCTTGGATCTTGATGGATGAGCACGGTGTCATCTGTTTTTTTCTCAACCCAGGCCATGTAAGGCGCTTCATTGGGTGGGGGGGAAAAGAGTGTGGTCAGTGCGTAGTCTTTATGGTTCTGCAGTTTTTCAAGGCTCTGATTGATCTCCGGGGGAAGGCGCCCGTACTTTCCGGATCTCAGTTCGTTGGCAGAAACCCCTTCGTTGTTATAGGTGGGTATAAGCATTGATAAGTCGATATGTTCAAGCAACGCTGAGCCATTGGGCGGAAATACCGTTCCCTCTGTAGAACTTTCGATTTCAATGGGGCTGCCGCCGTTTTCAGGGAACCATGCCAATGATCCGCTCATTGAGTCATTCTCCTCTTTAATACGGGAGACCAATTGGTAGTTTTGGTTCTTATCCAGTTTTTCCAGTTCCCTGAGTGCGCTGTGCGATAACGCTCCAAACTTGCCGCTGCGTACATCGTTGGCGGACACGCCCAGGCCGGTCTCGATGGTCCTGCCGGGGATGTTGTCCAGCAGCTCCAGGAACGCCGAGGTCGTCGGGTCTAGGTCGCAACAGGGCGGCAGTGTCCCGGCATCGTACTCCCCAGCTCGGCTTTCCCAGTATTCTTTATTGTTAGGATTCAGCTCCGGGTGTATCTCCAACTCGCGTCGTTGTTCGGGTGATAGGCTGCTTAATGGCTCGAACCGGTCTAGAATTTCGTTATAAGAAAATTGTTTTTGCCAAGTTGTCGTCATGTGCGTATGGGGTGCATTATCAATGCCGGGCATTTCAGTATCCTTGGGAAATAATAAGTTGATAAGGTGCGAGTGATCGAAAAGTAGTCGTGACCGCTTTGCGTCGCACCGAAGTTACGGGTGCTGTATTTGAACGCCAAGTGGGTTTTGATCAGTAAATGTAAAAAGCTATCGGACTATTCTTGTTTGGAGCTGGCTTTGTCGGGGTTTTATAAAAAACAAGCCAGCTACATATGTACTCACGCATTTACGGGGCCGTCAGGCATATGGTTTTTTTGGCGCTTGTAATGGTCGGACAACAAAACCTCGGCCCCGTCGTTTCGAGGTGGCCAACGGGGAGGGCAAGTGCCCAGTGGCTTGCCAAGTGTTTCAGCGGTTCGGCGTGCTCCGTGCTCCACCCATGCGTAGCGCTTGAGCGCCGGGAAAAGCCTGCGGGACACCAACCGTTGCCGTCTGCGGCATAACTCCGCCGTTTTTTCGACTCCGCCTGGGCCTGCCTTTTTTCACGCCTTGCCGCAAACCCTTGCCCCGCTTGGGCTTTCTGCACTTTTTGAAAGTTGGTTCGCAAATTGCTTAAGCCTCATCAGTACAGCGGTGGGCGGCAAACGTCCGTCAGAAAGAGGATAGAGCGTGGACAAGTACCTTTACGTGGCAATGACCGGCGCCAGCCAGAATGCTCTGGCGCAGAAGGCCCATGCCAACAATCTGGCGAACATTTCCACCAACGGCTTCCAGCGTGACCTTGAGCAGGCGCGCTCGATGCCGGTGTTCGGTGACAGCTTTCCGGCGCGGGCGTTTGCCATGACCGAGCGGCCTGCCACCGACTTCTCTCCGGGTGCCATGATCGAAACCGGTCGTGACCTCGATGTGGCGGTCAGTGGTGACGGTTGGATGGCCGTGCAAACCCCCGATGGCGGCGAAGCCTACGTGCGCAGCGCCAGCATGAATGTGGATGCGCTCGGCGTGCTGCGGGCCGGCAATGGCATGCCGATCATGGGCAACGGTGGTCCGATCGCCGTGCCGCCGCAGCAGAAGATCGAAGTAGGCGCCGACGGCACCGTCAGCATCCGCGCAATGGGTGAAGGCCCGCGGGTGATGGCTGAAGTGGACCGGATCAAGTTGGTTCAGCCCGACCTCAAGAACATGACCAAAGGCCTGGACGGCACCATCCACACCAAGGACGGCCAGCCGGCCCAGGCCGACGCGAACGTCAAGCTGACCTCGGGGTTCCTGCAGGCGAGCAACGTCAATGCGGTGGAAGAAATGACCGCGGTGCTGGCGCTTTCCAAGCAGTTCGAGCTGCACATCAAGATGATGAACAGCGCTAAAGAAGACGACCAGGCCATGACCCGCGTTCTGGCGATGAGCTGATAGCGGTTTCACTGAATACTAATTTTGCGGCGCAGCGCCAACAAACAGGCGCACGAAGGAGAACAGCATGCTTCCGGCTCTATGGGTTGCCAAAACAGGTCTGTCCGCCCAGGACACCAACCTGACCACCATCTCCAACAACCTGGCGAACGTTTCGACCACGGGCTTCAAGCGTGATCGCGCCGAGTTCCAGGACTTGCTCTATCAGATCAAGCGCCAGCCAGGCGCCCAGTCGACCCAGGACAGCGAACTGCCGTCGGGCCTGCAATTGGGTACCGGTGTGAAGATCGTCGGCACCCAGAAGAACTTCACGGCCGGTAACCTGCAGCAAACCGGTCAGCCTCTGGATATGGCGATCAACGGCAAAGGGTTCTTCCAGATCCTGCAACCAGACGGGACGACGTCCTACTCTCGTGATGGTTCTTTCCACCTGGACTCCAACGGCCAGATCGTCACGTCCAACGGTTTCTCCCTGGAGCCGGCCATTATCGTGCCGGCCAATGCCCAGACCTTCACCGTCGGCAACGATGGCACCGTGTCCATCACCGTGGCGGGCAACCCGGCGTCGCAAGTGATCGGCAACCTGCAAACCGCCGACTTCATCAACCCGGCCGGCCTGCAAGCCATCGGCGGCAACCTGTTCCTGGAAACCGCCTCCAGTGGCGCGCCGCAAATCGGCACCCCGGGCCTGAACGGTTTTGGTACCACGCTGCAAAGCACCCTGGAAACCTCCAACGTCAGCACAGTGGAAGAGATGGTCAACATGATCACCACTCAGCGCGCCTACGAGATGAACTCCAAGGTGATTTCCACCGCCGACCAGATGCTTTCGTTCGTTACGCAGAATCTGTAATCAAGTCTATGGGGCGCTCCTGAGGGCGCCTGCAACACCGTGAGGTTAGGGTCATGAATCGCTATGTTTCCGTTCTGGCATTGAGTGGGATTGCCGTGCTCGCGGGCTGTGTCGCCCCGACGCCAAAACCCAATGACCCGTACTACGCGCCGGTGTTGCCACGCACGCCGCTGCCGGCGGCGGCCAACAATGGCTCGATCTACCAGGCCGGTTTCGAACAGAACCTGTACAGCGACCGCAAGGCGTTCCGGGTCGGTGACATCATCACCATCACCCTCAACGAGAAGACCACGGCCAGCAAGAACGCCAACTCGCAGGTGGGCAAGACCAGCAAGACCGGTATCGGCCTGACCTCGTTGTTTGGTGCCGTGCCGAACACCAACAACCCCTTGGGCAGCGGTGACTTGAGCTTGAGCGCAGGCTACAGCGGTGACCGCGCCACCAACGGCAAGAGCTCCTCTGGACAGAACAACAGCCTGACCGGTTCGATCACCGTGACGGTGGCCGATGTATTGCCCAACGGCATCATCGCCGTGCGCGGTGAGAAGTGGATGACCCTCAACAGTGGTGACGAGCTGGTACGCATCGCCGGCATGGTCCGTGCCGATGACATTGCCACCGACAACACGGTGCCTTCGACGCGTATTGCCGATGCGCGCATTACCTACTCGGGTACGGGTTCGTTTGCTGATGCGAGTCAGCCGGGCTGGTTCGACCGTTTCTTCCTTAGCCCGCTGTTCCCTTTCTAGGTGGCCACTTTGAAATTCAAACAGCTGATGGCGGCGGCAGTGTTGCTGTCCCTGAGCGCAGTCGCCCAGGCTGAACGCCTGAAAGACATCGCCAGCATTTCCGGCGTGCGTTCTAACCAGTTGATCGGCTACGGCCTGGTGGTCGGGCTTAACGGTACGGGTGACCAGACCACCCAGACCCCGTTCACCCTGCAGACCTTCAACAACATGCTCTCGCAGTTCGGCATCAAGGTGCCGTCGGGCTCGGGCACCGTGCAACTGAAAAACGTCGCGGCTGTGTCCATCAGTGCCGACTTGCCGGCGTTCTCCAAGCCGGGTCAGGTGGTGGACATTACCGTGTCGTCCATCG
Organism: Pseudomonas sp. K8; assembly: GCF_014889455.1. Classification (NCBI taxonomy): domain Bacteria; kingdom Pseudomonadati; phylum Pseudomonadota; class Gammaproteobacteria; order Pseudomonadales; family Pseudomonadaceae; genus Pseudomonas; species Pseudomonas sp. K8. Next base: position 260,672 of record NZ_VJWO01000003.1, read on the forward strand.
GTAACTCGAAAAGCCTGCGCGGCGGTACCCTGTTGATGACGCCGCTCAAAGGTATTGACGGCAACGTCTACGCCATCGCCCAGGGCAACCTGGTGGTGGGCGGGTTTGACGCTGAAGGCCGCGACGGTTCGAAGATTACGGTGAACGTGCCATCGGCCGGGCGCATCCCTGGCGGCGCCACGGTTGAACGCACCGTGCCCAGTGGCTTCAACCAGGGCAACAGCCTGACCCTGAACCTCAACCGTTCCGACTTCACCACCGCCAAGCGTGTGGTCGACAAGATCAACGACATGCTCGGCCCTGGCGTCGCCCAGGCTATCGACGGTGGCTCGGTCCGGGTCACCGCGCCGCTGGACCCAAGCCAGCGCGTGGATTACCTGTCGATCCTGGAAAACCTCGAGGTCGACCCCGGCCAGGCGGTGGCCAAAGTCATTATCAACTCGCGCACCGGCACTATCGTGATCGGCCAGAACGTCAAAGTGTCGCCGGCCGCGGTGACCCACGGCAGCCTGACCGTGACCATTACCGAAGACCCGATCGTCAGCCAGCCTGGGCCGTTGTCCAATGGCCAGACCGCCGTGGTACCGCGCTCGCGGGTGAACGCCCAGCAAGAAGCCAAGCCAATGTTCAAGTTCGGCCCCGGCACCACCCTGGACGAGATTGTCCGCGCGGTGAACCAAGTGGGCGCGGCGCCCGGCGACTTGATGGCGATCCTCGAAGCATTGAAACAGGCCGGCGCCTTGCAAGCCGACCTGATTGTGATCTGAGGCCATGGCCATGGATATGCGCAACAGCGGGATCAGCAGCACGGCGGACTCGGGGTCTTATTCCGACCTGAACCGGCTTAACCAGCTCAAGGTCGGCGCCGACAAGAACAGCGACGGCAACATGCGCAAAGTGGCGCAGGAGTTCGAGTCGCTGTTCCTCAGCGAGATGCTCAAGTCGATGCGCTCGGCCACCGACGCCCTGGGCAAAGACAATCCGCTGAACACTCCGGCCGCCAAGCAGTACCAGGAAATGTACGACCAGCAGTTGGCTGTCTCGATGTCCCGCGAAGGCGGGGGTATCGGCCTGGCCGACGTGCTGATGCGTCAGATGCAGAAGAACAAGCCGGTGGACGCCCAGGCGGCCACCTTGCAGGGCCCGGCGGCGGCTGAGCTGGTGAAGAAAGTCGACGTACCGACGGAAATCGCCGCCGGCACCCAGGCGACCGGGCCGCTGGGCCGCTCCAATGGCCAGCGCCCACTGTGGGCCTACCGCGTGGCTGTCCCCGAAGGCGCCAGCGCTCACACCAACGACGTGGCACTGATGAACCAGCGCCGTCTCGCCTTGCCGAGCAAACTGACCGATCGACTGCTCGCCGGCATCGTGCCGAGCGCGCCGGTCGCGATCGATGCCAATCGCGCGCCACTGCGTAACAGCGCCGCCGATGACAACGTGATCAACAGCAGCGCACGCAGTTTTGCCGTGCCCAGCGGCCGCATGCAGGTCTACGGCCGCGCCGTGGCCCAGCCGCCGTTGGCCCCGGCGAAGAAAGCCTTCAGTTCCCAGGACGAATTTGTCGCCACCATGTTGCCGATGGCCAAGGCCGCCGCGGCGCGTATCGGTGTCGATCCGAAGTACCTGGTGGCCCAGGCCGCCCTGGAAACCGGTTGGGGCAAGTCGGTGATGCGTGCCGACGACGGCAGCAGCAGCCACAACCTGTTCGGTATCAAGGCCGGCCAGAGCTGGCAGGGCGGCCAGGCCCGCGCGATCACCAGCGAGTTTCGCGATGGCGCGATGGTCAAGGAAACGGCGCAGTTCCGTTCCTACGATTCCTACCAGGACAGCTTCCATGACCTGGTGACGTTGTTGCAAAGCAATGATCGCTATAAAGAAGTTGTGAAGTCAGCCGACAACCCGGAACAGTTTGTGCGCGAGTTGCAAAAAGCCGGCTATGCCACCGATCCGGATTACGCCAGCAAGATTTCGCAGATCGCAAAAACGATGAACAGTTACCAGAACTACGCTGTCGCGGGCGCGACCACTCATTTATAAGGTCTGAACCATGAGTTTGCTCAATATCGGGATGTCGGGGCTAAACGCCGCTCAAGGATCGTTGTCGGTCTTAAGTAACAACATCGCCAACGCCAATACCGCAGGCTACTCGCGTCAGCAGACCACTCAGAGCGCGAACGCGTCGAACCAGTACGGCGGCGTGTTCATCGGCAGCGGCACGACCCTGGCCGACGTGCGCCGGGTGTACAACGAGTACCTGGACACGGCTTACCAGAACAGCACCTCGCTCAACAGCGATGCGGCGGCGTATCTGGACCAGGTCAGCGCCGTCGACAAGACTCTGTCGGATAAGACCACCGGCATGTCGGCTGTACTCAGTTCGTTTTTCGCCGCCGTGCAGACCGCGTCGGCCACGCCGAGCGACACGTCGGCTCGCCAGATCCTGCTCACCAGCGCCCAGACGTTGAGTAACCGGTTCAATGCGATCTCCACGCAGTTGAGCCAGCAGAAAGAAACCATCAACAGCCAGTTGACCTCCATGAGTGATCAGGTCAACCAACTGACCTCGTCGATTGCGTCCCTCAACAAGCAGATTGCCCAGGTGCAGGGTTCCACCAACACCACCCCGGCCAACCTGCTGGACTCGCGTGCCGAAGCCGTGCGCTCGCTCAACGAGTTGATCGGTGTGACCGCCGTCGAGAAAAACGGCGTGTTCAGCGTCAGCACCGGTACTGGTCAATCCCTGGTGCTGGGGGATCAGTCCAACACTATTTCCGCTGTGCCGAGCAAGGCCGACACCAGCCAGTACACCATCCAGATCAACATGCCCGGCAACACCGCGGTGGACATCGGCAATGTGGTCAGCGGTGGCAGCATCGGTGGGCTGTTGCGTTATCGCAGCGATGTATTGATGCCGGCGATCAACGATTTGGGGCGCATTGCCATTGTCACCGCCGACACGATCAACAGCCAGCTGGGTCAGGGTATCGACCTGAACGGCGAGTTCGGTGCCTCGATGTTCAAGGACATCAACAGTGCAGCTTCCGTCGCGCTGCGCAGCCTGGCCGCGCAAGGCAACCAGGGCTCCGGCAGCTTGGGGGTGACGATCGAGGACAGCAGCCAACTGACCAACTTCGATTACAAGGTGACCTTCAGCGACGCCACCGACCCGAGCAAAGTGACCGTGCTGCGTTCCGACGGCAAGGCCATGGGCGCCTTCGACATCACGGCCACGCCGCCGTCGGTGATCGACGGTTTCACCCTGGCCCTCACTGGCGGCCCGATGCAGGCAGGGGACAGCTTCAAGGTCAGCCCGACCGCCAACGGCGCCAAAGAGATCGGCACCGTGCTCGCCGACCCGAGCAAGGTCGCCTTCGCCGCGCCATTGCAGGGCGAAGCCGGCAAGACCAATCAGGGGACCGGTACGTTCACGCCGCCAACCTTGACGGTGCCCATCGATATCCAGGGCGGCGCCGACACCGCCCAACTGCGTGCCGGGATTCAGAACTCCTTGCCGGTGAAAATGGTGTTTGGCGCGCCAGCGGCCGATGGTACCCAGACCTACACCCTCAATAATGCCAAGGGTGAGTCGCTCGGTTCCGGCAGCATCATCCCGGGGCAGGACAACAAGATCACCATCAATGTGCCGATGCGCGATGCCAGCGGTGCGCTGGTGGTTCCGGCCAAGAGCTTCAGTTTCGACACCACGGTGGCGGGTTCGCCATCCGATGGCGACAGCACCTCGTTTTCGTTCAATGCCACCGGCGTGTCCGACAACCGTAACGCCCAGCAACTGCTGAGCCTGCAGACCAAGGCAACCGTGGGCGTGGCTTCAGACGGCACGGGCGGCACCAGCCTGGTCGGGGCCAACAGCAAGCTGGTCTCGACCGTCGGCGCCAAGGCCGCAGCGGCCACGACCGACACCACGGCCACCAACGCGCTGTTGACGGCCAACAAGAACGCGCGCAACTCGGTGTCCCAGGTCAACCTGGATGAAGAGGCGGGCGACATGATCAAGTTCCAGCAGTACTACACTGCGTCGTCGCAGATCATCAAGGCTGCGCAAGAAACCTTCAGTACGCTGATCAATAGTCTTTAAGGGAGTCTGGGCCGATGCGCATTTCTACACAGCAATATTTCGACACCAGCTCCAGCAAGTATCAGAGCAACTATTCCAGCGTGGTACAGGCCCAGCAGCAGGCCAGTTCCGGTGTGCGTGTGCAGACCGCCGCCGATGATCCTGTGGCCGCTCAGCGTTTGCTGATGCTGCAACAGCAGAAAGACATGCTGTCCCAGTACAGTGGCAACATCACCAGCCTGAAAAGCTCGCTGACCAACGAAGAAAGCATCCTGCAATCGATCAGTGCGGCGGTGCAGGCCGGCAGTCAGTTGGCGTTGCGCGCCGGTGGTGTGACCAGTGATGCCGACCGCAAGTCCATCGCGGTCGAGGTCGGCGCTCTTGAGGAGCAATTAATGGGGCTGCTCAACAGCAAGGATGCGGCAGGCAACTATTTGTTCTCCGGTTCCAAGACCCAGACGCCACCGTATTCGCGCAACAGCGATGGCACTTACAGCTACCAGGGTGACGAAAATGCCCTGAGCCTGCAGGTGTCCGAAACACTGAACGTCAGTGCCGGCGATACGGCCAAGAGCATCCTGGAAGGTGCGGTCAACACCAGCCGTACCCAGTCGACCTATATCGCGCCGACAGTTGCGCCTGTGCCGCCTGCGATTTCTCCGCCGCTGGTCGATGACAACAAGGTCGCCGTCTCGGCCGGCCTCGTGACCTCGGGCACCGATTACACCAAGCAGTTTTCCGATGGCCAGCCGTACAAGCTGACCTTCACCAGCAGCACCCAGTACGTCGTGACGGATAAAAACAACAACGACATCACCTCGGAAATTGCAGGTAACGGGACGTTCGATTCCACCAAGGAGGGCAGCGCCAGCGTCAACCTGCGCGGGGTCAAGTTCGATATCACGGTCGACCTCACCAACACCGCCACCGGGCCTGACGCCGATGCGCTGGTCAAGGGGCGCGAGTTCAACCTGACCACCAAGCCGGACTCGTTCAATGTTGCCCGAACCGCGAGCAACACATCGACGGCGCAATTGACCAATGCCCAGGTCAGCAGTTCAGCCGACTATGCCAGCACCTTTCCGGGCAACAGCGGGATATTGATCAAGTTCGACGACACCGACCCGACGGCTTACAAGGTGTACGCCCAGCCGTATACCGCCAACAGCAAGCCGATTGTCGACAATGGTGTGATCGACAGCAGCACCACGCCGAATACGATCACCTCGGCGGGGGTCACTTTTGAACTGAGCGGCACTCCACAAGTCGGCGATCAGTTTTCGGTCGGCAATACGACCCAGAAAACCCAGAATGCCCTTGACACCCTGAGTCAGCTGCGCCAGGCCTTGGAGCAGCCGGCGGACGGTATCCCGGGCGCACGGGGCAAGCTTCAGGACGCGCTGAATGCCGCGGTCAGCAACCTTACCAACTCGCTTACCCAAGTCGACAATGTGCGAGGCTCCATCGGTGCGCGGCAGAACGCTCTGGAAGTGCAGGAGAGCGAAAACACCAGTGTCGGTCTGGCCAACACTAGTACCATGAGCGCCCTGGCAAACGTCGACATGGGCGAGGCGGCCATCAACCTGACCTTGCAGCAAACCATGCTGGAAGCCTCACAGCTGGCGTTCGTGAAAGTTTCACAGTTGAGCCTGTTCAACAAGATGTAAGCAGCCTGGTGTCAAGCGGCCCATCCTGGAAACAGGCTGGGCCGTTATCGTTTCTGAGGCTTAATTGTTTGAAGGTTTTGCACAAAGCACACAAAATTAGGTGACCTGTGAGTCATAAAGCGCATCTTCACTGTATCGTGTGAAAAGGATAAGTCGTCACAGGGTCCTTGCGAGGCGGCTTTCAGCGAGATTTTTATGGGGTTACCCCCTTTATTGTCAGCGCCCCGGGCATTGTCCGCAGGGTGTTCTCCAGCTATTTAGTATTGGGAAGCCACAATGATTGGCATAAAAAGCATCGCCAGTTACGTGCCGGCAGACGGGATCGATAACTACGCCCAGGGTGCCAAATTCGCCAAGGATGAAGAATTCATCATTGGCAAGATCGGTTCGGCGTTCCTGCCGCGCAAGGAAGCCGCGCAGGAAACTTCCGATTTGTGTGTCGAGGCGGTCAACGCTTTGTTTGCCAACAACCCGGACTTGAAGCGCGAATCCATCGACGCGCTGATCGTCGTCACCCAGAACGGCGATGAAGAGGGTTTGCCCCACACCGCTGCGATCGTCCAGGACAAACTGGGTCTGCCTACCCATGTGGCGGCGTTCGATATTTCTCTGGGGTGTTCCGGTTACGTCTACGGCATCTACGCGATGAAGGGCTTCATGGAAGCCACCGGCCTGAAGAACGGTCTGCTGGTCACCGCCGACCCGTATTCAAAGATCGTCGATCCGGAAGACCGCAACACCACTATGCTGTTCGGCGACGCCGCCACAGCCACCTGGATGGGTGAGGACGCATCGTGGTTGCTGGGTAAATCCAAGTTTGGCACCGATGGTTCCGGCGCGCCGCACCTGAAGGTCAGCAACGGTGTGTTCTTTATGAACGGTCGTCAGGTGTTCAACTTCGCCTTGCTCAAGGTGCCGGCGCATTTGCACGAACTGCTCAATGAGTCGGATCTCAACGCCGACGATATCGATGCGTTTTGCATCCACCAGGGCAGTGCGGCGATTGTCGATGCCGTGGCCCGTCGTTTCGAAGACGCGCCGGTGGACAAGTTTCTCAAGGACATGGTCGAGACCGGCAACACCGTGTCGTCGAGCATTCCGTTGCTACTGGAAAAGCACGTGATGGGCACCGCCTGGACTCGTGTGGCCATCAGCGGCTTCGGTGTGGGGCTGTCTTGGGGGTCGGCGATTCTCTATCGCCCGTGACGCTTCGATAGCCAGCAAAACAAAACGCCGATGATCGAACGATCACCGGCGTTTTGCATTGTGGAGAGCGGGCTTGCCCTCGCGTTGGACTGCGCGGCGACCTTCTGCCTCTCTCCCCAAAAAAACAAGCCTTTACGGTGCCGCAAACCCTTGAAATCCAAGGGGTGGCACGGCGCCATTAAAAAAATCAAAAAAAATCCTCAAGCAACCGGCGACCACGACGATAACTATTACGTAGGTTCTCAGGCCACACCCGGCGGTTGCCAGGGCCGGAAGCCGCAGTATCCATCCAACGAGGATTTCGTCATGGCTTTAACAGTAAACACCAACATTGCTTCGATCACTACTCAGGGCAACCTGAACAAAGCCGGCGGCGCCCTGGCCACTTCCATGCAGCGCCTGTCTTCCGGCCTGCGTATCAACAGCGCTAAAGACGACGCTGCTGGCCTGCAGATCGCCAACCGCCTGACCAGCCAAATCAACGGCCTGGGCCAAGCAGTCAAGAACGTGAACGACGGTATCTCCATCGCTCAGACCGCTGAAGGCGCGATGCAGGCTTCGACCGACATCCTGCAAAAAATGCGTACCCTGGCTCTGTCTTCCGCTACCGGTTCCCTCAGCGCTGACGACCGTAAGTCGAACAACGACGAATACCAGGCTCTTACTTCGGAATTGACCCGTATCTCGCAAACCACTACTTTCGGTGGCCAGAAGCTGCTGGACGGTTCGTACGGTACCAAAGCTATCCAGGTTGGCGCCAACGCCAACGAAACCATCAACCTGAGCCTGGAAAACGTTGCAGCTAACAACATTGGTTCGCAGCAGATCAAAACCAAGGCCATCGTGCCTAGCGCAACTGGCTTGGCTGGCGGCGACATCACTGTAACCGGTAACGGTCAAACAAAAACCGTTACTTATGCTGCCGGTGCTTCTGCTAAAGACATCGCTGCGGGCCTGAACGGTTCGATCGGTGGTCTGACCGCTACCGCCAGCACTGAAGTCAAGCTGGAAGTAGGCGCTGCAACGCCGTCGAACTTCAAGCTGGCTGTAGGCAGTGGTACTGCTGTCGATTTCGTCGGTGTGACCGATCTGGCTGGCCTGGCTGACCAACTGAAGTCCAACGCTGCCAAACTGGGCATCAGCGTTAACTACGACGAATCCAACAAAACCCTGTCGGTTAAGTCGGATTCCGGTGAAAACCTGAAGTTCTCGAGTGCTGATGGTAACGCCCAGACGAACATCCTGGTTGGCGCAAAAGACGGCGCTGGCGCATTCGCCACCCCAGTCGCTCTGGGTGCTGCTGCAATCGTTGTAACCGGTCAGGTTTCCCTGGATTCGGCTAAAGGCTACTCCCTGAGCGACGCGGCTGCCGGTGTTTCGGACTTGTTCTCGGCCGCAACCGTTTCGTCGACCAAGACCACCATCAGTAACACCGACGTCACCGACGCCACCAACGCCCAAAACGCGCTGGCTGTCATCGACAAGGCCATCGGTACCATCGACGGCGTTCGTTCGGGCCTGGGTGCTACCCAGAACCGTCTGACTACCACTGCAGACAACCTGCAGAACATTCAGAAGAACTCCACCGCTGCACGTTCCACCGTTCAGGACGTCGACTTCGCTTCCGAAACCGCCGAACTGACCAAGCAACAAACCCTGCAGTCGGCTTCCACTGCGATCCTGTCGCAGGCTAACCAACTGCCATCCGCTGTACTGAAACTGCTTCAGTAATCAGCGCGCTTGGTAACTAACGGAAGGGCGCGTTTACGTGCCCTTCCGTTTTTCGGTTTCGAGGAGATTGGACATGGACCTGAGTGTAAAGCTGAACCAGTCTTATCCGCCGGTTGCACCTCAAAGCGCACCTGCTCAAGTGGCGACCGACAAAAGCGCCACCAAAGTCCAGGAAACCCCGGCCATAGGCAAGCAGCCTGAGCGTGCGGACCTGGAAAAAGCGGTAACCGATATTCGCGAATTCGTACAAGCTGCCCAGCGCAGCCTGGATTTTTCCATTGATGACTCCACCCATCGCGTGGTGGTCAAGGTCATCAATACCGACAATGGTGAAGTGATTCGCCAGATTCCGTCGGAAACGGCATTGAAACTGGCTCAGAGCCTATCCAGCGCAAGTCACGTATTGTTTGACGACAAGGCCTGAGCTGGCATGAAACTTGTTGCTGTCATGACTTGAAGCGTAACCAGTCAAGATAACGGCAGCCACCGAACAGGAGATAGATGATGGCGGGTTCAACGGTAAGTGGTATCGGTTCAAACATCGATACGCAATCGATCGTGACATCCTTGGTCAACGCCGAGAAGGTGCCCAAGCAAACGCAGATCAATACCGCGTCCCAGAAGGCGACCACCACGCTGTCTTCGATCGGCAAGATTCAGGCGGCACTGGATGCGTTTCGTGGTGCGCTGGACACCATGTCCAAGGACAGTAGTTTCACCGGCCTGACCGGTTCATCTTCGGATGAAAAGGTCGCCACCATGACCTCCAGTAACACCGCGTCAACGGGTAGTTTCCGGTTGATTGTCAGTCAGTTGGCCCAGGCTTCAAAGTTGTCGAGTACCAATTTCTCCGGTGGTACTTCGTCGGTGGTGAATGCAACTGACAAACCGACGACGCTTACGATCAGCCAGTCTGGCAAAGACTACGCTGTCAGTATTCCTGTCGGCGCCACCCTGCAGCAGGTGCGGGACTCGATAAATACCCAGTTCGGTACCTCGGGGTTGAGCGCCAACATTCAGACTGACTCCAATGGTTCACGGCTTATCTTGACCTCGACCACGATGGGGACCGGGTCCGATCTGACGCTGTCAGGCGATTCTGGGCTGGATGTTGGTGCCACGGTGGTGGATGAGCCGAAGGATGCGCTGTACAGCATCGATGGTGTCGCATCTGTGTCAAAGACCAACAGTATCGAAGGCGCCTTGAGCGGTGTGAACATCAAGCTGGTGTCGGTGTCCGCTCTCAAGACAGCAGGCGATACGAACACCAACCCTGAGCGATCCGCCACGCTTATTACCGTCAGTACCAACACCACTGCCCTGAAGTCTGGGGTCAAGGGGTTTCTTGATACCTACAACGCGTTGATTAGCGCGATGAGTGCGGAAACCAAGGTCACTACGAACCTGGATGGCAGCACCACGGCGGCGACACTGACAGGTGACTCGACTATGCGTTCGTTGCAGAGCGCGATCCGCAATGAGTTCAACACGCTCTCGGGGACCGGTACATTCAAGTCATTGGCTCAATTTGGTGTGGTCACCAATTCGAGCACGGGCCTGCTGACAATCGATGACAAGAAGTGGGATGCGGCGGTTAAAACCAACGCGGCCGATATCAACAGTATGTTCAGCGGCTCGACCGGCATATTGGCGCGCATGAAAAACGCCACTGATGATTACGCCAAGGCGAGCACCGGTATTCTGGCGACGCGCTCAAGCTCGCTGTCCGACACGTTGAAGGACCTGACCAAGCAACAGTCTTCCCTGGATGAGCGCATGACTCTGCTCACCAATAGCCTGTCGGCCAAATACAACGCCATGGATACTCTGGTCGCTCAATTGCGCCAGCAAAGCACCAGTGTCATGACCACGCTCAATGCGTTGAACAACGTCAAGTCCGATAGTTGATCCCTATGTGATAGAAAGGGCCAGGCAACCTGCCTGGCTTTTTTATCGCGGGATGACTGGGGCTAAAGCTTTTTGCGACCCAGTCGACATATTGGTTACTGAAATCCTTTTTGCTGTCGCCTGTCACGAGGTAGAAACATGAATCCCATGAGAGCCCTTCGCCAGTATCAGAAGGTCAATTCCCATGCTCAGATCTCCGAAGCCAGCCCGCATCGCCTGGTGCAGATGCTGATGGAAGGCGGGCTTGACCGTATGGCCCAAGCCAAGGGCGCGCTGGCGCGTGGCGACATCGCCCAGAAGGGCCTGATGCTCGGCAAGGCCATCGATATCGTGATTGGCCTGCGTGACGGCCTGGATGCGCAAAAGAGCGATAACCCAGCTTACGTCCAGCAGTTGGAAAGTCTGTACGCCTACATGACCAACCGTCTGATGGAAGCGAACCTGCATAACGATGCCGACATGATCGACGAAGTCGCACGTTTGCTGATTACCGTAAAAGAGGGCTGGGATGCCATCGCTGCGCCACAGGCTGTAACCGAGTAAGGCGCAGCAGAGAAGGGCCTGAAGGCCTTGAGGAATATGTCATGAGCCAAGCACTGCAACGCATCGATGAAACCCGCGAAGCCCTGATCGGCGCGCTGGCGGAGCGCAACTGGGAAGCCGTTGGCGAACTGGACCTGGGCTGTCGCGCAGTGATTGATCAGGTACTCAGTGAAGCGCCGGTGGATGAGGATGCGCTGCGGGAGAAGCTGGAGAGCCTGCTGGCGGTGTATCAGCAATTGCTTGAAGTAACGATGGGCGAGCGCCAGGCAATTTTCGAAGAGATGTCGCAGATCAACCAAGCGAAAAATGCGTCAAAGGTTTACCATCTGTTCGGTTGAACGGGCGCAGTTAATCCGAACGGCGCGTCATATATTTGACTGTGCCAGCATTTTTGACTTAACTAGTGCTGTTTTCAGATTTCAGACGTCTAGTAAGGTAAGAAGTCTTACAGGCATCTAGATAGCCCACACTCTGGGCAGAGCGTTTTACTAGGGAAGTTGCTATTGCATGTGGCGTGAAACCAAAATTCTGCTGATTGATGACGATAGCGTCCGCCGCCGCGATTTAGCGGTGATTTTAAATTTTCTTGGCGAAGAAAATCTGCCCTGCGGTAGCCATGATTGGCAGCAGGCGGTCAGCTCGTTGTCCTCGAGCCGTGAAATCATTTGTGTGCTGATCGGGACGGTAAACGCTCCTGGCGCAGTTCTGGGCTTGTTAAAGACACTGTCAACCTGGGATGAGTTCCTTCCGGTGTTGCTGATGGGCGATATTTCTTCGCTCGACCTGCCGGAAGACCAGCGCCGCCGGGTGTTGTCCGCCCTGGAAATGCCGCCCAGCTACAGCAAATTGCTCGACTCCCTGCACCGCGCCCAGGTCTATCGCGAGATGTACGACCAGGCCCGTGAGCGCGGTCGTCACCGCGAACCCAACCTGTTCCGCAGCCTCGTCGGCACCAGCCGGGCGATCCAGCACGTGCGCCAGATGATGCAGCAAGTGGCCGATACCGACGCCAGTGTGCTGATCCTCGGCGAGTCGGGCACCGGCAAGGAAGTGGTCGCGCGCAACCTGCACTATCACTCCAAGCGCCGCGACGGGCCCTTTGTGCCGGTCAATTGCGGGGCGATCCCGGCAGAGCTGCTCGAAAGCGAATTGTTCGGTCACGAGAAGGGCGCCTTTACCGGGGCAATCACCAGCCGTGCCGGGCGTTTCGAGCTGGCCAACGGCGGCACCCTGTTCCTCGACGAAATCGGCGACATGCCGCTGCCGATGCAGGTCAAGCTGTTGCGCGTGTTGCAGGAGCGCACCTTCGAACGCGTGGGCAGCAACAAGACCCAGAGCGTCGACGTGCGGATCATTGCGGCCACCCACAAGAACCTCGAAAGCATGATCGAGGTCGGCAGCTTCCGCGAAGACCTCTATTACCGCCTCAACGTGTTCCCGATCGAGATGGCCCCGCTGCGTGAGCGCGTGGAAGACATCCCGCTGCTGATGAACGAACTGATCTCGCGCATGGAGCACGAAAAGCGCGGTTCGATTCGCTTCAATTCGGCAGCGATCATGTCCCTGTGCCGTCACGGCTGGCCGGGCAACGTCCGCGAGCTGGCCAACCTGGTGGAGCGCATGGCGATCATGCATCCCTACGGTGTGATCGGCGTGGTCGAGCTGCCGAAGAAATTCCGCTACGTCGACGAAGAAGACGAGCATCTGGTGGACAGCCTGCGCAGCGACATGGAAGAGCGGATCGCCTTCAACGGCCATACCCCGGACTTCGGTGCCAACGCGATGCTGCCGCCGGAAGGCCTGGACCTCAAAGACTACCTCGGCAACCTCGAGCAAGGGCTGATCCAGCAGGCCCTGGACGACGCCAACGGCATCGTCGCCCGTGCGGCCGAGCGCCTGCGTATCCGTCGAACCACCCTGGTGGAAAAGATGCGCAAGTACGGGATGAGCCGCCGAGACGGTGATGAACAGGCAGATGATTGACGCCTGTTTTTCAACTAACTGAAAAATAAGCGTATTTTTTTTAGGCACGGGTATTGCTACAGCCCTCGCAACGTTCCGTTTAACTGACGGTCAGCCAAGCGAGAGAGCATGATGCCCCACGCCGCCCAACTACCTTTGGCCCCTGAACTCCAGGGGCCTGTCCCGTCCGCCGAACAGCTCAGCCGGCATGGCCTTGAGCAGGCGTTCTCGCTGTTCAGTCAGATGTCCAGCCAGTTGACCGACTCCTACAGCCTGCTGGAAGCGCGGGTCTCCGAGCTCAAGGGCGAGTTGGCGGTGGTCAGTGCCCAGCGCATGGAAGAGCTGGCCGAGAAAGAGCGCCTGGCCAACCGTCTGCAGAACCTGCTCGATCTGTTGCCTGGCGGTGTGATCGTCATCGACGACCAGGGCCGTGTGCGCGAAGCCAACCCGGCCGCCTGCGACCTGCTCGGGCTGCCGTTGGAGGGCGAACTGTGGCGCCATGTGATCAGCCGCTGCTTCGCGCCGCGTGAAGATGACGGCCATGAAATCTCCCTCAAGGATGGGCGCCGCTTGTCCATCGCCACTCGCTCCCTGGACGCGGAGCCCGGTCAACTGGTGCTGCTCAACGACCTGACTGAAACCCGTCACCTGCAAGACCAACTGGCGCGCCATGAGCGCTTGTCGTCGCTGGGTAGGATGGTCGCTTCTTTGGCGCATCAGATCCGCACGCCGTTGTCGGCAGCGTTGATCTACGCCAGTCATTTGACTGATGAGCAATTGCCCGCCGACACCCACCAGCGTTTTGCCGGACGCCTCAAGGAGCGCTTGCATGAGTTGGAGCACCAGGTGCGCGACATGCTGGTGTTTGCCCGCGGCGAATTGCCGCTGACCGACCGCATCACGCCGTCCGGCCTGATGCAGGCGTTGCAAGCGGCGGCCGCCACCCATGTGCAGGACGCCAATGTGCGCTGGCAGTGCGACAGTCACCAAGGCGAATTGCTGTGCAACCGCGACACCCTGGTGGGCGCGCTGCTCAACCTGATCGAAAACGCGACCCAGGCCAGCGGCCCCGGTGCGCGGCTCAAGGTGCATGTGTACGCCCGTGCGCAAACCCTGCGCCTGTGCATCAGCGACAGCGGCAGCGGTATCGAGCCGCAAGTGCTGCAGCGCCTGGGCGAACCGTTTTTCACCACCAAGACCAACGGTACGGGCCTCGGCCTGACGGTGGTCAAGGCCGTGGCGCGCGCCCATCAGGGAGAATTGCAACTGCGTTCCCGCTTGGGGCGTGGCACTTGTGCATTGATGACCTTGCCGCTGTTTTCATGCGCGGCAAGCGCGGAGTAAAAGGCTATGGCTATCAAGGTTCTGTTGGTGGAAGACGATCGTGCCCTGCGTGAGGCATTGGCTGACACGCTGCTGCTGGCGGGCCATGACTATCGGGCGGTCGGTTCTGCCGAGGACGCCTTGGCGGCGGTGGAGCAAGAGGCCTTCAGCCTGGTGGTCAGCGACGTGAACATGCCTGGCATGGACGGCCATCAGTTGCTCGCGCTGCTGCGCGCACGCCAGCCGCAGTTGCCGGTGCTGCTGATGACCGCCCATGGCGCCGTCGAGCGCGCAGTGGATGCCATGCGCCAGGGCGCGGCGGATTACCTGGTCAAACCGTTCGAGCCCAAGGCGTTGATCGAGCTGGTGGCGCGGCATGCCCTGGGGGTGATTCCAGCCGGCGAGGCAGACGGCCCGATTGCTTTTGAGCCGGCCAGCGCACAATTGCTGGAGCTCGCGGCCCGCGTGGCGCGCAGTGACTCCACCGTGTTGATTTCCGGCGAGTCGGGCACCGGCAAGGAAGTGCTGGCGCGCTATATCCACCAGCAATCGGGGCGCGCCCAGCAGCCCTTTATCGCGATCAATTGCGCGGCGATCCCCGACAACATGCTCGAAGCCACGCTGTTCGGCCACGAAAAAGGCTCCTTCACCGGCGCCATCGCGGCCCAGGCGGGCAAGTTCGAGCAGGCCGACGGCGGTACCATCCTGCTCGACGAAATTTCGGAAATGCCCCTGGGTCTGCAAGCCAAACTGCTGCGGGTGCTGCAGGAGCGTGAAGTGGAGCGGGTCGGTGCGCGCAAGCCGATCCAGCTGGATATCCGCGTGGTCGCCACCACCAACCGCGACCTGGCGGGTGAAGTGGCGGCGGGGCGCTTTCGTGAAGACTTGTTCTACCGCCTCTCGGTATTCCCCCTGGCCTGGCGCCCGCTGCGCGAACGTCCGGCGGACATCATCCCGCTGGCCGAGCGCCTGCTGAACAACCACGTCAAAAAAATGAAGCACGCCCAGGCGCGGCTGTCGGCCGAAGCCCAGGCATGCCTGATCGGCTACCCATGGCCCGGCAACGTGCGGGAACTGGACAACGCCATTCAGCGCGCGTTGATTCTGCAGCAGGGCGGCTTGATCCAGCCTCAGGACTTCTGCCTGGCCATGGGCAGCGGCGCCGCGCCGTTACCGAGCCTGGCGCCCGCGCCGCTGGTCGCCGAAGCCGAATCCGCCGGGGCCCTGGGCGACGATCTGCGCCGCCGCGAATTCCAGATGATCATCGACACCCTGCGCGCCGAACGCGGCCGCCGTAAAGAAGCGGCCGAGCGCCTGGGCATCAGCCCACGCACCCTGCGCTACAAGTTGGCGCAGATGCGGGATGCGGGGATGGACGTGGAGGCTTATCTGTTTGCTATCTGAGCGGTAACAAGGCCGACAAGTTTTGTCGCCTTTTCTTACAGGTTGATACAGAGCTGGCACCCTTGTTGCTACCACCCCTAGTAACCGCTGCGTAGTGTCAAAAAATTGCGGGTCGTCGGAGAGAGAAGGTCATGAGCCAGGGTATTGAGTTCAATCGGTTGATGTTGGATATGCGCTCCATGCAAATGGACGCCATGGCTCAACCGAAATCCGTCGCACAAGCGCCGGAATTGGGCCAAAGCAGTTTCGCCGACATGCTCGGCCAGGCCATCAACAAAGTCAGTGACACCCAGCAAGCCTCCAACCAGTTGGCGACCGCGTTCGAAATCGGCAAGAGCGGCGTGGACCTGACCGACGTGATGGTCGCTTCGCAGAAAGCCAGTGTGTCCTTTCAAGCCTTGACCCAAGTGCGCAACAAACTGGTCCAGGCTTATCAAGACATCATGCAGATGCCGGTTTAAGGACGAGATTTAAGTCATGGCAGAAGCAGTCGTGGACAACGTACCCGCCAAGACAGACGGCAAGCCGCCGCTGTTTGGCCTGTCGTTCCTGGAAAACCTCTCGGAAATGACCATGCTGCGTCAGGTGGGCCTGATGGTCGGCCTGGCGGCCAGCGTGGCGATTGGTTTTGCTGTGGTGCTGTGGTCGCAGCAACCCGATTACCGGCCGCTGTACGGCAGCCTGGCCGGTATGGACTCCAAGCAGATCATGGAAACCCTGGCCGCCGCCGACATCGCCTACACTGTGGAGCCCAACTCCGGGGCGCTGCTGGTCAAGGCCGATGACGTCGCCCGGGCGCGCATGAAGCTGGCCGCCGCCGGCGTGACCCCGTCCGACAGCAACATCGGTTTCGAGATCCTCGACAAGGATCAGGGCCTGGGCACCAGCCAGTTCATGGAAGCCACCCGCTACCGTCGTGGCCTGGAAGGCGAACTGGCGCGCACCATCTCCAGCCTCAATAACGTCAAGGGCGCGCGGGTCCACCTGGCGATTCCGAAGAGTTCGGTGTTTGTGCGCGACGAGCGCAAGCCAAGTGCCTCGGTATTGGTCGAACTGTTTTCCGGCCGCTCCCTGGAGCCTGGCCAGGTACTGGCGATCATCAACCTGGTGGCCACCAGCGTTCCCGAATTGAGCAAGTCGCAAATCACCGTGGTCGACCAGAAGGGCAACCTGTTGTCCGACATGGCCGAAAACTCAGCGCTGACCCAGGCCGGCAAGCAGTTCGACTACAGTCGCCGCATGGAAAGCATGCTCACCCAGCGTGTCCACAACATCCTGCAACCGGTGCTGGGCAACGACCGCTACAAGGCTGAAGTGTCCGCTGACGTGGATTTCAGTGCCGTCGAGTCGACCTCCGAGCAATTCAACCCGGACCAGCCGGCCCTGCGCAGCGAGCAGTCCACCAGCGAACAACGCACCGCCAGCAACGGCCCGCAAGGCGTACCGGGTGCCCTGAGCAACCAGCCGCCGGCCCCGGCCTCGGCACCGCAAACCACTGGCGGCGCCGCCGCGACCGCGGGCGCCATCGCTCCCGGCCAGCCACTGTTGGACGCCAACGGTCAACAGATCATGGACCCGGCCACCGGCCAGCCGATGCTCGCTCCGTACCCGGCGGACAAGCGTAACCAGTCGACCAAGAACTTCGAACTCGACCGTTCCATCAGCCACACCAAGCAGCAACAGGGCCGGATCAACCGCCTGTCGGTGTCGGTGGTGGTCGATGACCAGGTCAAGGTCAACGCCGCTGACGGCGCCGTCACCCGCGCACCGTGGAGCGCCGACGAATTGGCGCGCTTCACCCGCCTGGTGCAGGATGCCGTCGGTTTCGACGCCAGCCGTGGCGACAGCGTCAGCGTGATCAACATGCCGTTCTCCGCCGAGCGCGGCGAAGTGATCGCCGAAGCGGCGTTCTACACCCAGCCGTGGTTCTGGGACATCGTCAAGCAAGTGCTGGGCGTGTTGTTCATCCTGGTGCTGGTGTTCGGCGTACTGCGTCCGGTGCTCAACAACATCACCGGCAATGGCAAGAAACAACTGGCGGCCTTCGCTGGCGGCGACGTCGAGTTGGGTGGCATGGGCGGCCTGGACGGTGAACTGGCCAACGACCGCGTCAGCCTCGGCGGCCCGCAAAGCATCCTGTTGCCAAGCCCGAGCGAAGGCTATGACGCTCAGTTGAACGCAATCAAGAGTCTGGTGGCAGAAGACCCGGGCCGTGTGGCCCAGGTCGTGAAAGAGTGGATTAACGCAGATGAGTGATAATCGAGCCGCTGTTGCCAAACTCACCAAGGTCGACAAAGCCGCAGTCCTGCTGCTGTCCCTGGGTGAAACCGACGCCGCCCAAGTGCTGCGCCATATGGGCCCCAAAGAGGTTCAGCGGGTCGGCGTGGCCATGGCGCAAATGCGCAACGTTCACCGTGAGCAGGTCGAACAGGTGATGAGCGAGTTCGTCGAGATCGTCGGCGACCAGACCAGCCTGGGCGTCGGCTCCGACAGCTACATCCGCAAGATGCTCACCTCGGCCCTCGGCGAAGACAAAGCCAACGGCCTGATCGATCGCATCCTGCTGGGCGGCAACACCAGCGGCCTCGACAGCCTCAAATGGATGGAACCGCGCGCCGTCGCCGACGTGATCCGCTACGAACACCCGCAGATCCAGGCGATCGTGGTGGCGTACCTCGACCCGGACCAGGCCGGCGAAGTGCTCGGCCACTTCGACCATAAAGTGCGCCTGGACATCATCCTGCGCGTATCGTCGCTGAACACCGTGCAGCCGGCGGCCCTGAAAGAACTCAACACGATTCTCGAGAAGCAGTTCTCGGGCAACTCGAATGCTTCGCGCACCACCTTGGGTGGTATCAAGCGCGCCGCCGACATCATGAACTTCCTCGACAGCTCGGTCGAAGGCCAGTTGATGGACTCGATCCGCGAGATCGACGACACCCTGTCCGGCCAGATCGAAGACCTCATGTTCGTGTTCAACAACCTCTCCGATGTCGACGACCGCGGCATCCAGGCGCTGTTGCGCGAAGTCTCCTCCGACGTGCTGGTACTGGCCCTCAAGGGCTCGGACGAAGGCGTCAAGGAGAAGATCTTCAAGAACATGTCCAAGCGCGCCTCGGAACTGTTGCGCGACGACCTGGAAGCCAAAGGCCCGGTGCGCGTCAGCGACGTGGAAACTGCCCAGAAGGAAATCCTCACCATTGCCCGCCGTATGGCCGAAGCCGGAGAAATCGTTCTCGGCGGGAAGGGCGGCGAAGAAATGATTTAAGGCGCCTCGCATGTCGAACAAAGATGAGACGCCCAGCGATCTGATTCGCGCGCGGGACGTGGGCGGGTTCGACATCTGGTCGTTGCCCAGCTTCGATCCGCATGTGCCGGAGCCCGAACCCGAGCCTGTGGAAGAACTGCCGGCGGAAATGGAAGAAGTGCCGCTGGAGGAAGTCCAGCCGCTGACCCTGGAAGAGTTGGAAAGCATCCGCCAGGAGGCCTACAACGAAGGGTTTGCCGCTGGCGAAAAAGATGGTTTTCGCAGCGCCACGCTCAAGGTCCGCCAGGAAGCCGAGGTCGCCTTGAGCGTCAAGCTGGCCAGCCTCGAACGCCTGATGGGCAGCCTGTTCGAGCCCATCGCCGAGCAGGATTCGCAGATCGAAAAAGCCATGGTCGGGCTGGTCGAGCACATCGCCCGTCAGGTGATCCAGCGTGAGCTGGTGCTGGACTCCAGCCAGATCGAAAGCGTCATGCGCGAAGCCCTCAAGCTGCTGCCCCTGGGCGTCGGCAATGTGCGGCTGCACATCAACCCGCAGGATTTCGAACAGGTCAAAGCCCTGCGCGAGCGCCATGAAGAAACCTGGCGCATCGTCGAAGACGCTGATCTGCAGCCCGGTGGTTGCCGCGTCGAGACCGAATACAGCCGCATCGACGCCACCGTGGAAACGCGCATCAGCCAGATCATGGCCCAACTGCTGGATCAGGTCCACGAGCAGCTCCTGAACCCGGCCGAACCGGACATGAGCGTGGACCTGGACGCCGCCGATGCGCCTTGATCGCACCAGCTTCGCCAAGCGCCTGGGCGGTTACATCGAGGCCACCGGGTTGCCCGGCCAGCCGATTCTCGAAGGGCGCCTGCTGCGCATGGTCGGCCTGACCCTCGAAGCCGAAGGCCTGCGCGCCGCCATGGGCAGCCGCTGCCTGGTGATCAACGACGACAGCTACCACCCGGTGCAGGTCGAAGCCGAAGTCATGGGCTTTTCCGGCAGCAAGATTTTCCTCATGCCCGTTGGCAGCCTGGCGGGCATCGCTCCCGGTGCCCGCGTGGTGCCGCTGGCCGATACCGGCCGCCTGCCCATGGGCATGAGCATGCTCGGCCGCGTGCTGGACGGCGCCGGGCGCGCGCTGGACGGCAAGGGCGGCATGAAGGCCGAAGACTGGGTGCCGATGGACGGCCCCACCATCAACCCGCTCAAGCGCAACCCGATCAGCCAGCCGCTGGACGTGGGCATTCGCAGCATCAACGGTTTATTGACGGTCGGCCGCGGCCAGCGTCTGGGCCTGTTCGCCGGTACCGGCGTGGGTAAGTCGGTGTTGCTCGGCATGATGACCCGCTTTACCGAGGCCGACATCATTGTGGTGGGGCTGATCGGCGAACGGGGCCGGGAAGTGAAGGAGTTCATCGAGCACAGCCTCGGTGAAGAAGGCCTCAAGCGTTCGGTGGTGGTGGCCTCCCCGGCGGACGATGCGCCGCTGATGCGTTTGCGCGCGGCCATGTACTGCACGCGCATCGCCGAATATTTTCGCGATAAGGGCAAGAACGTCCTGTTGCTGATGGACTCCCTCACGCGTTTCGCCCAGGCCCAGCGGGAAATCGCCCTGGCCATCGGCGAGCCGCCGGCCACCAAGGGGTATCCGCCGTCGGTGTTCGCCAAGCTGCCCAAGCTGGTCGAGCGCGCCGGTAATGCCGAGGCGGGCGGGGGCTCGATCACCGCGTTCTACACCGTGTTGTCTGAAGGCGATGACCAGCAGGACCCGATCGCCGACTCGGCGCGCGGCGTGCTCGACGGTCACATCGTGCTGTCGCGGCGCCTGGCGGAAGAGGGGCACTACCCGGCGATCGACATCGAAGCCTCCATCAGCCGGGTGATGCCATCGGTGGTCACGCCCGAGCATATGGCCCGCGCCCAGCAGTTCAAGCAGCTGTGGTCGCGCTACCAGCAGAGTCGCGACCTGATCAGCGTCGGCGCCTATGTGGCCGGTGGCGATCGTGAGACCGACCTGGCGATTGCCCTGCAACCGCAATTGGTCACCTACCTGCGCCAGGGCCTCAACGACAACATCAGCATGGGCGAAAGCGAAGCACACCTGCAGTCCATCTTCGCCCCCGCGCCAGGCGGCTAAGCCATGGCCAGCAGCCGCTCCTCACGCCTGGCCCCGGTGGTGGACATGGCCGAAAAGGCCGAAAAAACCGCGGTCCAGCGCCTGGGTTACTTCCAGGGCCAGGTGCGCCTGGCAGAAAGCAAGCTCGGCGACCTGGAGCGCTTTCGCGGCGAGTACCAGCAGCAGTGGATCGAGCGCGGCACCAAAGGCGTGTCCGGCCAGTGGCTGATGGGCTACCAGGGCTTTCTCAACCAACTTGAGACTGCCGTCGGCCAGCAGCGCCAGAGCCTGGCCTGGCACCAGAACAACCTCGACAAGGCCCGCGAGAGCTGGCAGCAGGC
Source organism: Pseudomonas sp. K8 (assembly GCF_014889455.1). Taxonomy (NCBI): domain Bacteria; kingdom Pseudomonadati; phylum Pseudomonadota; class Gammaproteobacteria; order Pseudomonadales; family Pseudomonadaceae; genus Pseudomonas; species Pseudomonas sp. K8. The sequence continues at coordinate 282,202 of NZ_VJWO01000003.1, forward strand.
GTATGCCCGGGTCGAAGGCTTGCGCAAGCTGGTGCAGCGCTATATCGACGAAGCGCGGGCGATCGAGGATAAGCGCGAGCAGAAGCTGCTCGACGAGTTGTCCCAGCGCCTGCCGCGGCAGAATCCCTACTAGCGCCAGACCCGCTGTTCAATGTGGGAGGGGGGCTTTCCCATATTTGATTCGTCGTGTTGCCCATAGCCCATTCGCCTGCTACACCTTCTATCTAGACCCATGACAAGGAAGCAGTCACATGTCAGTCGTGTCAGAAGTATCCCTGGATGGGACGAAGTTGACGATTGCAATCAAAGGCCGGTTCGATTTCGGCAGCCACCAGATCTTTCGTGAAGCCTACGAGCGTTTCTACAAGGTGCCGGACGTGTATGTGGTCGACCTGAAGGAAACCACCTACATGGACAGTTCCGCCCTGGGCATGCTCCTGCTGCTGCGCGATCATGCCGGGGGTGATGATGCGGAAGTCCAGGTGATCAACATCAGCTCCGACGTGCGCAAGATCCTCGCGATATCCAACTTCGATAAACTGTTCGATATCAATTGAGCGCTCTGGCTCCGGTCCTCGAACCGCTGACCGTCCTGATCGCCGAAGACAGCGCCACCGACTTGCTGTTGCTGTCGACCATCATCCGGCGCCAGGGCCACCAAGTGCTCACCGCCAGCAACGGTGTGGAAGCGGTCGACCTGTTCGCCCGCGAACGCCCGCAACTGGTGTTGATGGACGCCCTGATGCCGGTGATGGATGGCTTTGAGGCTGCGCGCCGGATCAAGCAACTGGCGGGCGAAGCCCTGGTGCCGATCATCTTCCTCACCTCCCTGCGCCAAAGCGAAGCCCTGGCCGAATGCCTGGATGCCGGTGGCGATGACTTCTTGCCCAAGCCCTACAACCCGCTGATCCTCGCGGCCAAGATCAATGCGATGGACCGCCTGCGCCGCCTGCAGGCCACGGTATTGCAGCAGCGCGACCTGATCGCCAAGCACCACGACTACCTGCTGCATGAGCAACGCGTGGCCAAGGCGGTGTTCGACAAGGTTGCCCATTCCGGCTGTATCAACGCAGCGCCGAACATCCGTTACCTGCAATCGCCGTATGCGCTGTTCAACGGTGACTTGTTGTTGGCGGCCTACACGCCGGCGGGTGATATGCATGTGCTGCTCGGCGATTTCACCGGGCATGGCCTGCCGGCGGCGGTCGGCGCGATGCCGTTGGCGGAAGTGTTCTACGGCATGACGGCCAAGGGCTACGGGCTGACGCAGATCCTGCGGGAGATGAACGCCAAGCTCAAACGCATCCTGCCGGTGGACATGTTCTGCTGCGCCGCGCTGTTGTGCCTGAGCACGCAGCGGCGCGTGGTGGAGGTCTGGAATGGCGGCATGCCTGATGGCTATGTACATGAAGTCGCCACCGGCAAGCGGACACCGTTGGTGTCACGGCATTTGCCGTTGGGTGTGCTGTCGGCGCAGGCGTTCGAGGACCATACCGAAGTCTGGCCGATGGCCCTGGGCGACCGCGTGTTTCTGCTCTCCGACGGCGTACTGGACACCGCCGACGCCAACGAACAGCTGTTCGGCGCCGAGCGCTTGCAGCAGGTGTTTGCCGCCAATCGCGAGCCCGACCGCCTGTTCGAGGATATCGAGCAGGCTCTGGCGGCGTTTCGCGGTGAGGTGCGGGATGATGTGAGCATGGTCGAAATCACCCTGCAGGCCGGCCAGTCGATGCGCGCGACGGGGCCGTTGTACGCCGACAGCGGCCAGTCGTGCCCGTTGGATTGGTCGGTGGGTTTTGAATTCCGCGCCGAGACCCTCAAGCGTTACAACCCGCTGCCCTATCTGTTGCAACTGCTGCTCGAGATCCACGGCCTGCGCGAGCAGAGCGGGGCGCTCTACAGCGTGATGGCCGAGCTGTATTCCAACGCCCTCGAGCATGGCGTGCTGGGCCTGGACTCGCGGCTCAAGCGCGATGCCAAAGGGTTCGCGCAGTATTACCGCGAGCGCAACGAACGGCTGATGCAGCTCAACAGCGGTTATGTGCGCGTGCAGGTGCAGGTGGCGCCCACCGTTACCGGCGGCAGGATGAGCTTGCGCATCGAAGACAGCGGCCCCGGGTTCGATGTGGAACAGGTACTGGCGCGCCCGCTGGATGTCGACCGTCTGTCCGGTCGCGGCTTGAGCCTGGTACGGCAACTGAGCAGCGATGTACGCTGGTCCGACGGCGGGCGTAGTGTCTGCGTGGAGGTTTGCTGGGAGGCTCTGGCATAATCCGCCGATTCTTGATCAAGGAGCGAACAAGTGGTTGAGGTTCATCTGGACCCGGACGTGTTATCGGGTTTGCAGGAAGTCATGGAAGGCGAGTACCCCAAGTTGCTCGATACCTTTCTCGATGATTCGCAAAAGCGCGTCGAAGCGCTGCGCAAGGCGCGCGACGATGCCAAGGCATTGGCGCTTATCGCCCATAGTTTCAAGGGCAGCAGTGGCAACCTCGGGGCGGTGCGGTTGGCGCACTTGTGCCAGCGCCTGGAGGTTGAGTCCGTCGAGGCGGCGGCGGACCTGGGGGCCTTGGTCGATCAGATTGATCATGAGTTTGCGCTGGTCAAGCCGCTGTATGAGTCGGAGCGCCAGCGCTTCCAGCTTTAATTTCAGGCGCGGGACGGCTTTTCGATAGGAGCTGGCCCGACTCTTGCTCTATCTCCTGATACTGCATCCCCGATCCCCATGCAGTGGAGACCTTACCTATGCCAGTCGCCCCTAATTCGCTCCTTCAGGCTGCCTCCGCGGCCAAGCCTCAAGCGCCTGCCGCCAATCCACCGGCGGCGGCTGCGGAGCCACGGGATAAGGGCCCTGGCTTTGCTCAGGTGTTCGCCAGCCAAGGTTCGAAGCCCTCGGCCAAGGCCGACGACAACTCGGCCAAACCCACGCGCGACAAGCCTGCCGACGCGAGCGCCAAGCCTGTCGCGAACAACGATAAACCTGCCGCCGGTACGCCAGCGGTTGCCGATAGCGGCAAACCCTTGCCTGCCGAGCCGCCGGCCAAGCCGGCCGACAGCGCCAGCAGTGATCAAACTCCGCCCGCCGACCCGGCCCTGGCGCAGCAGCCTGCGGCAGACCCGACGGTTGCGCCGGTGGTTGACCCTGCGTTGATTGTCACGGTCGCGCCAGTTGCTGTGCCGGTGGAAACGCCAGCCCCGGCCGCCGCCAAGGATGACAAGGCCCAGCCGCTGGTCACGACGCCGTTGGCAGCGACCGATGCGGCCAAGCCAGCCTTCGATCCCGCGGCCGACCCTCTGGACGCCCTGCCGGCGGTACGCCTGGCGATGGAGCAGGGCGGCCATGTGTCGGCTAGCAGCCAGACGCCGCAGAAAGCCGCGCCGACGTCCCAGGACCAGCCGACTGTCGCGCAGAACTTCGCCACGGGCCTGGCTAACATGGTGGATCAGCAAGCCAGCAAGGACAGCACCGACCGGGGTGGCGACAAAGCCTTTGGCGGGTTGATCGAAGAAGGCCTCAAGGATTTGAAGGGCGCCAGCAGCGACACCCGTGTCGATGACTTCGCCAACCGCCTGGCCGCGCTGACCCAGGCCGCCACGCCGAAAACCGCCAACGCGTTGCCGCCGGTGACCAACGCACCGCTGGCCATGCACCAGAGCGGCTGGACCGAGGAAATCGTCAACCGCGTGATGTACCTGTCCAGCGCCAACCTCAAGTCGGCGGAGATCCAGCTGCAACCGGCCGAACTCGGGCGCCTGGATATCAAGGTCAACATGACAGCGGACCAGCAGGCCCAGGTCACGTTCATGAGCGGTCACGCCGTGGTGCGTGACGCGCTGGAAAGCCAGTCCGGCCGGTTGCGCGAGATGTTCGCCCAGCAGGGCATGGGGCAGGTCGACGTCAACGTGTCCGACCAATCCCGCGGCTGGCAGGGCCAGGGTCAGGGCCAACAGCAACAGAACCAGGCGAACGGTGTCAGTGGCCGTGGCGGTCGGGGTGACAACGGCGACGTTGCCGATCACGCCGAAGTGGCAGCGGCCGTCGCGCCGGTGACGTCCACCGTGATCGGCTCCAGCGCCGTCGACTACTACGCCTGATTCAGGGCCAACACCGGCCTGAGTGTGGGAGGGGGCTTGCCCCTGATGATCACGACCATTAAGCCTGGCCTGAGTCGATCGCAATCCAAAGGTGGGAGGGGGGCTTGCCCCCGATGGCGGTGTGCCCGTCAACGGATCGGTCGACTGGAACTCCGCCATCGGGGCAAGCCCCCTCCCACAATGGATCTGTGGCATGGCCGCTGTCCTGCTCTGCCTGACAACTCTGGCATAACACTTGCTCTTGCCTTTCCGTAGATCTATGAATCCCCGAATAGTGACGGATTATTGGCATGGCGAAGAGCGACGACGCAGCAAAAGCACCTGCAGGCAAGGGTAAGCTCAAGCTTATCCTGTTGATTGTCCTGGCCCTGGTCCTGGCCATCGGCGCCTCTGTGGGCGGCACTTGGTACATCATGCACAGCAGTGCGAGCAAACCGGCGCCCGCCGCCGAAACTGCCAGTAACGTCAAGCAACCGGCAATCTTCGAACCGATGCTTCCGGCCTTTGTCGCCAACTTCAACCAGAACGGTCGTCAACGCTACCTGCAGGTGAGCATCACCTTGCTGGCGCGTAACCAGGCAGACCTCGATGCGCTCAAGGTGCATATGCCGGTGATCCGCAACAACCTGGTGATGTTGTTTTCCGCGCAAAGCTTCGACAACCTGGCCACCCCGGTGGGCCAGGAAATGCTGCGCCAGAAGGTCACTGCCAGCGTGCAGGAAGTGGCCCAGAAAGAGCTCGGCAAAGTGGTGGTCGAGCAGGCGCTCTTCACTAATTTCGTATTGCAGTAGGATCACCACATGGCCGTGCAAGACCTGCTGTCCCAGGATGAAATCGATGCGCTGCTGCATGGCGTGGACGATGGTCTGGTACAGACCGAAACGGCTGCCGAACCCGGCAGCGTCAAAAGTTATGACCTGACCAGCCAGGATCGCATCGTCCGTGGACGCATGCCGACCCTGGAAATGATCAACGAGCGTTTCGCCCGTTACACCCGCATCAGCATGTTCAACATGCTGCGCCGCTCGGCGGACGTGGCGGTGGGCGGCGTGCAGGTGATGAAGTTCGGTGAATACGTACACTCGCTGTACGTGCCTACCAGCCTCAACCTGGTCAAGATCAAGCCATTGCGCGGCACGGCGTTGTTCATCCTCGACGCCAAACTGGTGTTCAAGCTGGTGGACAACTTCTTCGGCGGCGACGGCCGTCACGCCAAGATCGAAGGCCGGGAATTCACCCCCACGGAACTGCGGGTGGTGCGGATGGTGCTGGAGCAGGCCTTCATCGACTTGAAGGAAGCCTGGCAGGCGATCATGGAAGTCAACTTCGAGTACATCAACTCGGAAGTGAACCCGGCCATGGCCAACATCGTCGGCCCCAGCGAAGCGATTGTGGTGTCGACGTTCCACATCGAACTCGATGGCGGTGGCGGTGACCTGCACGTGACCATGCCGTACTCGATGATCGAGCCGGTGCGCGAAATGCTCGATGCCGGCTTCCAGTCCGACCTCGACGATCAGGATGAACGCTGGGTCAAGGCCCTGCGCGAAGACCTGCTGGACGTCGACGTGCCGCTGAGCGCCACCGTGGCGCGTCGTCAGTTGCGCCTGCGGGATATCTTGCACATGCAACCGGGCGACGTGATTCCCGTCGAGTTGCCGGAAGAACTGATCATGCGCGCCAACGGCGTGCCGTCGTTCAAGGTCAAGCTCGGTTCCCACAAGGGCAACCTGGCGCTGCAAGTGGTGGAGCCGATCAACCGGCGTTGAGTCACCCGTATTGATGCACCCCTATTTATGAATGTTTGCTCCGCCGAGGACATGTAATGGCTACCGAACACGAAAACACTTCCGCCGAAGACCAGGCCCTGGCCGACGAATGGGCTGCGGCCCTGGAAGAAACCGGCGATGTCGGCCAGGACGATATCGACGCGCTGCTGGCGGCCGATGCCTCTACTGCGCCAGCCAGTAACCGCCTGCCCATGGAAGAATTCGGCAGCGTGCCGAAGAACAACGACCCGGTGAGCCTCGACGGCCCGAACCTGGACGTGATTCTCGACATCCCGGTGTCGATCTCCATGGAAGTCGGCAGCACCGACATCAACATCCGCAACCTGCTGCAGCTCAACCAGGGCTCGGTGATCGAGCTTGACCGCCTGGCCGGCGAGCCGCTGGACGTGCTGGTCAACGGCACGCTGATCGCCCATGGCGAAGTGGTGGTGGTCAACGAAAAGTTCGGCATTCGCCTGACCGACGTGATCAGCCCGAGCGAACGCATCAAGAAGCTGCGCTGACATGAAGTATTCGATGGCGGGACTGTTGCTGGCGCTGCCATTGAGCGCCCTCGCGGCCGAGCCGGTCGCGCAGGCGGCCGCGGCGGCGGCACCGGTGGTGAGCAGCGGTATCGGCGGTCAGTTGACCCAACTGGTACTGGGCCTGCTGCTGGTGGTCGGGCTGATTTTTGTGCTGGCCTGGCTGATGCGTCGGGTGCAGAACATTGGCCCGGGCAACGCCCAGGTCATCGAGATGATCGGCTCGCGCGCCCTCGGCCCGCGTGACCGGCTGGTGCTGGTGCAGGTGGGCGAGGAACAGATCCTGCTGGGCCTTACCCCCGGCCGCATCACCCCGCTGCATGTGCTCAAGACCCCGGTCAACGTCGCCCCGACCCAAGCCGCCACGCCAGAATTCGCCCAACGCCTGATGGAGTTGCTGGGCAAGGATCAGAAGGATAAGAAGTAATGCGCGTTTTATTGACGCTCATGCTGTGGCTGGCCGCGCCATTGGCGTTCGCCGCCGACCCGTTGTCGATCCCGGCGATTACGCTCGGCACCAACGCGGCCGGGGCCCAGGAGTATTCGGTCAGCCTGCAGATCCTGCTGATCATGACGGCGCTGAGTTTTATCCCGGCGTTTGTCATGCTGATGACCAGCTTCACCCGCATCATTATCGTGTTCTCGATCCTGCGTCAGGCCCTGGGTCTGCAACAGACGCCATCGAACCAGATCCTCACCGGCATGGCGCTGTTCTTGACGCTGTTCATCATGGCGCCGGTCTTCGACAAGGTGAACCAGCAAGCCCTGCAGCCTTACCTCGCGGAAAAGCTCACGGCGCAAGACGCCATCGACAAGGCCCAAGGCCCGATCAAAGACTTCATGCTGTCGCAGACCCGCTCCAGCGACCTTGAGCTGTTCATGCGCCTGTCCAAGCGCACCGACATCGCCACGCCGGACCAGGCGCCGCTGACGATCCTGGTGCCGGCGTTCGTCACCTCGGAACTGAAGACGGCGTTCCAGATCGGTTTCATGATCTTTATCCCGTTCCTGATCATCGACCTGGTGGTGGCGAGCGTGCTGATGGCCATGGGGATGATGATGCTGTCGCCGCTGATCATCTCGTTGCCGTTCAAGATCATGCTGTTTGTGCTGGTGGACGGCTGGGCACTGATCATCGGCACGTTGGCCAGCAGTTTCGGCGGAGTGTAGGGCTATGACCCCAGAAGTTGCCGTCGACCTGTTCCGTGAAGCGTTGTGGCTGACCACGATGATGGTTGCCGTGCTGGTGGTGCCGAGCCTATTGGTCGGCCTGTTGGTGGCGATGTTCCAGGCCGCGACCCAGATCAACGAACAAACCCTGAGCTTCCTGCCGCGCCTGCTGGTGATGCTGGTCACCCTGATCGTCGCCGGCCCGTGGCTGGTGCAAACCTTCATGGAATATATCCTGCAGCTGTACGGCAGTATTCCGCAGTTGATCGGCTGACCGCATGCAATCGCTGCTGGCGTTGACCGACACCCAGATCAGCACCTGGGTGGCGTCGTTTATCTTGCCGCTGTTCCGGGTCACGGCGGTGCTGATGAGCATGCCGGTGTTTGGTACCACCCTGGTACCACGGCGTATCCGCCTGTACTTCGCGGTGGCGATCACCGTGGTGCTGGTGCCGGGCTTGCCGCCGATGCCTGCGGTCAATGCGCTGGACCTCAGTGCGCTGATGCTGATTGCCGAGCAGATCCTGATCGGCTCGCTGCTGGGTTTCTCTCTGCAACTGTTCTTCCAGGCATTCGTGATCGCCGGGCAAATCATCTCGATCCAGATGGGTATGGGTTTTGCGTCGATGGTCGACCCCACCAACGGCGTGTCGGCGGCGGTGATCGGGCAGTTCCTGACCATGCTGGTGACCTTGATGTTCCTGGCCATGAATGGCCATCTGGTGGTGTTCGAGGTGCTGACCGAAAGTTTCACCACCTTGCCGGTCGGCTCGGGGTTGGTGGTCAATCACTTCTGGGAACTGGTGGGGCGCCTCAGTTGGGTGTTGGGCGCTTCGCTGTTGCTGGTGCTGCCGGCGATCACCGCGCTGCTGGTGGTCAACATCGCGTTTGGGGTGATGACCCGCGCGGCGCCGCAGTTGAATATCTTCTCTATCGGTTTCCCGTTGACCCTGGTGCTGGGCATGGGGATTTTCTGGGTCGGCATGGCCGACATTCTCAATCAGTATCAACCGCTGGCGAGCGACGCCTTGCAGTTCTTACGTGATCTGGCACGGGCGCGCTGAGCCATGGCCGAGAGCGAGAGTGGTCAGGACAAAACAGAAGACCCCACGGAGAAACGTAAAAAGGACTCCCGGGAAAAGGGCGAGATTGCCCGCTCCAAAGAGCTCAACACCGTTGCGACGATGATGGCCGGTGCCGGCGCCTTGCTGATCTACGGCGGCGGCCTGGCGCTCGACCTGATGGAGTTGATGAAACTCAACTTCAGCCTGCCCCGTGAAGTGCTGCTCAGCCCCGGCGCCATGGGGCAGTACCTGCTGCATTCGGGGAAAATCGCGATCCTGGCCGTGCAGCCGATTTTGATCACCTTGCTCCTGGCCGCGCTGATCGGCCCCGTCGCCCTTGGCGGCTGGCTGTTCGCCGCGAGCAGCATGGCGCCAAAATTCAGCCGCATGAACCCGGCAGCGGGGCTCAAGCGCATGTTTTCCACCAAGGCGTTGGTGGAACTGCTCAAGGCCCTGGCCAAGTTCATCCTGATTCTGTTCGTGGCCTTGGTGGTATTGTCCTCCGACATCGATGACCTGCTGCGCATCGCCCATGAGCCGCTGGAGTCGGCGATCATCCACAGTGTGCAAGTGGTGGGCTGGAGTGCGTTGTGGATGGCCGCCGGGCTGATCCTGATCGCCGCCGTGGATGCGCCGATCCAGCTGTGGGAAAGCCACAAGAAACTGCTGATGACCAAGCAGGAAGTGCGCGACGAACACAAGGACCAGGAAGGCCGCCCCGAGGTCAAGCAGCGCATTCGCCAACTGCAGCGCGAAATGTCCCAGCGCAAGATGATGGCTTCGGTGCCCGACGCCGACGTGGTGATCACCAACCCGACCCACTACGCCGTGGCTCTCAAGTACGACCCGGAGAAGGGCGGCGCGCCGATGCTGCTGGCCAAGGGCAGCGACTTCACTGCGCTGAAAATCCGCGAAATCGCCGTGGCCAACGACATCCTGTTGCTGGAGTCGCCGGAGCTGGCGCGTTCGATCTTCTACTCCACCGACCTCGACCAGGAAATCCCCGCCGGGCTGTACCTGGCCGTGGCCCAGGTATTGGCCTACGTCTACCAGATCCGCCAGTACCGTGCGGGCAAAGGCAAGCGCCCCGATCCGCTCAAGGACCTGCCGATTCCGCCGGATTTGCGGCGCGATTCCTGACCAACTGTTCAAATTGGCACCGTGCCATTCGTCGTAAACCTTCCTGACCTGTCAACTTTGACAGTCGTCACTTTCGCCTTCTCGCGGTTCTATTGCCTCAGGTACTGCGAAGTAAAATGCCGGGAGTGGGGCGATGCAGCTATTCACAGGCCGGGTTAAGTCTTATGACCAGCAGACCGGATTGGGTTCGATTGCGTTGGATAGTGGGGGAGACGATGTGTTGGTAGATCTGTGCAGTTCGGATGGATGCCTGCTTTCGGAGGGGCAGAAAGTGCAGTTTTGGATGATCCATCGACCGGCGGGCATCTATGCATGCGACATTCAACTGATCTGACGACACCTGTGTAAGTTCTTAATTGAAGTGTACGGAGAACGGCCATGGCAACGGGCACTGTGAAATGGTTTAACGCGGAGAAGGGGTTTGGTTTTATTTCTCCCGACGACGGCAGCACGGACGTGTTTGTCCACTATTCAGCAATCACCGGCACCGGTTTCAAAAGTTTGGAAGAAAATCAAAAAGTGGAATACGACGTGACGCAGGGCCAAAAAGGCCCGCAGGCCGAGAATGTGCGTCCTGTATAAAGATCGCCACTGATAGCATCCCTTCGCCGCGCCCCTCAGCGCTCTGCCCCCTTGAAGCAAAAGTTGATCGTTCCCACCGGCGGGAACGATCACTGGGTTGGATGCCCGTGATCCTTCCAGATTAAAGGCGAAGTCGCAGGTCAGGGCGTGGGCGCGAGCCAGGGTTTCGGTGAGGTTGACCAGCAGGTCTTCGGTGCTGATGCCGTCGATGAGGGTGAACAGCACGGTGGGTGGGGTATTGGTGCCGAGCGGGGGATTTGGGGTTGGTTTAACCATTGTGACGCTCCTGATTTAAGTGGAGCTGCCACTGATCGCCGCGATGCGATGGGGTGGCAGCTGTACGCAGGTTCGCGGACCGGAATCAGGAAACCGGCATACCCGAAGGTATCCCGCGCGCAGCCACCATAGCGCCGCACAGTAGACGATAAAAAAACGTCAACTGAAAGCGGACAATGGCACTTTGCGCCTGAATTTACATGGGCCGCGACGCCCGCCCGCTGCGTGTGCAGCGAAGTACGGAGACTAGAGAGCGAGTTTCCTAGGAGCAACCTCAAACACTTGTCGGAAGTTTCTGTTTTTACAAACACCTAGCCGAACGGTCAGTTGTTTGGTCCTTCATCATTCAGCAGCCTCTTCCTGGCGCCACTCCCGGCGCGATCCCCTCTGCACGACTCAACACCACGATGGAGTGTGAGGCCTCTGCACGCAAAAAAAAGGAAGTGACATGAACAGCTCCGATAACACACTGATCAGCAGCCTGCAAAACCTGGATCAGGTGGTGGAGTACGCGGGCGACGATGGCCTCCCTGGTCTTCTACAGCCTGGATGTCGCGTGGAGAGCCAGATGTGAAGCGCTACAACATCACCACTGGCGCGACGACCACGGCGGGCGGCGAAGTGATCAGTGGCCTGGAGCGCACCAGCTTCAACGGCCAAATGATCGCCAGGGAGGGTGACCGGGTCGCTTGTCCGGCATGCGGCACTGAAGGCGTCATCGCGCTCGTTGGGCCTCACCTGCACGA
>NZ_VJWO01000040.1:0-60394 GCF_014889455.1 Pseudomonas sp. K8
GTGGACCAGTCAACTTATCTGTAGCTGACCCACTGCAATCGGGGGCAAGCCCCCTCCCACATTTTTTAACCGCGGGCGGTCAGTTCGATGATGCAGCAGCGGCCTGTGACGGAGATATCCAGCAAACCAGCGTTACCGTCCAGCTGCAGGCAGTCGTGATGACCCAACACCTGGCCGAGCACCGTCACCTCATCGGCCACGCTGAACACCAGCACCGTCTGCGCGGTGCTGAAAAAACGCTGCATCCCATCGACCCACTGCAACCGCGCATGGTAACGCTGGGGTGAATAGATCAGGTTGAAATCGCGGATCGGCCCACTGATCAGGCGACACGACACCTGGCTGTCGCCCTTGAACGCGAACGCTTGCAGCGGCAACAACCCCTGCTGCTCCTCGCCATCCACGGTCAGGACCATGCCCGCACCGTTGATCACCGTGATCACGCGTTGATAGCCGGTGAAGGAGGAAAACCCGCCCGACTCGCCGATATCGGCAATCGACAGGCGCCAGCCAAAGCCCTCCAGGCCATGGCCGCCATCGCGGCTGATTTCTTCGGTGCTGCCGCCGCCGTTTTTCCACGGCATACGCACGTAATTCGCGGCGCGCCAGACGGTCACTGCACTCATTTACTGAAGCGTCCTTCCAGGCTGTGACGGGAACCGGGGTGGATCAAGCGCGCGGCGGTCACCGGCTGGCGACCGGACCAGGTGCGTCGACGAATCAACAGGCACGGCTCGCTCGGTTCGATCTGCAGCAACTTGCACTCGGCGGCATCGGCGAGGATCGCTTCGACCACATGCTCGCCCTCGGTCAACGGTGCGACCTGGTTCAAATAGGCGTAGGGGGTTTGCTGGGTGAAATCCTGCTGCAGGTATTCCGGCGCGACCAGGGCGTTGACGAAGCGGTCTTCGATTTGCACTGGAATATCGTTTTCAAAGTGAACGATCAGCGAGTGGAATACCCGCCCGCCTTCACGCATTTCCAGGGCGACGGCGCGCTCGGAACCGGCCGCCTCTTCGCCCAGGGTGATGACCTGGCAGGTATGCCGATGGCCGCGGGCGGCGATCTCATCGGCAATGTTATGCACTTCAAACAGCGCCGACTGGCTCTTGGGCTCGGCGACGAACGTGCCGACGCCTTGCATGCGTACCAGCAGCCCTTCGGCGGTGAGTTCACGCAGGGCGCGGTTGATGGTCATGCGGCTGAAACCCAGCTGGCTGACCAGTTCACTCTCCGACGGCACGCGGTAATGGGGCGGCCAGTTGCCGCTGAGGATCTGCTGGCTGATCATTTGTTTGACGCGGGCATACAAGGGCGCCGGACTTTCGTCCAGGTGGGCAGCCAGTGAAGACTTGGCGGGCGGAGTCGGCACGGGGAATCCTTGCAGGGGAAAAAGATGCATAGATTGCCGGAGTTTACCGAGCAGGCAAACGTCTGTATATGTATATACAAATAAACACACGACCGGGGTGCCCTGAACATGTCCGTTTTCTTTGCCGAACGCGCACTGCTGCCTGATGGATGGGCCAACAATGTACGCCTTGAAGTCGGCGTTGATGGCCTGCTGACTCACGTCGCGGCCAATGCCAGCGCAGACGGCGCCGAACGGCTCAGAGGCCCGGTATTGGCGGGTATGCCGAACCTGCACTCCCACGCATTCCAGCGCGCCATGGCGGGCCTGGCCGAAGTGGCCGGCAACCCGAACGACAGCTTCTGGACCTGGCGCGAGCTGATGTACCGCATGGTCGGCAAGATCAATCCGGAGCAACTGCAGATCATCGCGCGCCAGTTGTATATCGAGATGCTCAAGGCCGGTTACACCTCGGTCGCGGAATTTCATTACGTCCACCACGACGTCAGCGGCCAGCCATATGCCGACCGCGCGGAACTGTCGCGGCAGATCAGCCAGGCGGCCGCCAGCAGCGGGATCGGCCTGACATTGCTGCCGGTGCTCTACAGCCACTCCAGGTTTGGCGGCCAGGCACCCAATGAAGGCCAGCGGCGGTTTATCAACAGCGGCGAACATTATCTGGAGCTGCAGGCGCGCCTGAAACCGATCCTCGCCGCACAGCCGGCGCAGCAACTGGGCTTGTGCTTCCACTCCCTGCGCGCCGTCACGCCGCAACAGATCACAGACGTGCTGGCTGCCAGCGACAAGGCCTGCCCGGTGCATATCCACATCGCCGAGCAACAGAAAGAAGTCGACGACTGCCTGGCCTGGAGCGGCAAACGCCCGCTGCAATGGCTGTATGACAACGTCGACGTCGATGAGCGCTGGTGCCTGGTACACGCCACCCATGCCGACCCCGAGGAAGTGACGCGCATGGCCAACAGCCGCGCGATTGCCGGTTTGTGCCTGACCACCGAAGCCAACCTGGGCGACGGGATTTTTCCGGCGGTGGATTTCCTCGCTCAAGGCGGGCGCCTGGGTATTGGTTCCGACAGCCATGTGTCGCTGAGCGTGGTGGAAGAACTGCGCTGGCTGGAATACGGCCAACGCCTGCGCGATCAGCGGCGCAATCGCCTGTATCGCCACGACCAACCGATGGTCGGCCGCACGCTGTTCGATGCCGCACTGGACGGCGGCGCCCAGGCGCTGGGGCAGCCGATTGGGCGGCTGGAAGTGGGCAAGCGCGCCGATTGGCTGGTGCTGGACGGTAACGATCCATACCTGGCGACGGCGACCGAAGACGGGATTCTCAATCGCTGGCTGTTCGCTGGCGGCGATCGCCAGGTGCGCGATGTGCTGGTCAACGGCAAGTGGGTGGTGCGCGACGGGCGGCATGCCGCTGAAGAAGAGAGCAGCCGGGCGTTTACCCAGGTGTTGAGAGAGTTACTCGGTTAACAGGCAACCCATAACAAATGTGGGAGGGGCGGTGCGACGATTCGACTTACCCCCTCCCACAATTGGATTTGTGCTGATCCAGAGTTATTGCGAGGTCTTCGCCATCTGCTTGTCCGACGTGCGCCAGATCAGGCGCGTGGTGTCATAGCCCTGCTGCCTTGCCCTGCTCAGCAGGTCTTCGCGGGTGTCGGCGCTGACCGTCGGCGTGCGCGACAAGATCCACATATAGCGCCGGCTCGGGCTGCCGACGAGGGCAGTCTTGTAATCATCGCTGACATACAACACCCAGTAGTCGCCCTTGGCGACGCCCGGCAACAGCGCGGTAAACCAGTTATTGAATTCCACCCTGAGCTTGTCGGTCTTGCCCGGCACTTGCGGCGTAGCGGTGCCCTTGGCTTCTTCCCACTTCCAGTCGCTGGTCAGGCAGCGGTTGAACACCGACATATCGCCATCCGGCAACAAGGTGTAGCGGGCCTCGGACTGCGCGCAGTTGCGCTGGAAGTACATCGGCAATCGCGCCAATTCATACCAGGTGCCCTGGTAACGCTTGAGGTTGACGTTACCCGCGGTCTTGGGTTGCAGATCATCGCCAGAATGGCTGGCGCAGCCCGCCAAAAACAGGCTGGCGCAAAGGAACACAACAAAACGCATCATTCTTCTTCTCCCGCAGGCTTTCGCCCCGGTTTACTTCAGGCCTTGCCCGGAAAACATCAGAACTTTGTCACCGGCATATTGAACGCTGATAAAGCTGTTTTTATCGCCCCAGGTGCAGCTGGACATACCCAGCGCGCCGGAACAATCGGTCGGCTTACCCAGCAACGACTCCACTTCGGCCTTGGCCATGCCAGCCGACAGCTTCGCGTAATTTTCCTGATTGACCTTGCTGCAAGCGGCCAACAGCACGCAAAAGGCCAGCAAAGCGAGACGGCGTAACGACATGGAATAACTCCTGGAGGGACGAGGCAGGTTGGGGGTCTGCCAGAAGCTTAGAAGGGAAAACAGGTGTCTGGTTCCCGACGAACGAAAACAAAAAAGCCCCGAAAACGCTGAAACGTTTCGGGGCTTCTCATCGTTCAAGACTTCACGTCTTGAACGTGCCGAGGGAGCTTGCTCCCTCGCCACACTTACTTCTGGTGATAGCCGGTCACGCGCTCGACTTCTTCCTTCGAACCCAGGAACACCGCCACGCGCTGGTGCAGGCCTTCGGGCTGGATGTCGAGGATGCGCTGGTGGCCGTCGGTGGACACACCGCCCGCCTGTTCAACCAGGAACGACATCGGGTTGGCTTCGTACATCAGGCGCAGCTTGCCCGGCTTGGACGGCTCGCGGCTGTCACGCGGGTACATGAACACGCCACCGCGGGTCAGGATACGGTGTACGTCAGCCACCATCGCCGCGACCCAGCGCATGTTGAAGTTTTTCTTCAACGGGCCTTCTTCGCCTTCCATCAACTCGCTGACGTAGCGCTTGACCGGTTCTTCCCAGTGGCGCTGGTTGGACATGTTGATTGCAAATTCCTGGGTAGCAGCAGGAATCACGATGTCTTCGTGGGTCAGCACGAAGCTGCCCATTTCGCGGTCCAGGGTGAAGCCTTTGACGCCGTCGCCCAGGGTCAGCACCAGCATGGTCTGCGGGCCGTAGATCGCATAACCGGCGGCAACCTGCTGGGTGCCCGGCTGCAGGAAGGCCTTTTCGTTCAGGGCTTCGTTCTGGCTCAGGTGTTCGTTCGGGCAACGCAGCACCGAGAAGATGGTGCCGACCGGGGCGTTGATGTCGATGTTGGACGAGCCGTCCAGTGGGTCGAACACCAGCAGGTAGGCGCCTTTCGGGTATTTGCCCGGGATCTGGTAGGCATTGTCCATTTCTTCGGACGCCATGCCGGCCAGGTGACCGCCCCATTCGTTGGCTTCGAGCAGGATCTCGTTGGAGATCACGTCGAGTTTCTTCTGCACTTCGCCTTGGACGTTTTCAGTGCCCATGCTGCCGAGGACGCCACCCAGCGCGCCTTTGGACACGGCGTGGCTGATTTCCTTGCAAGCACGCGCCACCACTTCGATAAGGAAGCGCAGATCGGCAGGCGTGTTGTTACTGCGGGTCTGCTCGATCAAATAGCGACTCAGGGTAACGCGGGACATGGAAGGCTCCGATGTATGGGGGGGCTAAAAACCCGCGCAGTTTAACGCGAGTCGGGGCGTATTTCCTCCTATCAGAGGATTTAAACCCAATAGAGTTCATGGACGTTATTTAACGTGCTGCCGCAGGCTTGCGCAGCAAACTGTAAGCCATGGCCCCCAGCGCCGCCACACCGAGCAGCAATACGGCCCAGAGTCCGAGTTTTTTCCAGTTCGGTTCGGTGTCGACAGCGGCCACGAGCGCTGGCGACGTGACCCTGACGTCCCCCGCCACCGTGGCCTGCCCCAAGGTGTTGAGGCGCTCGGTGCTGTAGTCGGGGATCAGGGTCGACAGCGGCAGGTTCGCCGCCTTGGCCGAGGCATTCCCCAGCGCCAGGGTGAACGGCGGCTCGCCCCGCGCCAGGAACACCAACTGAGTGGCGCGCACGGCAACCCGCAGGGTCGGCGCGGCGGTGCCCAGGCCGCCGCCACGCTCATCCACCTGCAACTTGAGTTCGGCGACCGCCTGGCCCGGCAACTGCAATTGATCCTGCACCACGTCCTGGCCGTTCTGGGTCAGGCGGTACAGCAAACCATTGCTCAACGGCTGCCAGGCTTGCTTGCTGTCGCGTCGCCCCGACAAGGTCACGGGCGCCAGCGTATTGGGTTGTGTCAATTCCACGCGCAGGCGCTCGACGTTCAGCCCCGCCGGCAACTGCCAGGTGTATTCCCCCGCCTGCAGCCGCGTGCCGGAGAGCGGCTGCGACCACACCCATGGCGTCGGCAGGCTGCTGCGGGTGGCGCTGACCAATTTGGCCGAGGTCAACAGCGGCGCCGCCTGGCCCTGCCACAACAGGCGCAGGTAACGCGCCGTTTGCCCCGGCAGGCTGACGTCGTGCTGCTCGACGCGCTCGTCGGCAAACGACAAGCGCGCCACTTGCCCGTCGCCCCAGGGCGTCCAGTGCTGCAAGTCATCGCTGGCTTCGATGCTGAATCGCTGGAAGCCTTCTTGCTCGTGGCTCCAGTCGAGGCTCAGTTGCTGCAACGGCGCCTTGATCGCACTGGCGTCGAGCACCCAGCCGCGCAGCACCTGCTGGCCGGTCGTGGTTGCCGTGGAGGGGCGCACCTCCAGCAAGGTGCCTTCGGCGCTGGACTTCATCACCACCGCTGGCAAGGTTTCGCGGGTGTCGGCGGCGTACAGCGGGAACCACTTCACATCGGCAACGTTACGGTTCTCGGTGTGTTGCGCAGATTGGCGCGACAGCGCGTAGGCCTGGGGCTCACCGGCGGCATTGAATACGCGCAGGTCGCTGAGGTCGGCCTGGCGCGCGCTCAGTTGCACGGCCAGCGGCAATTCGAGGCGATACCACGGGCCGTTGCCGCTGACACTCAGCGGCACCTGGGCGGAGAAGTCGGCGGGCGTTTCCTGGGCCCATACCGACAATGTCGCACACACGCCCACTACCGCCACGCTCAACTTACCGATCAAGAGGATGCTCCTTCAGTTTCCAACACAGGTTCGGCGCGCTTGGGCGGCAGCGGTGCGAAGTAACCCACCACCAGCAACAACCCGCCCACGCCAATGAACGACACGATCCGCGCCAGGCCGCCACGGTTGCTCAGCTCGACAAAAAACAACTTGGCCACCACCACGGCAATCAACGCCGCGCCGATCAGCCAAAC
The DNA here is from genome assembly GCF_014889455.1 of Pseudomonas sp. K8. Taxonomy (NCBI): domain Bacteria; kingdom Pseudomonadati; phylum Pseudomonadota; class Gammaproteobacteria; order Pseudomonadales; family Pseudomonadaceae; genus Pseudomonas; species Pseudomonas sp. K8. Next base: position 6,640 of record NZ_VJWO01000040.1, read on the forward strand.
CTCGCGACGATGGCGCAGGTGACCGCCGATCATCAGGCCGAGGGCAATCAGGGTCCAGACGATCGACAAACCGGCTTGCACCAGCATCGACTCCAGCAACGCGTCCAGGTGAAACGGCACGCCGCCCCAATGGTGGGCGGTACGCATCACCAGCGCCGTGAAGAACGCAAACAGCGAAGCCCCCGCCACCCCTTGGGCGATCCATTCGGCACGCGGCCCGCGCTGCGGCGCCGCACTGCGCGACCACAGATACACGCCAAGCAGGGCAAACAGCAGGCCCAGGTCCAGTGGGTTGATCAGCGGCACATAGGGCAACGGCTTGGCCGTACCGTCGCTGAACGTATTGGCCAGCCAGAACCAGCCGAGCATCAGCACCGCCAACGGCAGCGCCGCCAGCACGCGGTACTCCTTGGCATAGGCCGACACCGGCCATGGCCAACTGCGCGGCGCAGCCGCCAGCACCAGGTAGAGGCTCGGCAGGATCGCCCAGCCCAGCCAGCGCCAGGCGTTGTATTCGCTCGACAGCAACAACAGGCCGTAGCGCAGCTCCAGCGCCAGGACGCCGATCAACATCCAGCTACCCAACACATGGGCAACGCTCAGTACTTTGGCCGGAGCCACCGCCGCCAAGCGCCGCAACGAGATGAAATGCACCGCGAACACCGCCAGCCAGGCCAGCCAGCCGAACTGCGCCGCCGGGTGATAGTAGCTATGGGCAGACACCAGCAACACCGCTGCCGCCGCCGGCATCAGCAAGGTGCAGAGCATCGCCAGCGAGGCCCAGCGCAGGCGCGCCGCGAACAGCGTCCAGAGCGCCACGCTCGCCGCGGCGATACCCAGCAGGAACGCGCCCTGCAACTCTTGCGGGATAAACCGCAGCACTTCGCCGATCAGCGCCAGCGCCCACCAGGCCGCGCCCCACACCAGCAACAGGTCAGACAGGCGTTGCAGTTTCAGCACAGCAAACACCGGCGCATGAGGTTCGCGCTGCAAGCGCCAGGCGCCGACCAGAGCGGCCAGGCCCAACACCATCGGCGTCCAGAAACCGCTGTGCGCCAACGGACGCAAACCTTCATTGGTCAACGGCCCGAGCAGTTCCGGCACCGCCAGCAGGAACGACGCGCCGCCGATCAGTTGCAGCAGCAAACCGAACACAAAACTGACGCGCTGTTGCAGGTACAGGCTCAACCAGATGATCAGCAGACCGCTCGCCGCCCACACCCCGCTGGCGCTTTCCCAAGGCAGCACAAACAGCACGGCCAGGTTGATCAACACCAGGCCGGCCAGCAGCACCACCGACAACCCGCGCAACAGGCGCGCGTCGCTGCGCACCATGTCGTCACGGGCCGCCAGCAGCATGCCGCCGATCAGCGCCAGCCCGATCAGCGAGGCCGTCAGCAAACCGCCCCAACCCGCGCTGAATACCGCCGCACCATCACCGCCTTGCAGGCGCAACAGGAACAACGCGCCACCCAGCAGTTGCACGGCGAACGCGGTGAACAGGAAGGTCCGTGAACCGATGCGCAGGCCCACATACAGCGTCGCCAGGCCGGCGAGCGCCCAACTGATGGCGGTGCCCTGGGTCAGCAACAACAGCGGTGCGAGCAGGTACACGAAGGTCAGCCCGAGGCTGGCCAACACCGGCAAGCCCCTGCGCTCCCAAGCCGCCGCCTGTTCGGTGAAGGCGTTGCGCAACTGCGCGAAGCTGAACAGCAACGCGGCACCCAGCAACAGCGCGCCCAATGGCGCACCGTCCAGCATTGTGTGTGCGCCGACGCGCAGTTCACTGAGGAACGCCAGCGCCGAACCCAGTTGCAACAACAGGCCGAACGCCCGCGCCAACGGCCGTTGCTGGCGCAGGCCGAGCCAGAAGATCCCGGCGCCTTCCACGGCCCAGGCCGCTGCGGTCCAGCGCGCGTCGAGGCCCAGGGGAATCGCCAGGCTGGCGAAGATCACGCCCAGGGCCAGACAGGTTTCCGCCAGCAGCAAGGCACGCCCGCCACTGAGCAGTCGGGCCAGGCCCATGTAGATGATGCCCAGGCCCAGGGCGCTGAACGCAGCGGCAAACTCCAGGTGTTGGACCAGTGCGAACTGCAAGCCAAAGCCCACCAGCGGCGGACCGAACAGCAGGCTGCCGTCGACATAATCGCCCTTGGCCGCCGACCAGCGCAGCAGCGCGCCGCGGCTGTCGTCCTCGGGCGCGTCGTTCATCTCCAGCAATTTGCGCCGGGTGAACAGCAGGCCGATGGCCAGGTACATCAGGAAAAACACGATCAGGAACGGCTCGGTGCTCCACAGCAGCTGCGGCGCATACGAACGCAGGCCCCAGGCGAAGCCGATGCCGAAGGTGCCGACAAAGCCGATCAGGTTGAGCAGGCGCCAGGCCTTGAACCAGGCGATGGCGAGGATGCCGGCATTGAGCAGGGCGAAGTAGCTGAACAGCGCCACATGGTTACCGGCGCCGGTGGAAGTCAGGATCGGCGCGGCAAACCCGCCCAGCGCCGCTGCGCAGGCCAGGCCCAACGCATCCTGGGTGATCGCCAGAATCGCCGAAAACAGCGTGACCGCCACCAGCAGGCCCAGCGCCGCGCCCGGGTCGATCAACGGGTGCAGGCGCATTGCGGCAAACACCGTCAGGTACAGCACCGCAATCCCGGTGCCTTGCAGCATCAAGCCGTAATTGCTGTTGCGCAGCCGCAACCACCAGCCCAGGCCCAGCAGGCCCAAGGCGGCGGCGGCAACCCCGGCATAACGCAGTTCGATCGGCACCACCATGCCTTCGGTGGCATAACGCAGCAAAAAGGCCAGGCCGAGGAACAGCAGCACCACGCCGACGCGCAACACGGTATTGCCGCCGAACAGCCAATTGCGCGCGCCGCGGATGGCGCGCTCGATCAGGTTCGGGCCTCGGGGGATAACCGGTTCAGGTGCAGGCGGTTTCTCGGCAGGCGTCCACACATCCGCCGGTAACGCCTGGCTTGGTTCGGCGACAATGGCGACGGGGGTCGGCGCCAGTTCGGCGGGCAGTTCCCAGATAAGCTCCGGGGCCTTGGCCGGCAGGGCGGATTCGGCAACGGGGGATTCGACCAACATACTGTGTGCGAGCGGCGCGGGTTCAGGCGCAGGTTTTTCCAGTTGCGCCAGGCGTTGCTCCAGCGCGGAGAGCGCTTTCTGCGCGGTCTCCAACTGACGGCCTTGTTCATACGTGCGCGAAGCCAGCATCGACAGGCGAATCGCCTGGCCAACGCCCAACCCCAGCAACGCGCCGATGCCCGCGTCGCCGAACGACTCATCGAGCGTCCAGCCGAGCGCCAGCCCAATCAGCATGAAAATCCATTGCATGGTCGATATTCCCTAAGCAAACCGGGACCTAGTATATCGACGCGGGACCAATGTGGGAGGGGGCTTGCCCCCGATAGCGGTGTGCCAGTCACATATCTGCAAACTGACAGTCCGCTATCGGGGGCAAGCCCCCTCCCACATTTTGGTTTTTGGGGGGTTAGTCGAGCGCTTTCCAGATCTCGGTGGCGTATTCGCGGATGGTGCGGTCCGAAGAGAACCAGCCCATCCGCGCGGTATTGAGCACCGCCGAACGCCACCATTCCTTGGAATCATGCCAATGCGCGTCGACCCGGGTCTGCGCCTCCCAGTAGGCATCGAAGTCGGCACACACCAGGAAGCGGTCGTACTCGATCAGCCCATCGATCAAGCCCACATAACGGCCCGGATCGTCTGGCGAGAACACCCCGCCGCGAATCGCTTGCAACACATCGCTCAAACGATGGGACGCGGCGATGTCCGGCCCGGCGTGGAATTCACCGGCGTGCTTGCGGGCCTCCACCTGCTGGGCGCTGAGGCCGAAGATAAACATGTGCTCGCCGCCCACGCGCTCGTGCATCTCGACGTTAGCGCCGTCCATGGTGCCGATGGACAGCGCGCCGTTAAGGCCGAACTTCATGTTGCTGGTGCCCGATGCTTCAAAGCCGGCGGTGGAAATCTGCTCCGACAAGTCCGCCGCCGGGATGATGCTTTCCGCCAGGCTGACGTTGTAGTTGGGCAGGAACACCACCTTGAGCAAGCCGCGCACGGTGGGGTCGTTGTTGACGGTGCGGGCGATGTCGTTGGTCAGCTTGATGATCAGCTTGGCCTGGTGATAGCTCGCCGCCGCCTTGCCGGCGAAGATCTTCACTCGCGGCACCCAGTCGGTCTCGGGCTCGGCACGGATCGCCTGGTACAGCGCCACGGTGTGCAGCAGGTTGAGCAACTGGCGCTTGTACTCGTGGATGCGCTTGACCTGCACGTCGAACATCGCCGCCGGGTTGACCGCAATACCCAGACGCTCATGGATGATCTCGGCCAGCGCGCGCTTGCTGTGCAGGCGTTGTTCGGCAAAGGCCTTGCGGAAGGCCTGCTTCTCGGCAAACGGTTCGAGTTCGATCAGGCGCTGTTCGGGCTTGTCGAGGATGTCCGCGCCCAGCGCGTCGACGAGCATGCCGGTGAGTTGGGGGTTGGCCTGGTACAGCCAGCGGCGGAAGGTGATGCCGTTGGTTTTGTTGTTGATGCGCTCCGGGTACAGCTTGTGCAGTTCGGAGAACACCGTGCTGCGCATCAGTTGGGTGTGCAGGCCGGATACGCCGTTGACGCTATGGGAGCCGAGGAACGCCAGGTTGCCCATCCGCACGCGGCGACCGTTGTCTTCTTCGATCAGCGACACGGCGCGCAGCACGTCGAAATCGTGGATGCCCTTGGCGCGCAGCGAGTCGATGTGCTGCGCGTTGATCAGGTAGATGATCTGCATGTGCCGGGGCAGCATGCGTTCCATCAGGCCGACCGGCCAGGTTTCCAGGGCTTCGGGCAGCAGTGTGTGGTTGGTGTACGACAGGGTTTCGACGGTCACGTCCCACGCCGCTTCCCAGGGAATATCGTGCAGGTCCACCAGTTGCCGCATCAACTCGGCGACCGCGATGGACGGGTGCGTGTCGTTGAGCTGAATGGCGGCATGTTCGCCCAGGCTCAGCACCGAGCCGTGCATGTTCTTGTGGCGGCGCAGCAGGTCTTGCAGCGAGGCCGAGACGAAGAAGTATTCCTGGCGCAGGCGCAGTTCCTGCCCCGCTTCGGTGCTGTCGGCCGGGTAAAGCACTCGGGAGATGCTTTCGGCGCGGGCCACTTCGGCGACGGCGCCCAAGTGGTCGCCGGCGTTGAAGCGCTCCAGGTGCAGGTCTTCCACGGCGCGCGCACGCCACAGCCGCAGGGTGTTGACGCTGGCGCCGCGCCAGCCGACCACCGGAGTGTCGTAGGCCACGGCCCGCACGGTTTCGCTGGGCGACCACACCTGAATCAGCTTGCCGCCGGCATCGGCGAGGGTTTCGACGCTGCCGCCGAAGCCGATCGGGTAGATCACTTCAGCCCGTTCGAACTCCCACGGGTTGCCGAAATCCAGCCAGCGCTCGGTCTGTTCCTGCTGCCAGCCATCGACAATCGCCTGGCGGAACAGCCCGTGCTCATAACGAATGCCATAACCATGGCCGGCAATGCCCAGGGTCGACATGCTTTCCATAAAGCATGCCGCCAGGCGTCCCAGACCGCCGTTGCCGAGCGCTGCATCGGGCTCCAGCAGGCGGATGCGTTCCAGGTCGACACCCAACTCGGTGAGCGCTTCGCGAGCGATCTCCAGCAGGCCGAGGTTGCTCAGGCTGTCGAAAAGCAGGCGGCCGATGAGGAATTCCAGCGAGAGGTAATACACCCGCTTCTGGCCTTTGCGGTAGATTTGCCGCGTATGGTTCATCCAGTGATCGACCATCTGGTCGCGGGCGGCCAGGGCAATGGCTTCGAACCAGTCATGGTCGAAGGCGTGATCCGGGTCTTTGCCCACCGCGTAGGTGAGTTTGGTCAAGACAGCATCGCGAAATGCGGCTACCTCTGCTTCTCGTGCAAGCGGTTCCTGAGACATCGGTGTGACCTCGGGCGAGATTGAAGGAGTTGCTAGAGCCTAGTCGGTCTGACCGGCGGTCGACGCGCTGGTTCGGCAGTTTTTTAACTCATTCACCTTTGCATGAATTTAATGCAGGGGTCGTGCCCGATCACTGTTCGAGCCGCCTTCGAGCTGAAAACCCGAAAATATTGTTCAAAAAACCATCAATCCCGGTATGATCGCGCGCCCGGATACCGCCCCACCTTGGAACCCTGATGAAGCCTCAACTGATCGCCGCTGCGGAACTCGACCGTCTCGAGACCTGGCAGAAATATTCCGCCCACATGTGCGGAGGCTGCGTGTCCAGCTGCTGCACGCTGCCGGTCGAAGTGAAGATCAAAGACTTGATCCGCATTGGCATCGTCGATGAATTCGAGCGCGGCGACCCGCCGAAGAACATCGCCAAGCGTTTGCAGAAGGAAGGCATCGTCGAGCGCTACAACAGCAAATCCGAGATCTTCACCCTGCAGCGCATGAGCAACAACGACTGCCTGTACCTGGATCGTAAGACGCGCTTCTGCACTATTTATGACAAGCGCCCGGATACCTGCCGCAACCACCCGAAAATCGGCCCGCGGCCGGGGTATTGCGCGTACAAGCCCAAGGAAGTGGTGCGCGAGACCAATTTCAAGACGCTCGATAAGTTCTGATCCATGTTTTGCAGGGCTCTCAAGGGCCCTATCGGGGGCAAGCCCCCTCCCACATTTTGAAGGCGTTCACAAATCAAAACTGTGGGAGGGGGCTTGCTCCCGATAGGGCCGGCACCTTCAGCACAAAACCTGCAGACATAAAAAAACGCCCCCGGCCTTTCGACCGGGGGCGTTTTTCATTCAGCCTGAGTTAACTCAGTTCTTGGCTTTCTTGGCAGCGCGGGTACGCTCGCCTTCGTCCAGGATCTTCTTACGCAGGCGGATCGACTTAGGCGTGACTTCGCACAGCTCGTCGTCCTGGATGAATTCCAGGGCCTGTTCCAGGGTGAAGCGAACAGGTGGAACCAGAGCGATGGTTTCGTCTTTACCCGAAGCACGCATGTTGTCGAGCTTCTTGCCTTTGGTTGGGTTGACGCCCATGTCGTTGTCACGGCTGTTCAGACCAACGATCTGACCGTTGTAGATCTCTTGACCGTGTTCAACGAACAGCTTGCCACGCGCCTGGAGGGTTTCCAGGGAGTAGGTCAGCGCCTTGCCGGTTTCAACCGAAACCAGAACACCGTTCTGACGGCCGGACATGTCGCCGGACTTCATGGTGTCGTAGCGATCGAAGATCGAGGTCAGGATGCCAGCACCGTTGGTCAGGGTCAGGAACTGGTTACGGAAACCGATCAGACCACGCGCAGGGATGTTGTATTCCAGACGCACACGGCCTTTGCCATCCGGCACCATGTTGGTCAGGTCGCCCTTACGCAGGCCCATCTCTTCCATGACCTTGCCCTGGGATTCTTCAGGGGTGTCGATGGTGACGTTTTCGAACGGTTCCTGCTTCACGCCGTCAACAGTACGGATGATCACTTCAGGACGACCAACGCCCATTTCGAAGCCTTCGCGACGCATGGTTTCGATCAGTACCGAGAGGTGCAGCTCACCACGGCCGGAAACCTTGAACTTGTCAGCCGAGTCGCCTTCTTCAACGCGCAGTGCCACGTTGTAGAGCAGCTCTTTGTCCAGACGTTCCTTGATGTTACGGGAGGTCACGAACTTGCCTTCTTTACCGCAGAAAGGCGAGTCGTTTACCTGGAAGGTCATGGAAACGGTTGGCTCGTCGACGGTCAGAGGCTTCATCGCCTCGACAGTGTCCGGCTGGCACAGGGTGTCGGAGATGAACAGCGAGTCCATACCGCTGACGCACACGATGTCGCCGGCGAACGCTTCTTCAACGTCGATGCGGTGCAGGCCGTGGTGACCCATCAGCTTCAGAATACGACCGTTGCGCTTCTTGCCGTCGGCGCCGATAGCGACAACCGGAGTGTTCGGCTTGACGCTACCACGAGCGATACGGCCAACACCGATAACACCCAGGAAGCTGTTGTAGTCCAGTGCCGAGATTTGCATCTGGAACGGACCGTCACGGTCAACCTTCGGTGGTGGAACGTGGTCAACGATGGCCTGGTACAGCGGGGTCATGTCTTCCGCCATGGCGGTGTGATCCAGACCGGCAATACCGTTCAGGGCCGAAGCGTAGATAACCTGGAAGTCCAGTTGTTCTTCGGTAGCACCCAGGTTGTCGAACAGATCGAAGATCTGGTCCAGAACCCAATCCGGACGCGCGCCTGGACGGTCAACCTTGTTGATGCACACGATCGGACGCAGGCCGGCTTCGAACGCCTTCTTGGTCACGAAACGGGTTTGCGGCATAGGGCCGTCTTGAGCGTCAACCAGCAGCAGAACGGAGTCGACCATCGACATTACGCGTTCTACTTCGCCGCCGAAGTCGGCGTGGCCCGGGGTATCCACGATGTTGATGTGGTAGCCGTTCCAGTTGATAGCGGTGTTTTTAGCCAGGATGGTAATACCGCGCTCTTTTTCCTGGTCGTTGGAGTCCATCACGCGCTCGTCGTTGAGCTCGTTGCGCTCCAGGGTGCCGGATTGACGCAAGAGTTTGTCTACCAGGGTGGTTTTACCATGGTCAACGTGAGCAATGATGGCGATGTTACGTAGATTTTCGATCACTTGTGTATCTCGATCAGAGGATTCGGTGTGCTGACAGGTCGTGGCAGCGATTAACAGTAGAGTCAGGCCTTGCCGTTACAGCTTGACGGCAGAGTCGGGGGGCCGGTGACGCAGGCCACAGGCAAACAGCCCCGGGCTCTTAGCTCGGTCGATAAACGCGCACATTGGCATGCCCCTCACTGAGCAAATGGTGGGCATGCAGGCGACTCATCACGCCTTTGTCGCAATACAGCAGGTACTGACGGCTGTTATCCAGTTCCTTGAAACGCGCGTTCAATGCATAGAACGGCAGCGTTTGTACGTCGATGCCAGCGATTTCCAGCGGCTCGTCTTCAGCGGCATCCGGGTGACGGATGTCGATGATGATCTGACCGGCCAGGGCTTCGCTGACTTCTTCGATCTGCACATCCTGGCCCAACTCGTCGATGACACGATCGATCGGGACCAGTTTGGCGTTCTCGAGCGCACGCTCCAGAACCGCCATATCAAACTGTTGTTCTTCATACTCCACGCGGTTGCGCTTGGCGTGGGTCTTGGGGTTCACCGAAATGACCCCGCAATATTCAGGCATGTGCTTGGCAAAGTCGGCGGTGCCGATCTGTTCTGCCAGGTCGATGATGTCCTGCTTATGGCTGGCGATCAGCGGGCGCAGCACCAGCTTCTCGGTCACGCAATCGATGAGCGACAGGTTCGGCAGCGTCTGGCTGGATACCTGGGAAATCGCTTCGCCGGTCACCAGCGCGTCGATCTGCAGTTGATCGGCAATTCGGGACGCTGCGCGCAACATCATACGCTTCAATACTACGCCCATATGACTGTTATCGACTTTGCCGAGAATTTCGCCCAGTACTTCCTCGAACGGCACGCTGACAAACAGCACGCGTTGGGAGCTGCCGTACTTCTTCCAGATATAGTGCGCGACTTCCATCACGCCCAATTCGTGAGCACGCCCGCCCAGGTTGAAGAAGCAGAAGTGGCTCATCAGGCCGCGGCGCATGATCTGGTAGGCCGCCACCGTGGAATCGAAACCGCCGGACATCAAGACCAGGGTCTGTTCCAGGGCGCCCAGCGGGTAGCCACCAATGCTATTGTGCTGGCTGTGGATCACAAACAACCGTTGGTCGCGAATTTCCATCCGCACTTCAATTTGCGGCGCCTTGAGGGAAATTCCGGCTGCGCCGCACTCGCGACGCAGCTTGCTGCCGACGTATTTTTCCACATCCATGGAGCTGAACGGGTGCTTGCCGGCACGCTTGCAGCGCACCGAAAAAATCTTGCCTTCAAGCTCGCTGCCAAAGTGCTGTTTGCACTTTTCGGTGATGTCGTCAAAGTCGCCCAGCGGGTACTCGTCGACCTGCAGGAAATGCGCGATGCCCGGCATGCAGCTCAGGCGCTCGGTCATATCCTTCAAGGCCTTGGCGTCGGTGACACGGGTTTCCAGCTCGAGATTGTCCCACACACCGTTCACCACCACAGCCGGGTCCAGATCGCGGAGCACGGCACGGATGTTCTTGGCCAACTGACGGATGAAACGCATCCGTACCGGTCGGCTTTTGATGGTGATCTCGGGGAAGACTTTAACGATTAATTTCATGGAAACAGCGCGCGCAGGGCCTGCCGAAAAAGGGGGGCGCGGATTATAGCGGAAATCGCTCAAGGTTTAACCAGTTAATATGCATCAATGGTGCGGCGCACCAAAACAGGTCATTTGCGCAAATGCGCGCCACATTGCAGTGCGTTATTTATTCCATTTCTGCGGTTTGCACTGTTATAGGGGCCATTTTGACGCAAAAAGGCCATGTTGGCGCACTGGCATGCAATTTGCTCTCTTGTGAGGCAGGTTGCCATGGCGGACTATCCGCGCCGGCATCACCCACATTCTAAGGGCTAACTCCACTACCCAGCCCGAAGCCACCCCGGAGGACACCATGTCGAAGTCGGTTCAACTCATCAAAGATCATGACGTTAAGTGGATTGATCTGCGCTTCACGGACACAAAAGGCACTCAGCACCACGTGACCATGCCGGCTCGCGACGCGCTGGATGACGCGTTCTTCGAAGAAGGCAAAATGTTCGACGGTTCCTCCATTGCCGGTTGGAAAGGCATCGAAGCTTCCGACATGATCCTGATGCCGGACGACAGCACTGCCGTGCTGGACCCGTTCACCGAAGACCCAACCCTGATCATCGTCTGCGACGTGATCGAGCCTTCGACCATGCAAGGCTACGACCGCGACCCACGTGCGATCGCCAAGCGTGCCGAGGAATACCTGAAGTCGACCGGTATCGGCGACACCGTATTCGTAGGCCCAGAGCCAGAATTCTTCATCTTTGATTCGGTCAAGTTCAAGTCCGACATCTCCGGCTCCATGTTCAAGATTTTCTCCGAACAAGGTTCGTGGATGTCCGACCAGGACGTAGAAGGCGGCAACAAAGGCCACCGTCCAGGTATCAAAGGTGGCTACTTCCCAGTTCCGCCATTCGACCACGACCACGAAATCCGTACCTCCATGTGCAACGCCATGGAAGAAATGGGCCTGGTCATCGAAGTACACCACCACGAAGTGGCGACTGCCGGCCAGAACGAAATCGGTGTGAAGTTCAACACCCTGGTTGCCAAGGCTGACGAAGTCCAGACCCTGAAGTACTGCGTACACAACGTGGCTGATGCCTACGGCCGTACCGCAACCTTCATGCCTAAGCCTCTGTACGGCGATAACGGTTCGGGTATGCACGTTCACCTGTCCATCGCTAAAGATGGCAAGAACACCTTCGCTGGCGAAGGTTATGCCGGCCTGTCCGACACCGCCCTGTACTTCATCGGCGGTATCATCAAGCACGGTAAGGCCCTGAACGGCTTCACCAACCCGTCGACCAACTCCTACAAGCGTCTGGTCCCAGGTTTCGAAGCACCGGTAATGCTGGCCTACTCGGCTCGTAACCGCTCCGCATCGATCCGTATTCCTTACGTGTCCAGCCCGCGCGCTCGCCGTATCGAAGCCCGCTTCCCGGACCCGGCAGCCAACCCGTACCTGGGCTTCGCTGCACTGCTGATGGCTGGCCTGGACGGCATCCAGAACAAGATCCACCCAGGCGACGCCGCCGACAAAAACTTGTACGACCTGCCGCCTGAAGAGGCCAAAGAGATCCCACAAGTGTGCGGCAGCCTGAAAGAAGCCCTGGAAGAGCTGGACAAGGGCCGTGCGTTCCTGACCAAAGGCGGCGTATTCAGCGACGACTTCATCGATGCCTACATCGAGCTGAAAAGCGAAGAAGAAATCAAAGTCCGCACCTTCGTACACCCACTGGAATACGAGCTGTACTACAGCTGCTGATCCGGTAGCGTCGCTTAACGTGGCGTGATCGAAAAAGACCTCCTTCGGGAGGTCTTTTTTTGCCCGGGGATTACACAGCTCCGCACCTGCAAACCCAATCAAAAAGGTGGGAGGGAGCTTGCTCCCGATAGCCGTGGATCAGTTGATACCGGTGCTGACCGGCACTCTGCTATCGGGGGCAAGCCCCCTCTCATAAGGAGATCAGCATTGAAACGTCGACTTGTGTTCGCTCTGTTATTCGTCAGTGCCAGTGCCAGTGCGAGCGCTGCGCCGCCCAGCCTCGAACCTTTACTCAACAGCATCGCCGAGCGCCTGGCGATCGCCGACCAGGTCGCCCTGAGCAAGTGGGACAGCCACAAGCCCGTAGAAGACAAGAAGCGCGAGCAAGAGGTGATCGCCAGCGTCGTCGCCCAGGCCCCGAGCTATAAGCTGGACCCTGTCGCCGCCGGGCAGTTCTTCTCGGCACAGATCGAAGCGAACAAACTGGTGCAGTACGCCCATCTTTCTGACTGGCAGTTCCAGGGCAAGGCCCCCGACGATCCGCGCCCGGACCTGGTCAAGCAGATTCGCCCGCAACTGGACCAACTGCAAAAACGCCTGCTGCAGCAATTGGCCGACTTCAGCCCCCAGCGCACCGACCCACAGTGCCCGCAATGGCTGGCCGAGGCGGTGCATGAGCCGCTCAATGAGCCGATGCAGCAGTTGGCGATGATCCGCGCGACCGCCGAGCTGTGTATCTACAAAAACTAAAACGGTACACCCGATCCAAAAATGCGGGAGAGGGCAATCCCTCTCCCACATTTGATTTGTGTGAATTCGCGCTTCCTGAACAATCGTCACAAAATCGCACTATATTGGTGCGATAGCCTGCACCCTTCCCACCGACCCAGCCCATTTTGGTTCGAAACTACCCGATGAAGCTGGCAGAACGCCACAGTTTCGAGCCTTAAACCCTTATTTCAGGGCTTAAACGCTTCTTTTCGGAGCCTTGGTTTGGTTTTTGCATTTTCCTTGTATCAGCGTGTGCCTCAAGCCCGCGCCTTGCTCCAAAAGAGGTCCTGATGACCATCAGCGATGCACTGCACCGTTTGTTACTCGACAACCTGACCACCGCGACCATCCTGCTCAATGACGACCTGCGCCTTGAGTACATGAACCCGGCGGCGGAGATGCTCCTGGCCATCAGCGGGCAGCGCAGCCATGGGCAGTTCATCAGCGAGTTGTTCACCGAGTCGGCCGAAGCCTTGAGCTCGTTGCGCCAGGCAGTGGAGCAGGCACATCCGTTCACCAAGCGCGAAGCGATGCTCACCGCCCTGACCGGCCAGACCCTGACCGTCGACTACGCCGTGACCCCGATCCTGAGCAACGGCAGCACCCTGCTGCTGCTCGAAGTCCACCCGCGTGACCGCCTGCTGCGCATCACCAAGGAAGAAGCGCAGTTGTCCAAGCAGGAAACCAGCAAGATGCTGGTGCGCGGCCTGGCCCACGAGATCAAGAACCCGTTGGGCGGGATTCGCGGCGCGGCGCAGTTGCTGGCTCGTGAGCTGCCGGACGAGCACCTCAAGGACTACACCAACGTCATCATCGAAGAGGCCGACCGCCTGCGTAATCTGGTGGACCGCATGCTCGGCTCCAACAAGCTGCCGTCGCTGGCGATGACCAACGTGCATGAGGTGCTGGAGCGTGTCTGCCAGTTGGTCGAGGCCGAAAGCCAAGGCTGCATTACCTTGGTGCGCGACTATGACCCGAGCATTCCCGACGTGTTGATCGACCGCGAGCAGATGATCCAGGCGGTCCTCAACATCGTGCGCAACGCCATGCAGGCCATCAGCAGCCAGAACGAGCTGCGCCTGGGCCGCATCAGCCTGCGCACCCGCGCCTTGCGCCAGTTCACCATCGGCCACGTGCGCCATCGTCTGGTGACCAAAGTCGAAATCACCGACAACGGCCCGGGCATTCCAGCAGAACTGCAGGAAACCATTTTCTTCCCCATGGTCAGCGGCCGCCCGGACGGTACCGGGCTGGGCCTGGCCATTACCCAGAACATCATCAGCCAGCACCAGGGTCTGATCGAATGTGAGAGCCATCCTGGCCACACCACGTTCTCGATCTTTCTGCCTCTGGAACAAGGAGCCCCATCGACATGAGCCGTAGTGAAACTGTCTGGATCGTCGATGACGACCGTTCTATCCGCTGGGTCCTCGAGAAAGCCCTGCAACAGGAAGGCATGACCACCCAGAGCTTCGACAGCGCTGACGGGGTGATGAGCCGCCTGGCGCGCCAGCAGCCCGACGTGATCATCTCCGACATCCGCATGCCCGGTGCCAGCGGCCTGGACCTGCTGGCGCGGATTCGCGAGCAGCACCCGCGCCTGCCGGTGATCATCATGACCGCGCACTCGGACCTGGACAGCGCTGTCGCGTCCTACCAGGGCGGCGCCTTTGAGTACCTGCCCAAGCCGTTCGACGTGGACGAAGCGGTGGCGCTGGTCAAGCGCGCCAACCAGCACGCCCAGGAACAGCAGAACCAGGAAGCCCCGCCCGCCCTGACCCGCACCCCGGAAATCATCGGTGAAGCGCCGGCGATGCAGGAAGTGTTTCGCGCCATCGGGCGCTTGAGCCACTCCAACATCACCGTGCTGATCAACGGCGAGTCGGGCACCGGTAAAGAACTGGTGGCCCACGCCCTGCACCGCCACAGCCCGCGGGCGGCGTCGCCGTTCATCGCGCTGAACATGGCGGCGATTCCGAAGGACTTGATGGAGTCCGAGCTGTTCGGCCACGAGAAAGGCGCCTTCACCGGCGCGGCCAACCTGCGGCGCGGGCGGTTTGAACAGGCGGACGGCGGCACGCTGTTCCTCGATGAAATCGGCGACATGCCGGCCGATACACAGACCCGCTTGCTGCGCGTGCTGGCGGACGGCGAGTTCTACCGTGTGGGCGGGCATACGCCGGTCAAGGTTGACGTGCGTATCATCGCCGCGACTCACCAGAACCTGGAAACCCTGGTGCATGCGGGCAAGTTCCGTGAGGACTTGTTTCACCGCCTCAACGTGATCCGCATCCACATCCCGCGCATGTCGGACCGTCGCGAAGACATCCCGACCCTCGCACGCCACTTCCTCAGCCGCGCCGCCCAGGAGCTGGCCGTCGAGCCGAAGCTGCTGAAAAGCGAGACCGAGGAATACCTGAAGAACCTGCCGTGGCCCGGCAACGTGCGCCAGTTGGAGAACACCTGCCGCTGGATCACGGTCATGGCGTCCGGGCGCGAAGTGCATATCAGCGACCTGCCGCCGGAGCTGCTCAGCCTGCCGCAGGATTCGGCCCCCGTGACCAACTGGGAACAGGCGCTGCGCCAATGGGCCGACCAGGCCCTGGCACGCGGCCAGTCGAACCTGCTGGACAGCGCCGTGCCGGCCTTCGAACGGATCATGATCGAAACCGCCCTCAAGCACACCGCCGGCCGCCGTCGCGATGCCGCCGTGCTGCTGGGTTGGGGCCGCAATACCCTGACGCGCAAGATCAAGGAACTGGGGATGAAGGTCGATGGCGCGGATGATGACGACGGGGACGAGGGCTGAATCTCAGCCCCACTGAAGATCCAATGTGGGAGGGGGCTTGCCCCCGATAGCGGCATGTCAGTCGGCATCTACATGACTGATCCACCGCAATCGGGGGCAAGCCCCCTCCCACATTTGGATCTGCATAAGGTTTGGCGACCATGCACCGCTTCAATGCACCATGAACCGGCATCGGGCACGGCGCCAACACCTCAAACCCTCGCACCGCAGCCTGAAATCAGACAACCGAAAACGCCAAAGCCCCGTATTCCGGGGCTTTTCGCTGTCTGGAGCGTTTTTTTCGAGCAACTTGGCCAGTGTGGCACGCGCCCTGCAATAACCCTGATACAACCCAGTTTCGGGGACCTTGGTACAGGCAGGCCGAGAATCCCCTCTTTACACCCGGGGTGCTTGATGCGAACCGCGTCGCGCTCCACACCGCTTTCGGGAACCTCGGTACAGGCAGGCCGGGGATTCCCTCTTTAACACGAAGCCGGATGGCTTCATCCCGTTTTGGGAGCCCTGGTACAGGCAGGCCGGGAACTCCCTCTTTTATTGCTCTTGGAGATGGATCTCCAGCCGCCAGCGGCCTTCAGCTTCCTCTCCCGACCATTCCCCACGCAACGGCCGCGCCGCCACCAGGTTGAGCAACAGGCCGCCATCGGTCTTGCGCACGCGCCAGTTCACATCCTTGTCATTGACCTTGAGCTGCCCGCTGGCGGCCTTGCCCTGCGCGTCGAACAACAGCGCCACGGTGCCGTCGATATGCTCGCCATGCAGCTTGGGTTCGCTGTTGAACCACACCACCACACCGTCGGCTGCTGGCGTCACCTGCAGCAATTCGACCGGGTCCGGGGCGGTCAGGCGCCCGATCATCAGGCCCACCATCAGGCCGACAATCGCCAAAGAGCCCAAAACCCTTGGCAATAGCTTCGGCCTGGGGTCTTCTTCGAGGGTAGAATGCAGCGCATCTTTGCCTTCGGAGCCGTGCATGTTTCACGTCATCCTTTTTCAACCAGAAATTCCGCCGAATACCGGCAACGTTATCAGGCTGTGCGCCAACAGTGGCTGCCACCTGCATTTGATCGAGCCGCTGGGCTTCGACATGGACGACAAGCGCCTGCGCCGCGCCGGACTGGACTACCACGAGTATGCCACCTTGCAACGCCACGCTGACCTCGCCAGCTGCCTGGAAAGCCTCGGCCACCCTCGGTTGTTCGCGTTCACCACCAAGGGCTCGCGGCCGTTCCATGACGCCAGCTTCGCCGACGGCGACGCCTTCCTGTTCGGCCCGGAAAGCCGTGGCCTGCCGGCCGAGGTGCTCGACGCCCTGCCCGACGGCCATCGCCTGCGTTTGCCGATGCGCGAAGGTTGCCGCAGCCTGAACTTATCGAACACCGTCGCCGTCGCCGTCTACGAAGGCTGGCGCCAACTCGGCTTCAAATAACACACATAACAAATGTGGGAGGGGGCTTGCCCCCGATAGCAGTGGGTCAGCCAACACCTATTCAGCTGACACACCGCAATCGGGGGCAAGCCCCCTCCCACATTTTTAGCGCATCGACTTATTGAACCGTCGACGAACCTTCCTGTTGCATGCGCTGCAGCTCTTGCGCGTACAGGGCATCGAAGTTCACCGGAGCCAGCATCAGCGCCGGGAACGAGCCACGGGTGACCAGGCTGTCCAGGGTCTCGCGGGCATACGGGAACAGGATGTTCGGGCAGAACGCGCCCAGGGTGTGGCTCATGGACGCTTCGTCCAGGCCCTGGATCAGGAAGATACCGGCCTGTTGCACTTCAGCGATGAAGGCCACTTCTTCGCCGTTCTTGACGGTGACCGAGAGGGTCAGCACGACTTCGTGGAAGTCGCCTTCCAAGGCTTTTTGACGGGTGTTCAGGTCCAGCCCGACGCTTGGGGTCCACTCCTGACGGAAGATGGCCGGGCTTTTCGGCGCTTCGAACGACAGGTCACGCACATAGATGCGCTGCAGCGAAAACTGTGGGCCTTGGGCTTCTGCTGCTTCGGTGTTCTGTTGGTCAGTCATCGCAGATCCTTCTTGATCTTGGGTCTTTTAGGGTTTAGGAGTCAGACGTGAAGCAGCGCGTCCAGCTTGCCGGCACGCTCAAGGGCAAACAGGTCATCGCATCCACCGACGTGCTTGGCGCCGATCCAGATCTGCGGCACGGACGTGCGTCCCGCCTTCTGGGCCATTTCGGCGCGCACCTGGGGTTTGCCGTCGACCTTGATCTCTTCGAAGGCAACCCCCTTCTTCTCCAGCAAGGCCTTGGCCCGCATGCAGTAAGGGCACCAATCGCTGGAATACACGACAACCTGGCTCATATCACTTCACCAGCGGCAGGTTGTCCGCGCGCCAGCTGCTGATACCACCAGACAGTTTGGCGGCGGTAAAGCCGGTCTTGAGCATTTCGCGGGCGTGGGTGCCGGAATGCTGGCCTTGAGCGTCGACCAGGATGATGGTCTTGGCCTTGTGCTTTTCCAGCTCGGCCAGGCGCGCGATCAGCTTGTCCTGGGGAATGTTCAGGGCGCCAACGATATGACCGGCGGCAAAATCCTTGGCCGGACGGATATCCACGACAACGGCCTCATCCTTGTTGACCAGCGCGGTCAGCTCCGACGTGCTCAGGCTGCGGCCACCGCGGCTCATTTCATGAGCGATCAGCAGCGCCAGCAGGATGACGAAGGCACCCGCGAGCAGGTAGTGGGCAGTGGCAAATGCAATCAGGTGATCAACCATCAAGGAGGTTCCAGGGCGTTAAAATGGCGGTAAGTATACACAGCCGTCAGGGGGGGCCAACCCCCGTAAAGCGGTGACGTGGTCGGAACTTCGCTTTAAACTGCCACTCCCTTTTCAATCCCCTTCATCAATTACCGCCGCGAGAGGATCTATGACTACGACGCCTAAACCTTTGGTCCTGATAATTCTCGATGGCTTCGGACACAGTGAAAGCCACCACGACAACGCCGTGTACTCGGCCAACAAGCCGGTGCTGGACCGTCTGACCGCCACTTTGCCCAACGGGCTGATCTCCGGTTCGGGCATGGATGTGGGCCTGCCGGACGGCCAAATGGGCAACTCGGAAGTCGGCCACATGAACCTCGGCGCCGGACGAGTGGTCTATCAGGACTTCACCCGCGTGACCAAAGCGATCCGCGACGGCGAGTTCTTCGAGAACCCGACCATCTGCGCGGCCGTCGATAAAGCCGTCGCCGCCGGCAAGGCCGTGCATTTCATGGGCCTGCTGTCCGACGGCGGCGTACACAGCCACCAGGACCACCTCGTGGCCATGGCCGAACTGGCCTTCAAGCGCGGCGCCGACAAGATCTACCTGCACGCCTTCCTCGACGGCCGCGATACGCCGCCGAAAAGCGCGCAATCGTCGATCGAACTGCTGGACGCCACCTTCGCCGCCCTCGGCAAGGGCCGCATCGCCAGCCTGGTCGGTCGCTATTTCGCGATGGACCGCGACAACCGCTGGGACCGCGTGTCCCAGGCCTACAACCTGATCGTCGACGGCCAGGCCGAATTCAACGCCGCCACCGCCCAGGAAGGCCTGGAAGCCGCCTACGCGCGCGGCGAGAGCGATGAGTTCGTCAAGGCCACCACCATCGGCGAGCCGGTGAAAGTGGAAGACGGCGACGCCGTGGTGTTCATGAACTTCCGCGCCGACCGTGCCCGCGAGCTGAGCCATGTGTTCGTCGACCCGGGTTTCAAGGACTTCGAACGCGCGCGCCAGCCGAAAATCGAGTTCGTGATGCTCACCCAATACGCCGCCAACATCCCGGCCCCGTCGGCTTTTGCCCCCGGCAGCCTGGAAAACGTGCTGGGCGACTACCTGGCGAAAAACGGCAAGACCCAACTGCGCATCGCCGAAACCGAGAAGTACGCCCACGTGACCTTCTTCTTCTCCGGCGGCCGCGAAGAACCGTTCCCGGGCGAAGAGCGCATCCTGATCCCGTCGCCGAAAGTCGCGACCTACGACCTGCAACCGGAAATGAGCGCACCGCAAGTCACCGACAAGATCGTCGACGCCATCGAACACCAGCGTTATGACGTGATCGTGGTCAACTACGCCAACGGCGACATGGTCGGCCACAGCGGCAACCTGGCCGCCGCGATCAAGGCCGTGGAATGCCTGGACCTGTGCGTGGGCCGCATCGTCGACGCCCTGGAAAAAGTCGGCGGCGAAGCGCTGATCACCGCCGACCATGGCAACTGCGAGCAAATGTCCGACGAGTCCACCGGCCAGGCCCACACCGCCCACACCACCGAGCCGGTGCCGTTCATCTACGTCGGCAAGCGTGATCTGAAAGTGCGCAAAGGCGGCGTGCTGGCCGATGTGGCGCCGACCATGCTGATGTTGATGGGGCTGGAGAAGCCCAAAGAGATGACCGGCACTTCGATCCTGGTCTGATCTAAACCACATGTGGGAGGGGGCTTGCCCCCGATTGCGGCGTGTCAGCTGAATAGGTGTTGGCTGACCTACTGCTATCGGGGGCAAGCCCCCTCCCACACTAGACTCGCGGTGTTGGGTAGATGTCTTTTCGCCATACCACTGCCGCTCGGCACCTATCTTGCCCAGAAGCCCGAATTGGGCGTTTTTTTTGCAGCGCTTGCCGGGCATACTAGGCCGTCCCTTTCCCTGGTGTCGCCCGCCTCTATGCTTCGCGCCTTGATTACCCTCGCTCTCGTCTGCCTGCTCCAACCGGCATTTGCCGATGAGCGCGCGCAAACCCAACAACAGTTGGACGCTACGCGTCAGGACATCACCGAGCTGAAAAAACTGCTCGGCAAGCTCCAGGAAGAAAAATCCGGGGTGCAGAAAGACCTGCGCGGCACGGAAACCGAGATGGGCAAGCTGGAGAAGCAGGTCCAGGAGCTACAAAAAGAATTAAAGAAGAGCGAGTCGGAACTGGAGCGACTCGACGCTGAGAAAAAAAAACTCCAGAGCGCCCGCGTTGAACAACAACGCCTGATCGCGATCCAGGCCCGCGCCGCCTACCAGAGTGGCCGCCAGGAGTACCTCAAGCTGCTGCTCAACCAGCAGAACCCGGAAAAGTTCGCGCGCACCCTGACCTACTATGATTACCTGAGCAAGGCACGCCTTGCCCAATTGAAGGGCTTCAACGAGACCCTGCGCCAACTGGCCAACGTCGAACAGGAAATCGCCGACCAGCAATCGCAACTGCTCGACCAGAAAAGCAGCCTCGACAGCCAGCGCGCCCAGCTCGACAAGGTGCGCAAGGAGCGCCAACTGGCCCTGGCCAAGCTCAATGACGACGTAAAGGCCCGCGACGCCAAGCTGCAAGCCCGCGAGCAGGACCAGGCCGACCTGGCCAAAGTATTGAAAACCATCGAAGAAACCCTGGCCCGCCAGGCACGCGAGGCCGAAGAAGCGCGACAGAAAGCGCTGATCGCCCAGCAGGAAGCGGAAAAAAAGCGCCAGCGTGAGGCCGAACTGGCAGCCACTACCGACGCTCCGGCCCCACGTAAACCGGCGCACGCAGCGCCCGGGCCGCTGGTTTCCAGCGCGGGCGAATCCTTCGGCGGGCCTTTTGCTTCCGCGCGCGGCAAACTTCCGTGGCCGGTTGATGGTCGACTGCTGGCACGCTTTGGGGAAACCCGCGGCGATGACACCCGCGCCAAGTGGGACGGGGTGATGATCAGCGCGGCCGCCGGCAGCCAGGTCCACGCCGTCCACGGCGGTCGCGTGGTGTTTGCCGATTGGCTGCGGGGCGCCGGTTTATTGGTGATTCTCGACCACGGTAATGGCTATTTGAGTCTTTATGGCCACAATCAGACTTTACTCAAGTCGGCAGGTGATGTGGTAAAAGCCGGGGAATCCATCTCCACTGTCGGTAACAGTGGCGGCCAGGACACCCCGGCGCTGTACTTCGCTATTCGTCAGCAGGGCCGCCCGAGCGATCCTGCACAATGGTGCCGCACCCAAGGATAGGGTCGCATCTACATTAGGAGTTCGTTCGACATGCTGTATTTGTCCCGCCTCACTTCGCTGGCCCTGACGATCGCCCTGGTGATCGGCGCGCCTCTGGCTTTCGCCGACCAGGCCGAACCGGCTGCACCCGCCGGCATGGCCGCGACCACCAAGGCGCCGTTGCCGCTGGAGGAGTTGCGCACCTTTGCCGAGGTCATGGACCGGATCAAGGCAGCCTATGTCGAACCCGTGGACGACAAGACCCTGCTGGAAAATGCCATCAAGGGCATGCTCAGCAACCTCGACCCGCACTCCGCCTACCTCGGCCCGGAAGATTTCGCCGAGCTGCAGGAAAGCACCAGCGGTGAGTTCGGTGGCCTGGGCATTGAAGTCGGCGCCGAAGACGGCCAGATCAAAGTGGTCTCGCCGATCGACGACACCCCGGCGTCCAAGGCCGGCATCCAGGCCGGCGACCTGATCGTCAAGATCAACGGCCAGCCGACCCGTGGCCAGACCATGACCGAAGCCGTCGACAAGATGCGCGGCAAGATCGGCCAGAAAATCACCCTGACCCTGGTGCGCGACGGCGGTGCGCCGTTCGACGTGACCCTGGCCCGCGCGACCATCACGGTCAAGAGCGTGAAGAGCCAGCTGCTGGAGTCGGGCTACGGCTACATCCGCATCACCCAGTTCCAGGTCAAGACCGGCGACGAAGTGGCCAAGGCCCTGGCCAAACTGCGTAAAGACAACGGCAAGAAGCTCAACGGCATCGTGCTCGACCTGCGCAACAACCCCGGTGGCGTGCTGCAGTCGGCGGTGGAAGTGGTCGACCACTTCATCACCAAAGGCCTGATCGTCTACACCAAGGGCCGTATCGCCAACTCCGAACTGCGCTTCTCGGCCACCGGCAACGACCTCAGCGAAAACGTGCCGCTGGCCGTGCTGATCAACGGCGGCAGCGCCTCGGCCTCGGAGATCGTCGCCGGCGCCCTGCAAGACCAGAAGCGCGGTGTACTGATGGGCACCACCAGTTTCGGCAAAGGCTCGGTGCAAACCGTGTTGCCGCTGAACAACGAGCGCGCCCTGAAAATCACCACCGCGCTGTACTACACGCCAAACGGCCGCTCGATCCAGGCCCAGGGCATCGTGCCGGACATCGAAGTGCGCAAGGCCAAGATCACCAACGAGGTCGACAGCGAGTACTACAAGGAAGCCGACCTGCAAGGCCACCTCGGCAATGGCAACGGCGGCGCCGACCAGCCGACCGGCAGCAGCGCCAAGGCCAAGCCGATGCCACAGGACGATGACTACCAACTGGCCCAGGCGTTGAGCCTGCTCAAGGGCTTGAGCATCACGCGCAGCCGTTGATATGCGCGTTGCCCTGATCATCGCTGCACTGTGCAGCCTGGCCGGGGTCGCCCACGCGACCCCGGCCAGCGAACCGCACAAAGCCTACCTGACCCTGATCATCGACGACCTGGGGCAAAACCTGCCCCGGGATCGCCGTGTGCTGGCCCTGCCCGGCCCGGTGACCACGGCGATCATGCCCGACACGCCCCACGCCGCCGAATTCGCCCGCGAAGCGCACAAGGCCGGCAAGATCGTGATCCTGCACATGCCCATGGACCCGGCCACCGGCCCGTTCGCCTGGCACCCCGAGTTGCCTATCGAGGAGCTCGGCAAGCGCCTGGACGCCGCGTTCAAGGCCGTGCCCTACACCGCTGGCATCAACAACCACATGGGCAGCCGCATGACCGCCCAGCCCGAAGCCATGGCCTGGCTGATGGGCGAGCTGCAACGGCGCCACAAGTTCTTTGTCGACAGCCGCACCAGCGCGCAGACCGTCGGCGCCGCCGAAGCGCAGAAGATCGGCCTGGCCAGTGTCTCGCGGGATGTGTTCCTCGACGACGAACGCACCGAAGCCGCGATCACCACGCAATTGCAGAGCGCCATCAAACTGGCCCATAAACAGGGCTCAGCGGTGATGATCGGCCATCCGTATCCACAAACCCTGGCGGTGCTCGAACGCGAGCTGCCCAAGCTCAAGGCCCAGGGCGTGGACTGGATTGATATCAAACTGATGATCAGCGTGCGCAGCAATCAGGCGATGGCAGGGCACGGCAAGAACGGCACCTATCGCTACAAATAGCGCGCCATCATCTGGTCGAGCAGGCCTTCCTCGCGCAACTGATCCAACGCTGCCTGCAACTTGGCCACCGTTTCGTCCGGCACATCCTTGTTCAGCGCCAGGTACAACTGGGCACTGTTGAAGCGAAGGATGGTCTTGAGCCCGGTCACACCGACCTGGCGCGCCAGGTAGCGGCCGGCCGGGTCGCCGGTGGCCCACAGGTCGATCTGGTCATCCAGCAGCTTTTGCGCGTTGTCCTGGTCACGCAGCACCAGCACTGGCTTGAGGCCCTGCTTCTCCAGGGTCTCGGCAATCGCGTCGCCCTTGTACGCGCCGATCTTGTAGCGCCGCGCCTGCGCCAGCTCGTCGAGCCGGATCTTGCTGTCGGCCTTGGCCAGCATCACCCAGTCATCCGGGCCGATAGGGCCGACCCATTTGAACAGCGCTTCGCGCTCCGGCAGGCGGGCCATCACGAACACACCGTAGCCGGGGTTTTCCAGGGCGAGTTTGTAGATCCGCTCCCAAGGAAAGCGCAGAGTGAGGCTGTAGGAAATGCCAGCACGCTTGAAGGTTTCGCGCATGATGTCCACGGCGATGCCTTCGATATTCTCGTCCTTGGCGAAGTTCTTGCCGTTTTTCGCCATGTTGTAGGGCGGGAAGTTTTCCGTCAGCAACACCAGGGAGGCGTCAGACGATTCTTCGGCTTGGGCCACTCCGATCATGAACACGGAGGTACTGGCGAGCGCGAGCAACAGGTCTTTGAACATGAAAGTTACCGGAATCCATGGCAAGCGCAGAGAGTGCCGCGCACTTGCCATGGTGTCCAGCAGCGTTTAGCGCACCACGATACCGCGCGCGGCCATGTAAGCCTTGGCCTCGGGGACGGTGTATTCGCCGAAGTGGAAAATACTCGCCGCCAACACGGCGCTGGCGTGGCCTTCGATCACGCCGTCGGCCAGGTGCTGCAGGTTGCCGACGCCACCCGACGCGATCACCGGAATGCCCAGCGCATCGCTGATGGCACGGGTCACGCCGAGGTCGAAGCCGTTTTTCATGCCGTCCTGATCCATGCTGGTCAGCAGGATTTCACCGGCGCCCAGGCCTTCCATCTTCATCGCCCACTCCACCGCGTCCAGGCCGGTCGGCTTGCGCCCGCCGTGGGTGAAGATCTCCCAGCGCGGCGGTTCGCCGGGGCCGGAGACTTTCTTGGCGTCGATGGCCACCACGATGCATTGCGAGCCGAAGTGCTGTGCGGCTTCGCCGACGAACTCCGGGTTGAACACTGCGGCGGTGTTGATCGAGACTTTGTCCGCGCCGGCATTGAGCAGGTTGCGGATGTCTTGCACGGTGCGAACGCCACCGCCCACGGTCAGCGGGATGAACACCTGGCTGGCCATGCGCTCGACGGTATGCAGCGTGGTGTCACGGCCGTCGACGCTGGCGGTGATGTCGAGAAAGGTAATCTCGTCGGCACCTTGCTCATCGTAGCGACGGGCGATTTCCACCGGGTCGCCGGCGTCACGGATGTTCTCGAACTTGACGCCCTTGACCACGCGACCGTTGTCGACGTCCAGGCAAGGGATGATGCGTTTGGCCAGCGCCATGGTCAGTCCTCAGCCGTTGTAGGCATCGCAGTAAGCCTGGGCTTCGGCGACGTCCAGGGTGCCTTCGTAGATTGCGCGGCCGGTGATCGCGCCGATGATTCCAGGGGCCCGGGCATCCAGCAGCGACTTGATGTCACCCAGGTTGTGGATGCCACCGGACGCGATCACCGGGATCCTGGTCGCCGCCGCCAGCGCAGCGGTGAACGGTACGTTGCAGCCCTGCATCATGCCGTCTTTGGCGATGTCGGTATAAACGATGGCGGACACGCCGTCGGCTTCGAACTGCTTGGCCAGGTCGATCACCTGCACCGTGCTGATTTCCGCCCAGCCGTCGGTGGCGACGAAACCGTCCTTGGCGTCCAGGCCGACGATCACCTTGCCCGGGAACGCGCGGCAGGCTTCGGCGACGAAGGCCGGGTCTTTCACGGCCTTGGTGCCAATGATCACGTAGCTTACGCCGGCCTTGACGTAGTGTTCGATGGTTTCCAGGGAGCGGATACCGCCGCCGATCTGGATCGGCAGGTTCGGGTAGCGCTTAGCGATCGCAGTCACCACTTCGCCATTGACCGGCTGGCCTTCGAAGGCGCCGTTCAGGTCCACCAGATGCAGGCGACGGCAACCACCGTCCACCCATTTGGCAGCCATGCTCACCGGGTCGTCGGAAAACACCGTGGAATCTTCCATGCGGCCCTGGCGCAGACGCACGCAAGCGCCGTCCTTGAGATCGATAGCGGGGATAATCAGCATCTGGCAAACCTTATTCGATATTCAGCAATGCTTGGGAAATCAGGGTTTCTCAAGCGACCACAGGTCGCTTTCGATGCTTTCGAACCGTTCCCTAAGGAGCGTCTGCGTATCGAAAATCGCCCTGTTGTAATAGTGCGGCGCAACTTCAATGGTGAACAACTCAAGGATCTCGGCAACCTCGAACGAGCCCAGCTTGAGCTCGAAACGGTCCTCCATGAAGCGCTTGATCTTGTTGGTAGCCTCACGTTCCTGTTCGGGCGTGAGGTTCAGGATCGGCAGCTTCGGTTTCTTGGCCATCTACCAGCGACCGTCCCACGCAGCGAAGTTCTGCAGCAATTGCAGGCCATGGGTATGGCTCTTCTCCGGGTGGAACTGCACCGCAAAACGCGAACCTTCGGCCAGCGCAGCGGCGAAGTCGACGCCGTAGTGCCCGCCACCCACCACCTGGCGCGGGTTACCGGCGGCGATGTAGTAGCTGTGGACGAAGTAAAAGCGCGCCATGTCCGGGATCTCATGCCACAGCGGGTGATCCACGGTGCGCCGCACTTCGTTCCAGCCCATGTGCGGGACTTTCAGGTGCTCGCCGTCTTCATGCAGGTCCTTGCCGAAGAACTTCACTTCGCCTGGAAACAGGCCGATGCAGTCGACGCCGTCGTTCTCTTCACTGCGCTCGAGCAAGGCTTGCATGCCCACGCAAATGCCGAGGAACGGCCGGTCCTGACTGACCTCGCGCACCAGGCTGTCGAAGCCCAGGCGACGGATTTCGGCCATGCAATCGCGAATCGCGCCAACGCCCGGGAACACCACGCGGTCAGCCTCGCGAATCACCGTGGCATCGCTGGTGATCAGCACCTTGCCAGCCCCTACGTGCTCGAGGGCCTTGGCCACCGAGTGCAGGTTGCCCATGCCGTAATCGATAACCGCGACCGTCTGCATTACAGGACGCCCTTGGTCGATGGCATTTGCCCGGCCATGCGCTCATCCAGCTCCACCGCCATGCGCAGCGCGCGACCGAAGGCCTTGAACACGGTTTCGATCTGGTGGTGGGTGTTGGTGCCGCGCAGGTTGTCGATGTGCAGGCTGACGAGGGCGTGGTTGACGAAACCCTGGAAGAATTCCTGGAACAGGTCGACGTCGAAGCCGCCCACGGTGGCGCGGGTGTAGGGCACGTGCATCTGCAGGCCGGGGCGGCCGGAGAAGTCGATGACCACACGCGACAGCGCCTCATCCAGCGGGACATAGGCGTGGCCGTAGCGACGGATGCCTTTTTTGTCGCCGATGGCCTTGGCGAAAGCCTGGCCGAGGGTGATACCGACATCCTCCACCGTGTGGTGGTCGTCGATATGCAGGTCACCCTTGCTGACGATATCCAGGTCGATCAGCCCATGACGGGCGATCTGGTCCAGCATGTGCTCAAGAAAAGGTACACCGATATCAAATCGGGCCTTTCCGGTGCCATCCAGGTTGATCGAGGCTTTGATCTGGGTTTCCAGAGTGTCGCGCTCGACGGACGCCTTACGTTCGGCCATCACCAGCTCCGCAAAATCATTGGGCGAAAAAGGCAGCCATTATAGGGGCGCGGGCGCTAAACAGAAACATCGAAGGGGATAAGACTGACGAGTTGAAGCGAGGAAGGTCGACGCTAGACATGTGCATACAAGCGGGCGCTCCAGGATGGTGCGCCCGCCTGCAGTCAACTTAGTGGAACAGTACCGCCGTCTTCTGCAGGGTCACCCACACACCCCACGCCAACGGAATACCCACCACCAACCAGGCCGCGACAGCCAGCGGCTTGCTGCCGGCGGAGGCTTTCCACTCCAGCACGGTGCTCGAATCGGCACCCTTGTCATGGCCCAGCGCCTGTTCGGCGGCCAGTTCGGCGTCGCTCATGAAGTACTTGTCGGCCACCGGGCGCACCAGCAGGTTGCAGATGAACCCCAGCACCAGCAGGCCGGCGAGGATGTACAAGGTGATGTCGTAGGCGGCGGCGCGCTCGACGCCGATGCTCAACTGATATTCACGCAGGTAGTTCACCAACACCGGGCCCAGCACGCCCGCCGCAGCCCAGGCGGTCAGCAGGCGACCATGGATCGCGCCGACCATCTGGGTGCCGAACAGGTCGGCCAGGTAAGCCGGAACCGTCGCAAAACCGCCGCCGTACATCGACAGGATGATGCAGAACGCCGCCACGAACAGCGCCACGTTGCCCAGGTGCCCGAGGTTCGGGATCAGCGCATACAGGGCAAAGCCCAGGGCGAAGAACACGAAGTAGGTGTTTTTACGGCCCAGGTAGTCGGAGAACGACGCCCAGAAGAACCGGCCACCGATGTTGAACAGGCTCAACAGCCCGGTAAAGCCCGCCGCGATCGCCGCGATCGAGGCCAGTTGCCCGACATTCAGTTGGCCGAACGGCACATCCACACCCAGCAATTTGCCGCCGAACACTTCCTGCAGCAGCGGCGAAGCCATGCCGAGGATGCCGATACCGGCCGATACGTTCAGGCACAGCACCAGCCAGACCAGACGGAATTGCGGGGTTTTCCAGGCGACGTTCACGTGAACGTGACGATGGGTGATCATCGCATTGCTGGCTTTTTTCACCGGCGCGGTCCAGCCCTCAGGCTTCCAGCCGGTCGGCGGAACACGGTAGGACAGCGCGCCACCGATCATGAACACGAAGTAAATCGCCGCCATCACCAGAAAGCTCTGCCACACGCCGACGCTGGTCGGCGAAGCGAAGTGCCCCATCAGCGCTGCCGCCAGGGGAGCCCCCACCATCGCGCCGCCGCCGAAGCCCATGATCGCCATGCCGGTGGCCATGCCGCGCTTGTCCGGGAACCACTTGATCAGGGTCGACACGGGCGAGATATAACCCAGGCCCAGGCCGATACCGCCAATGACCCCGGAGCCGATCCACATCAGCCAGATCTGGTGGGTATAAATCCCCAGCGCCGAAATCAGCAGGCCGCCACACCAGCACAGCGCCGAGACGACGCCCGCCTTGCGTGGCCCGGCATGTTCCAGCCAGCCGCCCCATATCGCTGCCGAGCAGCCCAGGAAGATGAAGAACAGGGTGTAGATCCAGCCCAGCATGGAGATCGGCCAGTCGCACTGAGACGAGAAGACCTGAGCGATAAAGCTCATATCCGGCGCACAGGCCACCGGCGCGCTGATCCCCAGCGCCTTGGACAGCGGCAACCAGAACACCGAGAAGCCGTAGGCCATGCCGATACACAGGTGGATGGCCAGAGCGGCCGGTGGAACCAGCCAGCGGTTGAACCCGGGCTTGGCGATAATGCGCTCCTTGGACAGGAACGCAGGCTGCGCGGCAGCAATACCCGCCGCAGTGCTAGTGCTCATTGGTGTTTCCCCCAGTTATTAGTATGTGTTCGTCAGGCGCGCTCTCCTTCGGCCTTGCACGCAGAGCGTGGCCGTTTTGTTGAATAAAGCTCCATTTAAAGCGCGACGTTACGTCGCAGAAGGCGGACGAACGCGCAGAGATTAGCATCAGTGGATGACAGAAAAACCAAAATGCCACTACCTTTCGCGGATTTTTTGTGTTTTTTGACGCCAAAATACCGCCCCCCTGCGCTAGATACAATGTAACGATCCGTGAACTGACGCAGGCCATCGGGCGCTATACTCTGCGGCTAAATTTTGAAATCGACATACAAGGACTCGCCCATGAAAGCGTTCGGCAAAATCCTGGGTCTGGTACTTCTCGGGCTGTTGCTGATCATTGTGGCTCTCGGCTTTGCCCTGACCCATCTCTTCGATCCCAACGACTACAAAGACGAGATTCGCCAGATTGCCCGCGACAAGGCCCACATCGAGCTGACGCTCAATGGCGACATCGGCTGGAGCCTGTTCCCCTGGCTGGGCCTGGAACTGCACGAAGCCAGCGTCGCGACCCTGACCAACCCGACCCAGCCGTTCGCCGATCTGCAGATGCTCGGCCTGTCGGTACGCGTGTTGCCGCTGCTGCGCCGCGAAGTGCAGATGAGCGATGTGCGCGTCGAAGGCCTGAACCTGCGCCTCAACCGCGACAAGCAAGGCCACGGCAACTGGGAAGACATCGGCAAGAACGCCCCCGAGGCGCCCACCGCTACGCCAACCCCCGTGCAAGCGACGGCACCGGTGACCGAGGTGAAGGCAGAGAAACCGCCGCAGCCCATCCGCCTGGACATCGACAGCCTGACCATCAACAACGCCCGCATCGAATACAACGATGAACAGACCGGCAAGCAGTTCAGCGCCGAAAGCATCCAACTGAGCGCAGGCGCCATCCACGAAGGGGCGAGCATTCCGCTGAAGCTCACCGCGTTCCTCGGCAGCAACCAGCCGGTCATGCGCGTCAAGACCGAACTCAACGGCAACCTGCGCATTCAGCGGGCGCTCAAGCGTTATCAGTTCGAAGACATGCGGTTCAGCGGCGAAGCCACCGGCGAGCCGCTGCAAGGCAAAACCGTGACCTTCTCCACCCAGGGCCAACTGCTGGTGGACCTGGCGGCCAACATTGCCGAGTGGACCAACCTGAAACTCTCGGCCAACCAGTTGCGCGCCCTCGGCGAACTGAAGGTCAATGACCTGGACAAGACCCCGCAGCTCAGCGGCGCCCTGTCGATCGCCCAGTTCGACCTGGCCAAGTTCCTCGACAGCGTCGGCAACCCGCTGCCACCGATGGCCGAGGGCAGCCTGAGCAAAGTCGAGCTGGTCAGCCGCCTCCAAGGCACGCCGACCCGCCTGGCCCTGGAAGACCTCAACCTGAAACTCGACGGCAGCACCTTCACCGGCCGCGTTGCCGTGGACGATTTCGCCAAGCAATCGCTGCGCGTGCAACTCAAGGGCGACACCTTCAACGCCGACAATTACCTGCCGGCCAAGTCCGAGTCCGCCAAGGGGGCAACCGCCGCACGCCAGGCCGAAGTGCAGAACAGCGAAGCCGGCGCCATGGCCGCCGGTGGCACCACACCGCTGCCGGACGCCCCGACCAAAGGCGCCTGGAGCACCGACAAGCTGCTGCCGCTGACCCGCCTGCGCACGCTGGACGTGGAGGCCGACCTGGCCTTCGGCCAACTGACCCTGAGCAAGCTGCCGATCCAGAACGCCATGCTCAAGGCCAGCGGCCTCGACGGCCAGCTCAAGCTCGACAGCCTGAGCGGCGGCCTCTACAACGGCAGCTTCCAGGCCAATGGCAGCCTCGATGTGCGCCAGGACATTCCAGTGCTGGCCCTGCAAAGCCACATCAAGCAAGTGCCGGTCGAGCGCATCCTGCAAGCCCAGGGGCAGACGCCGCCGGTCAAGGGCCAGATCACCCTCGACAGCAACCTCAGCGGCCGCGGCAACAGCCAAAAGGCACTGATCGACAGCCTCAACGGCAACGCCAGCTTCGTGATCAACAACGGCGTGCTGCTCAACGCCAACCTTGAACAGCAACTGTGTACCGGCATCGCCCTGCTCAACCGCAAGACCTTGAGCAGCGAGCCACGGGCCAAGGACACCCCGTTCCAGGAACTCAGGGGCAACCTGACGTTGCGCAACGGCGTGGCCAACAACCCCGACCTGAAGGTGCGTATCCCCGGCCTTACGGTCAACGGCAACGGCGACATCGACCTGCGCGTGCTGGGCATGGATTATCGCGTCGGCATCATCGTCGAGGGCGATCAACGCGAAGTGCCGGACCCCGCCTGCGAGGTAGGCGCCAACTTCCAGGGCATCGAAGTGCCGCTGCGCTGCCGTGGCCCGCTGGAGCTGGGCGCCAAGGCGTGCCGCCTGGACAAGGACGGCCTCGGCCAGGTCGCCATCAAGGCCGCCGGCAACCGCCTCAACGAGAAGCTGGAAGAGAAGCTCGACAAAGTTAACCCGCAGTTGAAAGACGCGTTGAAAGGCCTGTTCAAACGATGAGAAACGAGCAGTTTTCCGAGGCGGTACTGAACTGGTACGACCGCCACGGTCGCCATGACCTGCCCTGGCAACAGGGCATCACGCCCTACCGGGTGTGGGTTTCGGAGATCATGCTGCAACAGACCCAGGTCAGCACCGTGCTCAATTACTTCGACCGTTTCATGGCCTCCCTGCCAACGGTCGAAGCCCTGGCCGCCGCGCCGGAAGACGAGGTGCTGCACCTGTGGACCGGCCTCGGCTATTACACCCGGGCGCGCAACCTGCAGAAGACCGCGAAGATTGTCGTGGCCGAGTACGGCGGCGAGTTTCCCCGCGACGTGGAAAAACTCACCGAACTGCCCGGCATCGGCCTGTCCACCGCCGGCGCGATCGCCAGCCTGAGCATGGGCCTGCGCGCGCCGATCCTCGATGGCAACGTCAAACGCGTGCTGGCACGCTTTACCGCGCAGGAGGGCTACCCCGGCGAACCCAAAGTGGCCAAACAGCTCTGGGCCACCGCAGAGCGCTTCACGCCCCGTGATCGCGTCAACGCCTACACCCAGGCGATGATGGACATGGGCGCCACCCTGTGTACCCGCAGCAAGCCCAGTTGCCTGTTATGCCCGCTGGAAAAAGGCTGCGAAGCCCACATGCTCGGCCTGGAGACGCGCTACCCGATCCCCAAGCCGCGCAAGACCATCCCCCAGAAGCGCACGCTGATGCCCATGCTGGCCAATGGCGACGGCGCGATCCTGCTTTACCGTCGCCCGTCCACGGGCCTGTGGGGCGGTTTGTGGAGCCTGCCGGAGCTGGACGACCTGCAAGACCTCGAACACCTCGCCCACCAGCACGCGCTGGAGCTGGGCAAACAACAGGAACTGCCGGGGCTGATCCACACCTTCAGCCACTTCCAACTGGCCATCGAACCCTGGCTGGTCCAGGTCGAGGAATCCGCCCATCACGTGGCCGAGGCCGACTGGCTCTGGTATAACCTCGCCACCCCGCCGCGCCTGGGCCTTGCCGCCCCGGTGAAAAAACTGCTGAAGCGCGCGGCCGACGTATTGAACGCAGGAGTTTCGTCATGACCCGCACCATCATCTGCCGCAAGTACCACGAAGAACTGCCCGCCCTGGAGCGCGCCCCGTTCCCGGGTGCCAAGGGCCAGGACATTTTCGATCACGTCTCCGCCAAGGCCTGGGCCGACTGGCAGAAACACCAGACCCTGCTGATCAACGAAAAACGCCTGAACATGATGAACGCCGAAGACCGCAAATACCTGCAAGGCGAGATGGACAAGTTCTTTTCCGGCGAGGATTACGCCAAGGCCGAAGGCTACGTGCCGCCTGCTCAATAATTGAGCAAAAACCGGGGTCGGCACGTAAGCGACGGTAATAATTAAATATTTTTTGAAAACTTGCTTGACGACCCCCTGAAAAACCCGTTTAATGCGCCCCGTTGCCCAGATAGCTCAGTCGGTAGAGCAGGGGATTGAAAATCCCCGTGTCGGCGGTTCGATTCCGTCTCTGGGCACCACTATTAAGTTTCAGGTGGTGCAACGATCATCTGAAACACCCAAAAAACCCGCCTAGTGCGGGTTTTTTGTTGCCTTCGATTTACCCATCCCGAACCGGGGTGGCTCACCGTCACCCCAGTACGCAATACCCGCCTCGCGCCGCCTACTTGAGCAAGAACACCAACAACGGATTGTCGTTCAGTCGCCCGTTGAACATCGGCGCCAGGTGTTCCACCGGTGTGCCCTTCAACTGCTCGGTTTCCTTGCGCGCCACGATCACCCAGGACGGCCGTGGCAGCGAGTCCAACTGATCGAGCTGGTTACGCCCGATGAACAGCGGTTGCTCGTCGTGATCCAGGTTCATCATGTAGCGCACGGCCCAGGTGTCCCGCGCAAGGCCGACAAACACCAACGGTCCCGGCTCTTGTGCGCGAAGCGCTTCCACCTGACTGACAAATTGCCGGGTGTCGAACTGCAGGTCCTTGGCCGGCTCTACCACGGTCACCAGCAACAACCACTGCGCCGCCAGTGCGATCGCGCTGAGCCACACCAAACGCCCGGCGCGACGCCAGGCGATCAATGCTGCCCCCTGCAGGATCACCAGCACGCCGATCAGCAACGGCAACGAAACGTCCGGCCAGTAACCGTGCTTCTGCCACCCATGCCGACACACGAAGACTACAACCACGCACAACGCCGGCAGCGCCGCGACGAGCCATGTGTAACAGCGACGCAGCCCGACGAACCAGTTCTGTGCGTGGAGCAGCCCATAGGCGGCGACAGCGGCAAACATCGGCACCATGGGCAGGATGTAATAAGCGCGCTTGAAGTGCGGCACCGACAGCCCGAGCAGAATCATCAAGCCGCAGGCGCCGAGCCGCACGACCAGTCGCACGTCGTCATTGCCCCAGCGTTCCGGCCAGCGATGACGCAGCGCAACCATGCTCGCCAACGCCATGGGGACCACCGGGAAGTAACGGTACAGACTCAGCTGGAAGTAGAAATAGAACGGTTCGCCGATTTCATCGAGGCGCCCGCCGACCTGCATCTTGAACACTTCATCGGCAAAGGCCTGGCCCCCACTGATCCGCGCCAACTGCATCAGCAGCCACCAGCAACACGCCAACAGCAGCAACCCGATAACGCCGTGGATCAGCACTTGCCTGACCCGCTCCCCCGGACGACCCAACGCCCAATACACGCAGGCCACCCCACAGACTTCGATCAAGCCCAATGGCCCGCGAATCGCAAAGCCCAGGATAAACAGCGGGAACACCGCCAGTTGCCGCAGCCTCGAGCCAAGGCGTTCGCCACTGTGCAGCAGGTAGAAGCTGCCTACGCACAACAGCGCCACCATCTGATCCAGGCACACCGAGCGCGACTTTTCGAGCAACTGGGTGGTGAGCAAGGTCAGCAGCACCGTCAACAGCGCCCAGGCGCGACTGGAAGGCGCCAGCAAGCGATAGATCAGCGCCACCACTCCGGCAGAGGCCAGCGCGGTGGGCAGGACGTTCGCCAGGTGGTTGGGCGCACCGAACAGCCGGGCGAATACAAAACTGAAGAACGTCGCCGTACCGGGATAATCCGCGTAGGGCTGGCCGTAGGTAGTGGGGAAAAGACTCGCCCCATGGCGAAACATTTCCTGCATGAACAACGCCCAGCGCCCGTCAAATCCCTGAGGCTGCTGGTCCCAGATCCCCAACGTAAATAACAACAAAGCAATCAGAAAGATGCCCAGAGACTCCAGGCGAAAAGAGTTGCGCTGATCCATCGGTTGTCCTGCCAGGTAGTGAGCGGCGGCTTATGGTGCCCAACACATCCCAAATAGCGCCTGAACAACCCTGAACATTCATGTGCCCGGCCGATCTGCGCGCCACACCAGCGTCGGGATCAGGCGAACGTAGATCAGCTCGCCAATCAACTCGACCAGGGTTTGCAGGATCACCGCCGTCGCCGCCAACCCGCGCACGCCTTCGGGCAACGCCAGCGCCAGGGGCAACACCACCAGCGAGTTACGCGTCGCCGCGCTGAACGTCACCGCGCGCGCCGTCACCGCCGGCAGCGCGAACAGGCGCGCGGCGAACATCCCCATCAATGGCGCCAACAGCACGAAGCCAACGTAGACCGGAATCACCGGCAGCAACAGGCTGATATCGCGCACCACCGCGGTGATTTGCGAACCGATCACCACAAACAGCACCGCGGCCATCGCCGGCACCGGCAACCAGGCCCAGGCATCGTTCCAGGCGTTGACGACCGAGGATCGCCGCGCCAGCGAGGTGGTGATCACCGCCAGCACCATCGGTACCACGATCAATAACAGGAACGCCTCGACAAACGGCCGCACCTCCACCACCACCGCGGACTGCGCGCCCAACATCAACCCCAGGTACACCGGCAACAACACCAACTGCAACAGTAGCAGCAGCGGAGTCGCGGCCAGCATCAAGCGCGAATCGCCCTTGCCGATATGGGTAAACACCACCACGTAGTCGATACACGGCGTCAACAACACCAGCAACGCCCCCACCAGCAACGTCGGGCGCTCCACCAGACCACGCGTCAGTAGCCACACCAGCACGGGCACGAGAACAAAATTGGCCAGCAGCAACGCCGCCAGGAACCGCTGGTTGCCCACGCCTTGGCGCAGTTGCAGAAACGGGATTTGCAGGAACATCGCATACATCAGCACCGCGATGGCCGGCGTGACCAGCACGCCGAGGCCATGCACCAATGACGGCGCGAGCAGACCGAAAGCGGCGGCCAGGAGGACGGTGGCGAAGTAGAGGGGAATCTGGTGGTGTTCGAGGGTGTCGCGGGTCATCAGGACGCTCTCGCTGATTGCAAAGGCGCAAGCCTAAGCATCTACTGGCGTGAGGTCGAGTGGTGTGGCCCGATCACATCCCTGGGATATTCCTGGCGAGTGTGTAACACCATCACTATCTCAACGTGCTCCGTCACCCGATAGACCACCAAGTAGTTTGGATGAACAACCATTTCCCGAGTACCAGACAAGCGACCGTGCTTGAATCCGTATGGCAACGGTCGTAGCTGGCAGCTTGCTCTTCTGTTTCAAACTCCGAAACGATGGGAGAACGTGGAATGCTCATAGAGACCTCCGTAATGGATGCCTGCCAGTCTAATCTGTCCATGGTTGGCTGTCGTTTCTCTCAGATGTGTGGTTTTTTCGGAACAAGCCACTGTGCGCGGGCGTTGTAGGCGTTGTGAGCGCCAGAGATTAGTGAGTCAGCGGAACGAAGTACAAGTGCTGGCAAACTGGCCAACCGTTACCAAAAATAAAAAATCGGCACAGGCCCAAAACGATGAATTTGAATGATGCCTCTTCGCTAACGCCTGCAACTCAACCCAGCCAAAACACTTCCTTCAGGGCACCCGCCGCAGACGGCTACCCGCTTGGCGGCTTCACCTGGCGCCATATCCGAAGCGACCCTACACGCCCGGTCGTCATCATCAACGCCGCCACCTCCGTGCGCTGTCGCCACTATTCACGCTTCGCCGACTACCTGTTCGCCAACGGCTTCGATGTCATCACCTACGACTATCGCGGCATCGGCGAGTCCCGCCGTGGTTCGCTGCGAGGCTTCAAGGCCTCATGGTCGGATTGGGGCCGCCTGGATTTCGAGGCGATATTGCAGCGGGCGCAGCGCGAGTTCCCGGGGCAGCCGATCGACGTGGTCGGTCACAGCTTTGGCGGCTGCGCAGCGGGGCTCGGGGCGTCCGGCGCAGTGATCCGGCGCCTGGTGACGGTGGGCGCGCAATTCGCCTACTGGCGCGATTACGCAGCGAGCGGGCGCTGGCGCATGGTTGGCAAGTGGCATGTGGTGATGCCACTGGTGACGGCGCTGTTCGGCTACTTCCCGGGCAAGCGCCTGGGCTGGCTGGAGGATACGCCGGCCGGCGTGGTACGGGACTGGAGCACGCCGACGCCGAGCTATGAAACACGGCCCAGCGGGCGCGCCTTGGGTGAACTGCCGTTTGCCCGGGTAACGGCGCAAGTGCTGGCGATCAGCATCACCGACGATCCCTTCGGCACCGTGCCGGCCATCGAGCGCTTGCTGAGCTACTTCGCCAGCAGCGAACGCACTCACCTGCGCATCGCCCCTGACGATATCGGAGAAACACAGGTCGGACATTTCGCGTTCTTTCGCAGCGAGTATGAGGATCGGCTGTGGCCGATTGCGCTGGCATGGCTGAAGCACGGCGCGCTAACACCCGGTACACCGGGCCGTCGCATAACGGCGCGCGTCTAGAACCCCTTGGGATTTCCCTCAACCTGCGCTTCAATACCCACCCAGATCCTGAACCAAGGACGTGAGCCCATGGCCTCGCCGAACAAGCAGCAAAAACGTGCCCACCGGGCAAAGGCCAAGGCCAAGCAAAACCGTACCCAACGCGCCGTCGCGAGCAAGCCGGATGCATTTGCCGGCGATGACAGCCGCATCGATCTTGAGTCGGTGGATTTGACTGAATTGTTTGTCGAGATGCGTACTGCCGGCGAAATC
Source organism: Pseudomonas sp. K8 (assembly GCF_014889455.1). Taxonomy (NCBI): domain Bacteria; kingdom Pseudomonadati; phylum Pseudomonadota; class Gammaproteobacteria; order Pseudomonadales; family Pseudomonadaceae; genus Pseudomonas; species Pseudomonas sp. K8. The sequence goes on from NZ_VJWO01000040.1 coordinate 44,524, forward strand.
AGCCAGCAAGCGCTGTGCGCGGCATTCCTGGCGCACCCGCTGTTGGCATTGGTGCTGGAGCAGGAAGGCGAAGAAGAGGCCACCGACTTTATCCTGGCGGCACTGATCGAATATCGGCAGTGGGCTACCGACACCGAGGATGAAGCGGCAGCCCTGGCGTGGGTCGAGTCGCCGCAGTTCCAGGCGGATTACGTCGCCGCATCCCAGGCGCTGGTGATTTCCCAAGACTGACGCAAAACGCAATGTGGGAGGGGGCTTGCCCCCGATTGCGGTGTGCCAGTCGACATCTAATTGACTGATACACCGCTATCGGGGGCAAGCCCCCTCCCACATTTGAACTGCGGCGCAATCAAGCACCGCACTCCATCACATCAATTCAGTACTGCAGCGCCTACGCTCTGGGCATTGCGACGGCTCGAAACGAGCAGCCCCGCCGCCACCACCAGCAAGCTCAAGACCCCGGTCGCGATGATCTCGACCCGATGGGCTTCCTGGAACAGCATGATCCCCAGCGTACCGACGATGAACACCATCACCGCGTAGGTCAGGCCTGGGAACAACCACATTTTGAACGCGAGCGTCTCGCCCGCCGCAGTACGCTTCTGACGCATGCGCAGTTGCGACACCGCAATCACCAGGTACACCAGCAACGCAATGGCGCCGGAACTGGCCAGCAGGAATTCGAACACCGCCGCCGGTGCCACGTAGTTGGCGAAGACCGCCAGGAACGCTGCGCCGGTGGACAGCATCACCGCCCAGTAAGGCGTGCCGCTTTTGTTGGTGCGCTTGGACACAGCGGGTGCATCACCACGACGGCCCAGGGAAAACAGCATGCGCGAGGCGGTGTACAGCGCCGAGTTGAGGCAGCTGGTCACGGCAACCAAGACCACCAGGTCAACGATCAGCTTGGCATTCGGGATACCCATGCTTTCCAGCACTGTCTGGTAGGAACCTACGGCAGCCAGGGTCGGATCGTTCCAAGGCACCAGGGACACCACGATGAAGATCGACAGCAGGTAGAACAAACCAATCCGCCAGATCACCGAGTTGGTGGCCTTGGTGATCTGCTGGCCCGGGTCCTTCGACTCGGCGGCCGCGATGGTGACAATTTCGGTGCCCATGAACGAGAACATGGTGGTCAGGATGGCCGCCAGCACAGCGCCCATGCCGTTCGGCATGAAGCCCTGGGTGTCGAACAGGTGCGAGACACCGCTGACCTGGCTGGTCGGCAGGAAGCCGAAGATCGCCAGCAGGCCGAGGATCACAAAGCCCACGATCGCGACGACTTTGATCAGCGCGAACCAGAACTCGAACTCACCGTAGTGCTTCACGCTGAACAGGTTGGTCGCCGTCAGCAGCAAGGTGATGATCAGGGTAAACGCCCAGATGGCCACGCCGGGGAACCAGGCATGGAGGATGGTCGCGGCGGCGTTGGCTTCCAATGGAATCACCAGCACCCAGAACCACCAGTACAGCCAGCCGATGGTAAAACCGGCCCAGTGACCGATCGCCCGATCGGCGTAGGTAGAGAACGAACCGGTGTCCGGCGACGCCACGGCCATTTCGGCCAACATCCGCATCACCAAGACCACCAGCGCACCGGCGGCGGCATACGCCAGCAGTACCGCAGGGCCGGCGGCGGCGATCGCGTGGCCGGAGCCGACAAACAAACCGGCACCGATGACGCCGGCAATCGACAACATGGTGACGTGACGCGGTTTGAGCCCCTGTTCGAGGTCATTGGAGCTATGCGTACTACTCATTGACACACCTTTAAACGAGGAATTGCGAAAACGGTCCGCCCGGCGCGTGCCTTTTACGTGAAAAGAAACAAACAGGGCGTTCTTTATTTTTTACGCAATATTTGCGCCAAAATGTTACAAAACCCCGATTGACGCGGGCTGTAGGACGATCCAGCAGCCCTCGCAAGTCATTGAGAATGCTGGCATTCCGCTACAGCGTTACCGAGCGACTCACTTTTACCCGAACGCGCGCACCACAAATACACACAAAAAGTACGTGACGCCCCATAAAAGGGCCGATGATCACCGTTTGCCCGGTTAACCCTTCCAACACCCGCCCAAAGCTGGCACCATCGCGCCCTTTTTCACGCGAAGCCTGCGGGTTTTTCAGGTTCAAACGGCTGTTCGGTTGTTGATGGCGCGACACGCCGCTGTGTCGATGCGACACCTTGCCGCAGACCACCTGTTAAGCATCCGCCGCGCTGTTGGCTGCCATCCGGACGCTATGCTAGGTTGGCGCCTCGCCAGGAAGGCGACCCAACAGCAGGAACGCAACGAACACAATGAGGACCGCACATGGCTCTGGCCGCGCCCGCGCTTGAAATCCGCAACTTGCATAAACGCTATGGTGAGCTGGAGGTACTCAAAGGTATCTCGCTGACCGCTCGCGACGGCGATGTGATCTCGATCCTGGGTTCCTCCGGTTCCGGCAAGTCCACATTCCTGCGCTGCATCAACCTGCTGGAAAACCCGCACCAGGGCCAGATCCTGGTGGCCGGCGAAGAGCTCAAGCTCAAGGCCGCGAAGAACGGCGAGCTGATAGCCGCCGACGGCAAGCAGATCAACCGCCTGCGCAGCGAAATCGGGTTTGTGTTTCAAAACTTTAACCTGTGGCCGCACATGAGCATCCTCGACAACATCATCGAGGCCCCACGCCGTGTGCTCGGCCAGAGCAAGGCCGAAGCCATCGAAGTGGCCGAAGCCCTGCTGGCCAAGGTCGGCATCGGCGACAAGCGTCACGCCTACCCCGCGCAATTGTCCGGCGGCCAGCAGCAGCGGGCGGCCATCGCGCGTACCCTGGCGATGCAGCCGAAAGTCATCCTGTTCGACGAACCCACCTCGGCCCTTGACCCGGAAATGGTCCAGGAAGTACTTAATGTGATCCGCGCGCTGGCCGAAGAAGGCCGCACCATGCTGCTGGTCACCCATGAAATGGGCTTCGCCCGCCAGGTGTCCAGTGAAGTGGTGTTCTTGCACCAAGGCCTGGTCGAAGAGCAAGGATCGCCACAGCAGGTGTTTGAAAACCCGCTTTCGGCGCGCTGCAAACAATTCATGTCCAGCAACCGCTAACGGAGCAACATGCATGCAGAACTATAAAAAATTCCTTCTGGCCGCGGCCGTTTCGATGGCGTTCAGCGCCTCGGCCATGGCAGAAACCCTGAAAATGGGGATCGAAGCGGCCTACCCGCCGTTCAACAATAAAGATGCCAGCGGCAACGTCGTCGGCTTCGACAAAGACATCGGCGACGCCCTGTGCGCCAAGATGAAAGTCGAGAAGTGCGAAGTGTATGTATCGGACTGGGACGGCATCATCCCGGCGCTGAACGCGAAGAAATTCGACTTCCTGGTGTCCTCGCTGTCGATCACCGACGAGCGCAAGCAGGCCGTCGACTTCACCGACCCGTACTACTCCAACAAGCTGCAGTTCATCGCACCTAAAGCCACGGCAGACTTCAAGACCGACGCGGCCTACCTGAAAGGCAAGATCATCGGCGCACAACGCGCGACGTTGGCCGGCACCTACCTGGAAGACAAGCTGCCAGACACCACCAGCAAGCTCTACGACACCCAGGAAAACGCCTACCTCGACCTGACGTCCGGCCGCCTGGACGGCATCCTCGCCGACAAGTACGTGCAGTACGAATGGCTCAAGAGCAAAGACGGTTCCGCCTACGAATTCAAGGGCGACCCGGTGGTCGAGAGCGACAAGATCGGTATCGCCGTGCGCAAAGGCGACCCGCTGCGCGAACGCCTGAACAAAGCCCTGGCAGAGATCAAGGCCGACGGCACCTACAAGAAGATCAACGACAAGTACTTCCCTTTCAGCATCGAATGATCTGAACGGTATGCCCGACGCGCTCCCAGGGGCGCGTCGGCTTTCAGCTTTGCCTGCCGCGATATGAAAACACCATGAATTTCGATCTCTACGGATTCGGCCCGGCGCTCGCCGCCGGCGCGCTGATGACCGTCAAGCTGGCGCTCACGGCCCTGTGCCTGGGGCTGGTACTCGGCCTGGCCGGCGCTTTGGCCAAGACGTCCCCATACAAGCTGCTGCAGTGGCTGGGCGGGACTTACTCGACCCTCGTTCGCGGTATTCCCGAACTGTTGTGGGTGTTGCTGATTTATTTCGGCACGGTCAACCTGATGCGTGCCCTCGGGGAGTTTTTCGGTAACCCCGACCTTTCCCTCAGCGCCTTCGCCGCCGGGGTCATCGCCCTGGGCCTGTGCTTTGGCGCCTACGCCACGGAAGTGTTCCGTGGCGCGATCCTCGCCATTCCCAAGGGCCACCGTGAAGCCGGTGTGGCATTGGGCCTGTCGAAGTTTCGCATCTTCACCCGCTTGATCATGCCGCAGATGTGGCGCATCGCCCTGCCGGGCCTGGGCAACCTGTTCATGATCCTGATGAAAGACACCGCGCTGGTATCGGTGATCGGCCTCGAAGAAATCATGCGCCATGCGCAGATCGGCGTGACCGTGACCAAGCAGCCGTTCACCTTCTTCATGGTGGCGGCGTTCATGTACCTGGGCCTCACCGTGCTGGCCATGACTGGCATGCACTTCCTGGAAAAACGCGCCAGTCGCGGCTTTGCAAGGAGCACCCAATGAACGGCGACTACAGCTGGCTGTCCCATTTCGACCTGGGCCTGAACTGGGCCGTGATCATCAAGTGGCTGCCCAAACTGGCCCAGGGCGCGACCCTCACCCTCGAGCTGGTGGCCATTGCGGTGATTGCCGGCCTGCTACTGGCGATCCCGCTGGGCATCGCCCGCTCTTCGCGCCGCTGGTACGTGCGGACCCTGCCCTATTGCTACATTTTCTTCTTTCGCGGCACGCCGTTGCTGGTGCAACTGTTCCTGGTCTACTACGGCCTGGCGCAGTTCGATGCGGTGCGTAACAGCTTCATGTGGCCGTACCTGCGCGATCCGTTCTGGTGCGCCACCGCCACCATGACCCTGCACACCGCCGCCTATATCGCCGAAATCCTGCGCGGTGCGATCCAGGCCATCCCGCCGGGTGAAATCGAAGCGGCGCGGGCCCTGGGCATGTCCAAGCCGAAGACGCTGTTCTATATCATCCTGCCGCGCGCCGCGCGCATCGGCCTGCCGGCGTACAGCAACGAAGTGATCCTGATGCTCAAGGCCAGCGCCCTGGCCAGTACCGTGACGCTGCTCGAACTGACTGGCATGGCGCGCACCATCATTGCGCGCACGTACCTGCCAGTGGAGATCTTCTTCGCCGCCGGGATGTTCTACCTGCTGATGGCCTATGTGCTGGTGCGCGGTTTCAAACTGCTGGAACGCTGGCTGCGGGTCGATGCCTGCCAGGGACGTTGAAGCGCACTTCCAGGCGCTGGATGCGTTCCTCAGCGAACACCAGGGGCTGTGGCGACCACGGCCCTTCACGCATCGCCAGTTACCCTGGGAATCCCAACATCCCGCGCTCGCCCAGTGGCTGCGCCGGCGCTCGCTGGCCGACGCGGAAAGCAGCCACAACCGGCCCCATGAGCTGCCCGCCCCGGCGCCTTTTCCACAGCTGGCCGCGCAGGCGCTGCGCCTCAGTGCTGTGGATAAGTTACCGACGCAGCCCCTGGCACCCGCCCGCCAGCGCCTGAACGTCGATGTGCCCGGCCGCAAGTGGCAACAGATCGAAGCCTTCGGCGCCGCCCTGGGGTTCGCGCAACCACCGCGGCACTGGCTGGACTGGTGCGCCGGCAAAGGCCACCTCGGCCGCCGCCTGCTGCACAGCGGGCAGCAACTGACCTGTCTGGAATACGATCCGGCCCTGATCGCCGCCGGGCAGGCCTTGAGCGACCACCACCAACTGCCCGTCACCCACCACCTGCAAGACGTACTGGCCGACGTGACGGTCAGCGCCGAACACACACCCGTCGCCCTGCACGCCTGCGGCGACCTGCACGTGCGCCTGCTGCAACTGGCCAGCACTGCTGGCTGCAAGCAACTGGCGCTGGCACCCTGCTGCTACAACCGCATCCGCACCGACCGCTATCAGCCACTGTCGAGCGTCGGCCGCGCTTCGGCGTTACGCTTATCGGTGGATGACCTGGGGCTGCCCCTCAGTGAAACCGTCACCGCCGGCAAGCGGGTGCGCCGGCAACGGGATACGTCCATGGCCAGGCGCCTGGGTTTCGATCACTTGCAGCGCCAATTGCGCCATTGCGACACGTACCTGCCCACGCCGTCCCTGCCCGCCAGTTGGCTGGGTAAACCCTTCGCCGACTATTGCCGCGAGCTGGCCGACCTCAAAGGTTTATCCACAGGCGAGCAGGATTGGACAGCGCTAGAGGCACACGGCTGGCGGCGCTTGGCCGAGGTCAGAAACCTGGAACTGCTGCGAGGGTTGTTCCGCCGCCCGCTGGAGCTGTGGCTGGTGCTGGATCGGGCTCTGTTTCTGCGGGAACAGGGCTACACCGTGGCGGTAGGCAGCTTCTGCGAAACCACCCTGACCCCACGCAACCTTATGGTGCTGGCTGAGCGCGATTAAAGCGCATTTTTTCCTACGCGCGCCCTGTGGATAACTCTGTTGATGAAATCCTTACAGAAGCTGTAACCATCTGCGTTACAGGCCAAATGCCATACTGATCATTTTTTGTGCAGCGAATAAAACGCACGCAAAACAGGCGGTTGCGCCGTGTTGAGAATGGTTCCGCCCAAACCCCATTCGACGCCATCGGCGACCTGCCGATTGTGCATAAGCATTTCGCGTTCAGCGCATAAAGCGTGATTTAGCGGGCTTTTTTCCGTGCGATCAACAACCGGCACAGCCTCTTGAGATCATCGCAGGCGGCGCTCGCCGCCAAGTTATCCAGCGGGTCCGTGGCAAAGGCCAGGGCTTCGCTGATCGATGGATCGCGATGCACCACGTCCAACGGATTGTCGCCCAGGCGCAGTTTGAAGGCATTGACCATGTCCCGGCTGAACGCCGAGTTTTCTTCCAGTTGATTGATCACATAGTGGCAATGTGGCGGGCGTTCACGCTCAAGATAAGGCGCCAGCACCGCGTCCAACTGGTCAAGCGTGCCGAGGCATGCGGCATTCGGCTGGACGACGACCAATACGCTATCGGCCACGCTCAACGCTTGATGCAGATAGACGTTATTACCGGCGGGGGTGTCGATGAGCATGAGCGGGCGCTCGCTCAACCCCAGGGTCGACAGGTGCTGCGCCAACCACTCCGGTTCGCGCGTGAGCCAACGTTGCAGGTTGTCCTTCTGCTTGATATCGGTGTGCCCGAAGGGGATCACGCGGCAGCCGGCAAACCCCGCTTGCAGGAGCGTCTCCCAGCGCGTATTGAGCAGGCTGGCGCGGCCGACGCCCAGGAGCTCCGGGGCCACGCCGAAATGCTGGCGCAATGCGTTTTGAGGGTCCAGATCCAGCGCCACCACCGACTCCCCCAAGCGCTGCAAGCCGCTGCTCAACGCCGTGGCCAGGGTGCTGCGGCCAACGCCGCCATTGACCGAGACCAGCGCCACCACGGTTGGGCGCGGTGTGCTCAAGTCATAATGATGAGGTTGTTCATAGGCCGCTGGCGCACTGGCGCAAAAGCGCGAGCCGTCTTTCTGGTTAGCGCGGGTGCCATCATCGAATGGAAGGGTGCCGAAAAAGTGCAGCCGAGCGTTCCGTGCCTTGGGCTCCCGGGTCAGGCTCTTGCCGGACGGGGCAAACAGATCATCGGTACGGCTCATGGCCATAACTCCTTCACAGTGCCATTAAAGACGTGAAAGGTCGGCAAGATAAGGCTGACCGCAAGTCTTTTTGTCGGCGCTTTGGTTGCGACATTCTGTGACAGGCGTTATGAGGTGTCATTATTTTGATGGAATTGCCGCCACCCTTTCAGACGAGCGGAAAATAGCCAATTTACCGGCACTTATTCAGGATAAATTGCTACAAAGTGATTTCATCGTGCCATTGTTTTTTACCCGGTATCACCGCACCATTGCCGCACCTTCAATGCTGCAAGCTCGGGTATTCGCAGTGGCGATACGCTTTAACTTCCCTCGGTTCCTGTACGGTCTGGCCATCACGCTGTTGCTGGGTGGCGGCCTGCTGGGCAATCTGCTCGCCGATTGGGATTTCAGCCAGATCAGCCGCCGCGCCGAGGCGCTTTACGGGCCCCTGGGCGCCGGGCGCCAGCGTATCGATGCCTGGCAACACCTGCTCACGGCGCAAAAGCAGGTCAGCGAGACCGAACAACTCAACGTGGTCAACTTGTTCTTTAACCGCCAGTTGCACTACGAAGAAGATATCGACCTGTGGCACGAGATCGATTATTGGGCGACGCCCATTCAATCCCTGTGGAAAGGTGCCGGTGATTGTGAAGACTATGCCATCGCCAAATACTTCAGCCTGCGTCACTTGGGCGTGCCGGCCGAGAAGCTGCGCATAACCTACGTCAAGGCCTTGCGCCAGAATCGCGCGCATATGGTACTGACCTATTATGCAAGCCCGGAAGCCATGCCGTTGGTACTCGACAGCCTGATGGACCCCATTCTGCCGGCCAGCCAACGTCCGGACCTGCTGCCCGTCTACGCTTTCAACGGCGAAGGGTTGTGGCTGACCGGCGCGGCGGGCAACAAAAAAGTCGGTGATAGCAAGCGCCTGTCACGCTGGCAGGATGTCTTGAAAAAAATGACCGCCGAAGGTTTTCCGGCCAGTTCGGATAATTAACAGGAGCTACGATGTCACTGTTCAAACAATTGCTGATCGCTATCTGTGTGTTTCTAGTGGTTGCCTTCAGCGGTAGCTTCATCGTCAGCCTGGAAAGCTCGCGTGCGCAGTACGTCAACCAGTTGCGTTCCCACGCCCAGGATGCGGCCACCGCACTGGCACTGTCGCTGACGCCGAACATCGATGACCCGGCGATGACCGAGCTGATGGTCAGTTCGATTTTCGACAGTGGCTACTACGCGAGCATCCGCGTGGTGGACCTGAGCAATAACCAGGTGCTGGTGGAGCGTGCCGCCGAACCTGATGCCAGCGGCGTGCCGGCCTGGTTCGTGAAAATGATCGGCCTCGCGCCGGCCGGCGGCGATGCCATCGTCAGCCGAGGCTGGCAGCAGGCGGCACGGGTCGAGGTGATCAGCCACCCGATGTTCGCCCTGGCCAAACTGTGGCAGAGCGCGTTGGGCAGCCTGGGCTGGTTGCTGCTCTGCGGCGCCGCGAGTGCGGTGCTCGGCGCGCTGTTGCTGCGCCGTCAGTTGAAGCCGCTGGACTATATGGTCGAGCAGTCCCACGCCATCGCGCGGCGCGAATTCATCAGCTTGCCCGACCTGCCCCGCACCCCCGAACTGCGGCGCGTGGTGCAGGCCATGAACCAGATGGTCGAGAAGCTCAAGGCGTTGTTCAATGAACAGACCGAGCGCAGCGAGAAGCTGCGCGTGGAGTCCTACCAGGACAGCCTGACCGGGCTGGCCAACCGGCGCTATTTCGAGATGCAGCTCAACTCGCGGGTCAGCAACCTGGAAGAAGCCAGTTCAGGCTACCTGCTGATCTTGCGGGTCAACGACCTCGCCGGTCTCAACCAGCGCCTGGGCGGGCAACGCACCGACCAACTGCTGCAAGCCGTCAGCCAGCAACTGGTGCGGACCTGCGCCAAGTACCCGGAAACCCAAAACCTGATCACCCGCAGCCGCGGCGGCGAGTTCGCCGTGCTTGCCCCGGGCCTGGTGCGTCACGAAGCGGTGCAATTGGCCCAGGCGCTGGAAACCACCCTGCAGAGCCTGTACGAAACGGGCGCCACAGACATGCAGAGCGTGGCCTACATCGGCCTCGCGCCCTACAACCCCGGCGATGCCTCGGCCGACCTGTTGAAGCTGGCCGATCAGGCCCTGGCCCAGGCTGAAGCCAGTAGCGGCCAAACCTGGGTATGCCTGGAGCGCCAGACCCGGGACACCGTCAGCGACGACCCGCATAGCTGGCACACCCTGCTCGACGAGGCCCTGAATCAGGGGCGCTTCCGCTTGTTTTTCCAGCCGGTGGTCAGTAGCAGCGATACCCGTCAGGTGCTGCACTACAAGGTACTGTCGCGCCTGCTCGACAACCAGGACCAGACCATTGCGGCGGGGCACTTCCTGCCCTGGCTGGAGCGCTTCGGCTGGACCGCACGCCTTGACCAATTGATGCTCGACCTGGTGATCAAACACCTGGCACAACACAACCAATCGGTGGCGTTGAACCTCTCGGCGGCGACCTTGAATGACCCACAAGCCCTGGAGCGGATGTTCGAGCGATTGGCGCAACACCCGACACTCGGTACGCGCCTGACGCTGGAGATCGGCGAAGAGCAAGTGCCCGAGCAAGCCCAGCTGGAGCGTCTCACCCGGCGCCTGCGCAGCCTCGGATACAGCCTCGGCCTGCAACGTTTCGGCGGGCGTTTCAGCATGATCGGCAACCTGGCGAACCTGGGCCTGGCGTACCTCAAAATCGACGGCAGCTACATCCGTACCATTGATCAGGAAAGCCACAAGCGCTTTTTTATCGAGGCGATCCAGCGTGCCGCCCACAGCATCGATTTGCCGTTGATTGCAGAACGCGTGGAAACCGAAGGTGAGTTGCGCGTGATTCGCGAGATGGGCATCGAAGGGGTGCAAGGCCAACTGGTCGGTGAACCCGCGCCGTGGACGTGGAGCGCCGAGTAATCATGCCGGCTTGACGCTCATGCCGTGAAAGAGGTGCGTGCGCCTCAGATCAAACCGCTTTCATCGTCATTGATCAGCTCACTCAAACCGCCCAGCGCCGTCCGTGCCTGGGTACGCTCCATCACCTTGACCTGCGCGGCGGGCGGCAGGTCAGTGATGCGGATCACGCCCTTGGCGGTCAGCACCTGGATCAAGTCATCGAGCACCCGAATCATCTCGGAGTCGCTCTGTTGGAGCTGCTTGAGGCTGTTGTCGATCACATCCGTGGCAAACCACGCCTGAATGTCCTGATGATCCGCCGGTAGAGTCCCGGTGGATTCGGCGAAGGCCTGCGCCTCGACGCGAACCAAAGCGTTGTATTGATCGCGTTGCACGTAGAACATCAGCGTTCTCCCAATAAAAAATCCCTGCAGGCGCCGCACCTGGCTCCTACAGAGATTACACACATTTTCCCGAAGCTGGTGCCCACGGAGCGCCAATCCCGAAAGATTGGCGCTCCAGGGTGATCAGTCGTGATGCTTGACGGTCAGATCACCACCGGCGATCAGGCTGTTGATCGCGGCACTGCCACTGCCCCAGCTGGCGCCATCGACCTTGATCGTAACATCGGCCGTACCGCCACCCTGCGCCGTGAACGAACCACTGCTGCTGACACTCAGCGTCGAGTTGCCCGCCGAGTCGGTGCTCAACTTCAGGTAGTTGGTCAGGTTGGTGTCGTTATTGCCTTGCAGCAAATCAGACAGGTCCAACTTATCGCCTTCGCTGTGCTTGAAGTCGGTGATGGTATCGACGCCAGTCCCGGTGTTGGTATCCCCTTTGAGCCACACGAAGGTATCCGCCCCCGCGCCGCCGGTGAGGGTGTCATTGCCCTTGCCGCCCACCAGGATGTCGTTACCCGCCCCGCCGTTGAGCACGTCGTTACCGCCTTGGCCGAACAGAATGTCGTCGCCGGCGTTGCCGATCAGCTTGTCAGCGCCGTCGTTGGTGCCGTAGATGTTCGACGCGCTGGCCAATGCACCCACGTCAGCGACGTGTTCGGTGATGAACTGGTGCAAGGTACGGTCATCGATGTGATCGACGGTCGTGGCCAGTTTGTCGGCCGCGAACGCCTTGAGTGCAGCACTGCCTTCAAGGTTGTTGTAGCTGATCAGGTCGCCGAACAGAATGTCGTTGCCCGAACCACCGGTGAGGGTGTCGGCGCCGGTATCGGCCGCGTGGCCGGTGATGGCATCCGCCAGCTTCGCGGTGTCGATCGTGGAGACGTTATGATCGGTATCAAACTGCTTGAGCACAGCGGTATCAATGTTCGAGCCCAGACCGATGGCCTCGACGACAACCTTGCCTGGAACCGCGTTGACCAGATCGGAATAGGCCGACTTGGCGTTGCTCATGGCAGTATTGGTACCGCTGTAGACCGACGCCACGTCAAAGCCGCCGCTGCTGTTGGCCACCACGGTGCCTTCGTAGTTTCTGCCGTTATAGTAGGAATAGACGTTGCCGTCGCCATCGACAATCACCTGCGTCTTGCCGTTGATTGTCGCGGTGACCGGGGTGCTCTGACCCAAAACGTAGTTGGAGTTGTTGACGACGCTATCAAAGTAAACATCCGAGCCATTCCGACCGGTCCAGCCCAGGTAAGGGTTGCCATCAACACTGGTGTATACGTTCGGCTCACCGTCGGTAATGAAGTACGTCAGGTTTTTTGCACCCACATTGCTCGTGGCATCGTCGCCTTTGAACCAGTTGGTGGCGGCGTTGAACGCATCCTGATAGTTGGTCATGTCGCTCGATTTTGACGTCATCTGAGTCAACACAGCCTGCAAGGCCGCCTTAGCGGCGTCCTTGTCGGCGAGGTTGACCGAGACCTGCGCTTCGACCCGCGTATCGAAGTCGACCAGCAGTACCTTCACAACACCCGAGTCGCTTTTACCGGCATTGCTGATCAAGGTATCGAACACGCTCGCAAGCTGCGCCTTGATCGACTTCATCGCACTGCTGCCGATACTGCCCGAGGTATCGACGATAAAGGCAATGTTGTAGTTGCTGCCGGCATTGACGATGCCGCCTTTGTCACCGACCACCATGTTGTTGGCCGAGGTACTGCTCAGGTCGACGACATCGGCGGTGCCGCCGCCTTCCGTCACCACATAAGTCTGTGGCGTAACGGTAATGGTGCTGGTGGCCACCGACGAACTCAGGCTGTCAGCGCCTGCGTTGTCCTTCACGGCGATCTCGACAGTGCGATCACCCGTGGTCGGATACTTGCTGGTGCTGGAGTACTGGAACGACTCGAGCAACGACTTGTAGGTGGCCGTGTCAGCCGCGCCCGACAGGGTCAGGACGATTTTGCCACTGACGTCGGTGCCGACGCTGGTCAGGGTGACGCCGTTGTAAGTACCGCCCACGGTCACCAGGCTCGAGCTGAGCTGGTCGCCCGCGCTGGCGTTTTTCAAGGTGATGGTCGCGCTTTGCATCTGGCTGCTGTCGACGTCACCGATGGCTACGTTGCCGGTGATCGCTATCCCACCCGTACTGCGCTCCGAGTAGGCCGTGCTGTAGCTGGTGAGGACGGAACCGTCTGTGGTGCTCAGGTCCAGGGTCGGTGCGTCGTTGACCGAGGTCACGGTGATAGTGCCGTTGACCGGGGCCGAGGTCAGCGGATTGCTGCCGTTAGCGTTGCCGCTGTCGGTGGCGGTGTAGGTGAAGTTCGCCGTGCCGTTGAAGTTCGCGTTCGGTTTGAAGTAAACCGTGGCTTCGCCGTTGACAGCGTTAATGGCGCCGGTCACCGCTTTGGTCATCGCCGCGTCGGTGTAGAAGGTGCCATTGGTTGGCGTGCCGACGGTGAACGACTTGACGTTGGTCAGGCCATCGACGTCGGTGGCGGACAGCTTGACCGCGATGCCTACGCTTGGATCTTCAGCACCGGTCGCGGTGGTTGCCGCAGCCACTGGCGCATCGTTGACCGGGGTCACGGTGATGCTGCCGTTGGCTGCTGGCGAGGTCAGTACGTTGCTGCCGTCAGCATTGCCGCCGTCGGTCGCGGTGTAGGTGAAGTTCGCCGTGCCGTTGAAGTTCGCGTTCGGCTTGAAGTAAACCGTGGCTTCGCCGTTGACCGCGGTAATCGCGCCGGTCACCGCTTTGGTCATGGCCGCGTCGGTGTAGAAGGTGCCATTGGTTGGCGTGCCGACGGTGAACGACTTGACGTTGGTCAGGCCATCGACGTCGGTCGCGCTCAGCTTGACCGCGATGCCTACGCTTGGGTCTTCAGCACCGGTCGCGGTGGTTGCCGCTGCAACCGGCGCATCGTTGACCGGAGTCACGGTGATGCTGCCGTTGGCGGCTGGCGAGGTCAGTACGTTGCTGCCGTCAGCGTTGCCGCCGTCGGTCGCGGTGTAGGTGAAGTTCGCCGTGCCGTTGAAGTTCGCGTTCGGCTTGAAGTACACGGTGGCTTCGCCGTTGACCGCGGTAATCGCGCCGGTCACTGGTTTGGTCATGGCCGCGTCGGTGTAGAAGGTGCCGTTGGTCGACGTGCCGACGGTGAACGATTTCACGTTCGCCAGGCCGTCTACGTCGGTCGCGCTCAGTTTGACCGCGATACCTACGCTTGGGTCTTCAGCCCCCGTCGCAGTGGTGGCCACAGCCACCGGCGCGTCGTTGACCGCAGTGATCACCACGCTCACCTTGCCAGTCGTGACTTCTTCAACCTGCGTGCTCAACTCTTTGGCCGTTGCCGTCACAGTCAGATCGAAATTGGCAGTCGCATCCTTGGCCGGAGTGACGGTCAGGGTAGCCAGGTTCCAATTGCTGACATCGTACTGGGTGGTCGCACCCGTCGAGGTATAGCTGTGGCCCGTGGCGCCGTCGGTGATGACAGCGCCTTCAGGCAGGCCGCTGATTTCTACCTTGTGCGATTCCGACTGGTCATTGTCGACAAACGTGGTCGTGATCGGGCTGATCTTGATCGCAGTGTCTTCCAGGCCGTGGTTATAAACGTAGCCGGTGTAATAACCTTCTCCGTTGACCACATGAGCATCGTCAAACACCGCCCCGGCGGCTTTCAACGCTTCCAGGCTGGTATAGGTCTGCACGCCGCTGCTGCCCAACGCCATCGACGGGCCGTTGTTGATCGAGACATTGACGTCGTAGTTGCCCGGGCCGGCCTGGTTGTAGTGATAGATGTCGAGGGTGTAATAACCCGACTCTGTCGGCGTAAAGGGGGTTGCGTTGATCCCGGTGCCCTGGCTCCAGGTCTCGGTCGACACCAACTTGCCGCCGACGGTAACCGCCAGGCTGTCATCGGCGCTGCCGGTGAAGCTGTAGCTCTTGCCGGCTTCCAGGTAAATCAGGCCGGAGACTTTGGTCGCGGTGAGTTCCACCACATTAGCGTTGCTCACGTTGGCGGTCACACCCGTGGAGGCTGCGCTGTCAGGCGTTTGGGCGTTGATGACCCGGATCAAATCGCCGGACTGAACAACCCCATTACCGTTCGTACCCAATGCACCCGGCAGGTTGCCGCCGGTCCAGGTTTGAATGGTCAAGCCGGTTGGCACGTCACCGAATGCGCCGACGGTCACGACAGGAACGTCCGTCACTGGGTGGATATCCACGGTGATGGTTTTCGTATCGCTGTTGAGCTGGCCGTCGGTCGCCTGGAACTTCAGCTCGGTGTAATCACCCTGCTTGTTACCGACGCCGGCATTGCCGAAGCTGTTATCGCCCGACTCGTTGGCCGCTGGGCTGTAACGCACATTGTGATTGTCGAAGTCGGCCTGGCTGAAGGCCTTGCCCGGCGACGTATCGGTTTTCAGATCAGCCGCGCTGAGCTTGACCCAGACACCGTCGACTTTGTACTCGATGGCACCGTTGGGCAGGCTGGTGAAGACGACTTTCAGGTCCGTGGAATCCACATCGTTGACCCCGAACGTCGACCATTTCAGCTCGACTGGGGTGTCTTCGTTGCTTTCGACGTAGCCATTGCTCGCAGTCGGCGCATCGTTGACCGGAGTTACGGTGATGGTGCCGTTGGCTGGAGCTGAGGTCAGCGGGCTGCCGCCGTCAGCGATACCGCCGTCGGTGGCGGTGTAGGTGAAGTTCGCGGTGCCGTTGAAGTTTTCGTTTGGCTTGAAGTAAACGGTGGCTTCGCCGTTGACGGCGTCGATCGAGCCAGTCACTGGCTTGGTCATCGCCGCATCAG
>NZ_VJWO01000041.1:0-55127 GCF_014889455.1 Pseudomonas sp. K8
CTAGTATGGCAACAAGTACGCTACCGAACACTGTTATGGCGCCGGCAGTTTTCCAGAGTTTCAACTGTTGCGTCGGGCTTTCGTGATACTCTGCTGTATATTTTATAACTCCATTACTAATCGCGCCCCCTGTGAAGGTTGTGATCAACTGCAATGCATTTTGAAATTGCCCAATTGCAGCGTACCCAGCCGGCCCCACGTAAATAGCGAGAACCTTGTTAAGTCCCAACAAGGTCAACATTTTGATGCCTACAGCAAGACCATTTAATAGACTAGTCTTTACAAGATTCATATTATGTCTGACTGAAAACTGTTGCAAGCAGCCACAACCGCATCTGCCTGATCAAGCTCCAAGTCTGGTCCCATTGGTAGGCTCAATATTTGGCGATGAATTTGCTCGGATATTGGAAATGAGCGCATTGCCAGCTCTGAGTATGCGGGCTGTTGATGAGGCGGGATAGGATAATGAATTAAAGTTTGTATATTATTAGCGTGCAGATGCCTTTGTAGGGCGTCTCTATCTTTACAAAGAACTGTATATACGTGCCATACATGGCTTAAATCATTTAGGCAATCGAATGCCGCCCCCACCGGCAATGTAATCTGAGAATTGACAATACCCGTTGAGTAAACGTCAGCAATTTTTCTTCTATGAGATGTTTGCTGATCAAGATACTTTAACTTTACGGACAAACAAGCCGCCTGAATCTCATCTAGGCGGCTATTCATCCCACGGTACAAATTTTTGTATTTTTCGTGAGAGCCGTAATTACGTAAAGCCCTTAGCGTCGACGCTAGCACTTCATCATTTGTAGTAATTGCACCTGCATCGCCAAGCGCACCAAGATTCTTTCCAGGATAGAAGCTGAAACCGGAAGCATGACCCCAATTACCGGCCTTCCTTCCATCCGCGCTCGCCCCGTGAGATTGAGCAGAATCTTCCAGCACGAGTAAGCCAGAACGTTCAGCGAGTCTCATGATGGCCGACATGTCCGCAAGACGGCCATATAAATGCACGGGCAGAATCGCTTTGGTTCTGCTAGTAATAGCGTCTTCTGCCTTAAGGGGGCACATATTGAACGTCGCAGGGTCCGGCTCTACTAGAACAGGTACAAGTCCATTCTCTGATATAGCGAGAATACTCGCGATATAGGTATTTGAAGGAACAAGAATCTCATCCCCTTCGCTCAAGTAGCCCAGCTCTTTCCATGCCCGGATGACCAGTACCAGAGCGTCAAGCCCGTTTGCAACGCCAATACAATGCTTCGCTCCGCAATACTCAGCATAGCTCTGTTCAAACTGCTGCAGTTCGCTTCCGCCTATATACCAACCGGAATCGATGACTCGGGTACACGCGTCAATCAGTTCCTGGCGGCACATGTGATTGATTGACTTCAAATCGAGAAAATTTATCATTTGGCTAAGTACCTAATAACTTTAGCTGGATTACCAACAACGACTGCATGATCAGGAATATCGGAAACGACTACAGCGCCCGCACCTACCATCGCGTACTCGCCAATAGTCACTCCTGGCAAGATCGTCGCGTTGGCACCGATGCTGGCACCTCGCTTGATAGTAATCCCTGAAAAAATCTCCGGGTAAACTTTGGAACGGGGCAAAGCGTCATTCGTAAATGTGGCGTTGGGTCCGATGAACACGCCATCAGCAACTACCGTTCCTTCCCAGAGAAATACGCCCGACTTTATCGTTACATTGTTGCCTACCGATACACCGTTTTCTATCAGCGTATGCGCACAAACGTTGCAGTTTTCACCAATGACCGCACCGTCAAAAATCACTGCAAACTGCCACACCCGAGTGTCTTTTCCGATGCTTGTGCTTTTCACATCGGCGAGTGGATGAATTTTAGGCATGCTTTGTCAGCTCCAAAAATGCGTCGTAATTCCGAATATAGTCCTGTTCGTCGTAATAATCACTGGCTAACACTAACAATACACAATCCACGCTAAACTCATGCATTTCGTGCCAAATCATTTTATCAATGAAAATAGCTTTTTCAGATGAATCCAACCAAACTTCTTCTTTATTTACCCCATCGTCCATTTTCATCAGGCAACGTCCTGAAACACAGACAGCGACTTGGGTGAGTTCCTTATGAGCGTGAAACCCACGAGGCACACCGATTTGCGTATCGGCCAAATAATAGACACGCCTTATAGCGAATGGGATATTTTTGTTATTCTCAAGCACAATAAGGTGGCCACGATCATCACCCAATTTCTTGATATCTAAAAAATTTATCAAACTCATTCTACAGCTACCGATAAGCTTTCGACACCGAGGGCTTCATCGTCTTTAGCACTGACAATGTAATCTTCAGCTCCTGGCCATTCGATAGAAAGTCGCGGATCATTCCAATGAAGCGCTCCCTCAGACTCTTTATCGTAGTAATCAGTGGTCTTATAAAGGAAGTGCGTATCATCTTCTAACGCAACGAATCCGTGAGCAAAGCCTTCAGGAATCCACAGCATTAGATTGTTAACTGTGTTTAATTCAACGCCAACCCATTGCAGATAGGTTGGTGAACCGGGGCGGATATCAACTGCAACATCAAAAACCGCTCCCCTTACAACGCGGACCAATTTTCCTTGTGCGTGTGGCGCACGTTGAAAATGAAGTCCACGTAAAACCCCTTTAGCGGAATAAGAGTGATTATCTTGTACGAACACATTCGGGGCAGACAGGCCGAGATTCTTCAGAGCCGCATCAAATTTCGCTTGATTGAAACTTTCCATGAACCAGCCGCGTTCATCAGTGTGAACACCAGGTTCAATTATCACGACGTCCGGAATCGAGGTTTGGATCAATTTCATTTATCACAAGCCTCTTTAAGTAGCTTCTGCAGGTACTGCCCGTACCCTGTTTTTTTGAGTTTCTCAGCTTGTTCACTAAGTTGCTCTGGCGAGATCCAACCGCTGCTGAAGGCGATTTCTTCAAGGCAAGCTACTTTAAGCCCCTGACGGTGTTCGATGGTATGAACGAAGTGGCTCGCTTCAAGCAACGACTCGTGAGTACCTGTGTCAAGCCAGGCGAAGCCTCGACCTAACATTTCCACCGTTAATGATTTGTCGTCCAGGTAAGCCTTGTTTACATCTGTAATCTCGAGCTCACCACGCGGTGAAGGCTTGATGTTCTTTGCAATTTCAACAACACGGTTATCGTAGAAATACAAACCTGTAACTGCATAGTTTGACTTAGGCAGTGCTGGCTTTTCCTCGATGCTGAGCGCGCGGCCGCTGTGGTCAAATTCAACCACCCCAAAACGCTCAGGGTCCGAAACATGATAACCAAACACTGTCGCGCCGGAACTTTGAGACATCGCAGAGCGAAGATTATCGGAGAAATGCTGGCCATAGAAAATGTTGTCGCCCAGAATCAGACAGCAAGGATTATTACCAATAAACTCTTCGCCGATGATGAAAGCTTGTGCCAATCCGTCCGGGCTCGGCTGTTCTGCATAGGTGAGTTCGATACCGTATTGGCTACCGTCGCCCAGCAATTTTTTGAAGCACGGCAGGTCTTCTGGAGTAGAAATAATCAGGATTTCACGCATGCCAGCTAGCATCAGAACGGACAGCGGGTAAAAAATCATCGGCTTGTCAAAGATGGGCAACATCTGTTTGGACACGCCCAACGTCAAGGGGTGCAGGCGCGTACCGGAACCGCCTGCCAGGATAATGCCTTTGCGTTTAATAACCGTCATTTCTCTAAAACTTCCTTTAACATCCGAGTCACACCACCGCGCCATTCAGGCAGGTGGATGGAAAAAGTCTGACGCAGTTTCTCGGTATTGAGCCGTGAATTCAATGGTCGACGGGCAGGCGTTGGGAACCGCGATGTTGGAATAGGGTTTACAACCTTTACCTGCATCGGCAGTGCCATAGATTTGCCGTAATCGATGACCACCTGGGCGTACTCGTGCCAAGAGGTAAACCCTCCGGCCGCCAAATGATAAACCCCAGCTACAGATGGATCTATCAGTGCCTTCCTGACAGCAACTGCGCATACATCGGCGATAAGATCCGCGCCAGTAGGCGCGCCAATCTGGTCCGCAATGACGTTAAGTTCTTCGCGATCCACAGCAAGGCGCAGCATCGTCTTGGCAAAATTATTGCCTTTTACACCGTAAACCCAGCTTGTACGAAAAATCAGGTACATGCAGCCTGAGGCTGCAATGGCTTGCTCGCCCATCAGTTTCGTAGTGCCGTAATAATTGACTGGAGAGACCGCGTCGTTCTCCTGCCATGGCGTGTCGCCTTCGCCGTCAAATACATAATCCGTGGAAAAATGCACAAACCAGCACCCGAGCTTGTTCGCCTCTTCAGCGATTGCCGCCACCGCCGTCGCATTGATTTGCAACGCAAGATCTTTATCGGACTCAGCCTTGTCCACAGCAGTATAAGCGGCTGCATTGACGATTATGTCCGGAGCTATTTGCTGGATGGTGGCGCGCAAGGACTGGTCACTGGCAAGGTCGCCGTACAGACTATTGCTCACGTTGCGATCAAGCGCGACGACAGTGCCCAACGTCGCAAGGGAACGTTGAAGCTCCCAACCCACCTGGCCATTTTTACCTAGCAGCAAAACTTTCATGTCAGGCTTTACGCTCGGTATAGTTTTTTTCGATCCATTGCTGGTAGTTACCGCTTTTCACGTTCTCTACCCAAGCTTGATTGTGCAGATACCACTCAACCGTTTTGCGAATACCCGAATCGAATGTCTCCTCGGGCTTCCAGCCCAGCTCACGCTGAATTTTGCTTGCGTCGATCGCATAGCGCCGGTCGTGTCCTGGACGATCCTGAACGTAAGTAATCAGCTGCGCGTGCGGACGATGAGACGACTCAGGGCAAAGCTCATCCAACAGGGCGCACACGGTGTGTACCACTTCGAGATTCTTCTTCTCGTTGTGACCGCCAATATTGTAGGCCTCGCCGATTTCGCCCTCAGTCACCACTTTATAAAGAGCGCGGGCATGGTCTTCCACGTACAACCAGTCACGAACCTGATCACCCTTGCCATAAATAGGCAGGGGCTTGCCTTCGAGTGCATTCAAGATGACCAGGGGTATCAGCTTTTCAGGGAAGTGGCACGGACCGTAGTTATTCGAGCAGTTCGTTATGATTGCCGGTAAACCATAGGTTCGAGCCCACGCCCGAACCAAGTGGTCGGAACCTGCTTTGCTGGCCGAATAAGGAGAGCTGGGCTGGTAAGGCGTCTGCTCGGTAAACAGGTCTTCCGGACCATCAAGGTCACCATATACCTCATCAGTGGAGATATGATGGAAACGAAAGCGCTGTTTGGCGTCAGGATTCAGACCCATCCAGTAATGACGTACCGCTTCAAGGAGAGTGTAGGTACCGACGATATTAGTCTGAATAAAATCCGATGGGCCACTGATCGAGCGGTCCACATGGGATTCTGCAGCAAGGTGCATGACTGCATCCGGCTGATGCTTTTCAAACACTCGCTTGAGTTGGTCGGCATCGCAAATATCAACGCGCTCAAAGCTATATCGGCTACTCGTGGCGATTTCTCCCAGTGACTCTAGGTTGCCAGCATAGGTCAGTTTATCGAGATTGACCACCGAATCCTTGGTATTGGCGATGATATGGCGGACAACTGCCGAACCAATGAAACCAGCGCCACCGGTCACTAATATTTTCAAAACACTCTCCTTAAACTCAAACAGCGCTAGAAGCGCTCATTCGTCATTAAAGCTTTCGCATTTGACTCTGGAAAAATTATGAACTAGGGGGAAGCACCTTATCATGATGGCTTTTCGCGATCAGCCTCATCTGGCCTCGCTTGGTCGTTAACGCGGTCCCCCTTTGGAAGGTCTGAAGTACACACCATTTTTTACGCCTTTGCCTGAGGCTCAAAAAATGCACGCGCATAAAAAAGGCTTTTTTGCTCTCAATTAATGATTAATTCGTAGACCGCGCCTTTCAGAGCCGTTGGCCTATATCACCTACTCACGCTGCTTATGCCGATCGACGGATTTATAAGCATCTATAAATTCGACAGGACGGTCATCGAATCGCCTCACGTGCGTCAAACTAAGTACAATAGCCGTTTTAAGCATCGATCTCGACGTGTTCTTTCACACAAAAAATATCGTTCTCTTTTTTGATTCGATACATTTCGGAATTCCGTTCGCAGCTCGAGCTCTTGGTAGAGCTCAACGCGTAACGTTGGTTCAAACACGACACCGAAATGCCATGACCTATCACGAACCACCCTCAATCAGTTAATCAGCCGAAAAAATCCACACCAACATTCATGCCTTTCCAGCAAGCCACGGACTGGCACATCATATTCGTTTGATACAGCGACTCTTCCTAGCTGGATCATGCCGCTATGAAACAGTTTCGCGTCAAATGAGCGCGCAACACGACAATGGACCACCGCCCTGCGCGACCTTCTTCAGCTTTTGGATGATACCACTCGATAAAAGCAATCAATCCTAACACCTGCGCCCTCCCGAGCTGGGAGGGTCCGCGGCAAGTTTTTACCACATATACAAATCTTTTTCAGAGCTGCATAGCCGCGTTAAAACCAATTCGAAAGCCGAAAGGTTCAGCGTCGCTTATGGCTGCGGGCTTAGATTCAATACTCAGACTTACCAAAAATTTCACAGACAAGCGGGCACACGCCAGATAGCGGTGCCCTGGGGATCGAGAGCGATAAAAGCCATTCGAATAAAGACAGGTACGATCAATCACACAACGCCGCTCAGCTACTTTTGGACAGCTAAGGTTGAGCACCACTGATCGACTTAGCATCGCTAAGCGCACGAGAGAGCACGGTCGGGGTGCTACCGGTGGTAGAGGCGCCGCCGACGAGAACCATATGCCTGATGAGCGCGATGAAAACCGCCAATACAGCCCCTCCAAACAAACCAAGCACCACGATAAGTAGACGATTTGGGTTAGCCGGCGCTAGCGGCTCGAGGGCCTGCTGATCGATAGTGACTAATTTGATGTCCGCCATATCAGTATTCAAGTGCCTCAAACGGGTCATCTCTGCACGCAACGGCTGAACACCGGCGAGAAAAACATCCTCATTTTTCCGTGCGCTCAGCACTTCAATTTCGCGGTTGGCCGCCAGCAACTGAAGTTCCTTCGCGATCTGGGCGACGCGAGGATCGGTGAAGTCATCCGACCTACGCTGCCCCAACGCGGCAAGCTCAGCCTTAAGCGCCTCCACGCCCATAAAATAAAGAGGGATTTGCTGATTATTTACTTCGGTGCGAATCAAGCTGCCAGCGCCCGCACTGTCAGAATCACCGAATGAAGACGGCGTAGCCGGTTTTTGGA
The DNA here is from genome assembly GCF_014889455.1 of Pseudomonas sp. K8. Taxonomy (NCBI): domain Bacteria; kingdom Pseudomonadati; phylum Pseudomonadota; class Gammaproteobacteria; order Pseudomonadales; family Pseudomonadaceae; genus Pseudomonas; species Pseudomonas sp. K8. The sequence continues at coordinate 7,341 of NZ_VJWO01000041.1, forward strand.
TACCTAAGGTTCTGGCGATTCCGACAGCTTCATTCAGTTGAGAAATACGATCGCTGCGCAACGCTTTCAATTGCGAACGTAAGGCCGCCAACTCGTCCTGTAACTGCGCACGCCTTAATGAGTCGACTTCGCGCAGAGAAGCAATTTTGGCTTCTTTCTCAACGTTGTAGTTCGAGCGCGCCGAATCGAGTTTTCCTTTGAGTTCATTGAGCCGGTTTTGGACGATTACACTCACATCCGCACTGATCTGCTCACGCTCACGGCCAATGGCGTAGTCAACCAAACCATTCAGAATGGCAACGCCATCGATACCTCTTGGATAAGTCATTTCAAGCTTGACATAATTGCTCAGTGTATATTTTTTATCTGAATCCGGCAAAATCAAATGAATGGAATTGCGATTGAACGCCTCAAAACTCTGCTCCAGTGTCTCTCCCGGACGAACAAACCTTTCGAATAGATTCTGGTTGGCCCTAAAGAAAGCTAAGCGAGTATCGTAAGATTCCAGCGCCGCGCCAATCTTGAGAAGCGCATTGGCCGGTGGCAGTTGGTAAACCTCAGAGCGATTCAGTGCATCCAAATCATTGATGGCCGCAGGACGCAACACCACACTGACCTGGTATTGTGGAGTTGCCAGAAACGCATAACACGCCGCAATCAAGCCAACTGCCAGTGTTACTAGAAGCAGTAGCTTTTTTTGATGCCAGACAGATTTCAAAAGCTCGACGAGATCTATTTCGCCGGAAGAACGTACTGTGGGGGCACGGAAACTACTACTCACAACAAAAACCTGCCTTCAAAAAGAAACTGCGGGCTCGTTATGCAGACCAAATTGTGTCTTTTTTATTCTAATTAGATGACCGTCAAAACCCAGCGTCTCTGCCAAATTTCGAGCGCACAAAATGCCTGTTATCGAGAACAGATTTCATTTTGCCATCTCTCTGACATATTACAAGTCTTGACATGAGCGGTAGGCTTTTCCTACAGGTGTAGGGGTAGCCCTGATGCAGCACGTCCAAGGAGAGTGAAAACAGAAAGGATTTTCCGAATCTACGAGCTGAAACCCAATGAATCCGCGGATTTTTTACTTGAGGGCGGCCGCATCATTACAAGGCGGCGCTGAAATTGACGGGCTATTTTAGGGCAGTTTTCTGACGAGTGGTTGTCTCAGCATGCATGTGATTTTTGTGGAACGGGAGAGAGCTCCCTAGGCACGCCCTGCAGGAGTCGACTTATGACGCCGACTGCGCACCAATATGCCTAACAACGGCCCTATCAGCATGCCGACAATCAACGCCACGGTCACGAACACCGACACCGGCATCTGCCCGGTCGCCAGGCCAAGGAACGAGAGAGACACGCCCTGCTGGTTTTCGAGCACAAACGCTATAACCACCAGTGCGACCACCAGCACTGTCAGCAACACCACGGCGCGCTTAATCCCACGCATAATCTTCTCCTACCCTAAAGACACTCAGACGTTTTCTTCTTCGTCTTCGTTCACTCGATCACGCAATTCCTTGCCCGGCTTGAAGTGAGGCACGAACTTGCCGTCCAGGCTGACGGATTGCCCGGTCTTAGGGTTACGGCCTACGCGCGGGGCGCGGTAGTGTAGCGAGAAGCTGCCAAACCCTCGAATCTCAATCCGATCGCCGGTCGCCAGACATTGGGACATTTGTTCAAGCATGGTCTTGATGGCCAGCTCCACATCCTTGGATGAGAGCAGCCCTTGATGGGTGACAATTCGTTCGATCAACTCCGACTTCGTCATATTTTTCCCTTCTTTTTCAAGCAGCTAGGAAAAGCGCTTCAAAGGTTTTAGCATGACTTGATGAATTTGAACAGCCCATCCAATAACTTATCTACACGCCAGATCGACTTCACTATCAAGCGCTTACGCGCTCAGTTGCAGATCACCAGCATCGTGCGGGTAACGGCGCCTGCCGGGTTCCAGCCGAACAAGTAATCCCCTTCCTCGTCCTTGGCGTCACTGGACCTTGTGACGACCTTGTACCCCTGCATCTTGCACTCTCGAGCCGCGCGCTTCTCACACTTCTCCCAGTTGGAGCCCAAGCCTGAGCAGTCGATCTCGATGCCACTGACGCCATGCCGTGCGTGAGTCTTGGCATTGGTGGCGGCGCAACCTGCAAGCATGGCCATTGCGAACACTAAGATGAGCCTGTTCATTGAAAATCCTTACTGAATCAGCAGCACGGGAATAGCTTATCCAAAGACTATAATCAGTTCTGACACCGATCAGCTCTACGTGGTTCTAAGTTGTTGATTCAACAAATTTCAGGCACAAAAAAGGGCGACCGAAGTCGCCCTTTTTCTATGGTCTGACAGAACTCAGTTCTGTTTTTCCATTTGTGCACGCAGCAGGTCGCCCAGAGTGGTAGGACCAGCAGAAGGCTCAGAGGTAGCTGGCTTGTCGCGCAGGCTCTGGATGGCTTCTTTCTCTTCAGCATCGTCTTTCGACTTGATGGAGAGCTGGATTACGCGGCTCTTGCGGTCAACGCTGATGATCTTGGCTTCTACTTCTTCGCCTTCTTTCAGAACGTTGCGCGCGTCTTCAACGCGGTCACGGCTGATTTCGGAGGCTTTCAGAGTCGCTTCGATATCGTCGGCCAGGGTGATGATGGCGCCTTTAGCGTCAACTTCTTTCACGATGCCTTTAACGATTGCGCCTTTGTCGTTCTCTTGAACGTACTCGGAGAACGGATCGCTTTCCAGTTGCTTGATGCCCAGGGAGATGCGCTCGCGCTCTGGGTCAACCGACAGGATAACGGTGTCCAGCTCGTCGCCCTTCTTGAAGCGACGAACAGCTTCTTCGCCCACTTCGTTCCAGGAGATGTCGGACAGGTGAACCAGGCCGTCGATGCCGCCGTCCAGACCAATGAAGATACCGAAATCGGTGATCGACTTGATGGTGCCGGAGATTTTATCGCCCTTGTTGAACTGGCCAGAGAAATCTTCCCATGGGTTAGATTTGCACTGCTTGATGCCCAGGGAGATACGACGACGCTCTTCGTCGATGTCCAGAACCATAACTTCCACTTCGTCGCCGACTTGTACGACTTTCGAAGGGTGGATGTTTTTGTTGGTCCAGTCCATTTCGGAAACGTGTACCAGGCCTTCAACGCCTTCTTCCAGCTCAGCGAAGCAGCCGTAGTCGGTCAGGTTGGTAACACGCGCGGTCACGCGGGTGCTTTCTGGGTAACGGGCTTTGATAGCGACCCATGGATCTTCACCCAGTTGCTTCAGGCCCAGGGAAACACGGTTGCGTTCGCGATCGTATTTCAGAACCTTGACATCGATCTCGTCGCCAACGTTGACGATTTCGGAAGGATGCTTGATACGCTTCCAAGCCATGTCGGTAATGTGCAGCAGGCCATCGACGCCACCCAGATCGACGAATGCGCCGTAATCGGTGAGGTTCTTGACGATACCTTTGACTTGTTGGCCTTCCTGCAGGGATTCCAGCAGAGCTTCACGCTCGGCGGAGTTCTCTGCTTCCAGGACGCTGCGACGGGAAACGACAACGTTGTTGCGTTTCTGATCGAGCTTGATGACCTTGAATTCGAGTTCCTTGCCTTCCAGGTGCGTGGTGTCGCGCACTGGACGGACGTCGACCAAAGAACCTGGCAGGAACGCACGGATGCCGTTAACGTCGACAGTGAAGCCGCCTTTAACCTTACCGTTGATAACGCCCTTGACCACTTCTTCAGCTGCGAAGGCTGCTTCGAGAACAATCCAGCATTCAGCGCGCTTGGCTTTTTCACGGGACAGCTTGGTTTCACCGAAACCGTCTTCAACCGAGTCCAGAGCAACGTGAACTTCGTCACCGACATTGATAGTCAGATCGCCAGCGTCGTTGTAGAACTGCTCAAGCGGGATGAGTGCTTCAGACTTCAGACCAGCGTGAACGGTTACCCAGCGAGCTTGGTAATCGATATCAACGATAACACCGGTGATGATGGAGCCTGCCTGAAGGTTCAGGGTTTTTAGGCTTTCTTCAAAGAGTTCCGCAAAGCTTTCGCTCATTTTAATTCCTGTTGATAAGGGCGAAGAATACGCCCATCTCCACGCCCCAGACGGTGTGGGTTAGTTTCAATTAAAAGAAGCACCGCAGGACTATGACTGGTCCCCTGCAGACTTCTTGGTCACCCGGCGATATCGCGAATAGCGATTTCACTCAAGATGCGTTCCAGCACCTGCTCGATGGACAACTCCGTGGAATCCAGCTGTATGGCATCAGCCGCCGGCTTGAGCGGGGCTACTGCGCGCTGGGTATCACGCTCGTCGCGTGCACGGATCTCATCTAGCAGACTCGACAGACTAACACCATCCACTTTGCCCTTCAACTGCAAGTAGCGGCGACGCGCCCGCTCCTCGGCACTGGCGGTCAGGAAAATCTTCAGCGGCGCCTCGGGAAATACCACCGTGCCCATGTCGCGGCCATCGGCTACCAGGCCCGGCGGTTCCTGAAACGCCCGCTGGCGCTGCAGCAGCGCATCACGCACGGCCGGCAGCGCGGCAACCTGGGAGGCCCAGGAACCGACTTGTTCGTTACGCAGGTCATCGGTCACATCGTCCCCTTCCAGGATGATGCGCTGGGGATGACCTTCCGTCGCAGCGACGAACTGCACATCAAGGTGCGCCGCCAGCAGCTTCAGGGATTCTTCGTTGGTGAGGTCGACGCCGTGGTTGCGGGCGGCAAATGCCAGCAGGCGGTACAGCGCGCCGGAATCCAGCAGGCACCAGCCCAGGCGCTTGGCCAGGATGCCGGCGATCGTGCCTTTGCCCGAGCCGCTTGGCCCGTCGATGGTAATCACCGGTGCTTTGATATTCACAATTGAGCCTCTTGGGCAACACGGATGCCGACTTGGGCACACAGTGTAAGAAAGTTCGGAAAAGACGTAGCAACATTGGCGCAGTCACGGATACGAATCGGCGCCGTTGCCCGCAGCGAAGCCACGCTGAACGCCATGGCGATCCGGTGATCGCCATGGGCATGCACTTCGCCACCGCCCATCAGGCCACCGTCAATGATAATCCCATCGGGGGTGGGTTCACACTTCACGCCAAGGGCGAGCAGACCGTCGGCCATGACCTGGATACGGTCGGACTCCTTGACCCGCAATTCTTGAGCACCGCGCAGGACGGTTCGCCCTTCAGCGCAGGCAGCAGCCACAAACAGCACAGGAAATTCATCGATTGCCAACGGCACCAGCGCTTCGGGGATCTCGATCCCTTTCAACGCAGCCGCCCGCACCCGCAGGTCGGCCACCGGTTCGCCGCCCACTTCGCGCGGGTTTTCCAGGCGGATATCCGCGCCCATCAGCCGCAGGATATCGATCACCCCGGTGCGCGTCGGATTGATGCCGACATGCTCCAGCAACAGTTCGGAGCCTTCGGCGATTGACGCCGCCACCAGGAAAAACGCCGACGAGGAAATATCCCCCGGTACTTCAATATGGGTGGCGACCAGCGCATGGCCCGACTCGACCGTTGCCGTTGCGCCCACGACCTCTACCGGATAACCAAAACCGCGCAGCATGCGCTCGGTATGGTCACGGGTCGGTGCCGGCTCGGTGACGGACGTCTTGCCCTCGGCATACAGGCCCGCCAGCAGCAGGCAGGATTTAACCTGCGCACTGGCCATCGGCAGCACATACGTCAGGCCTTTCAACTTCTGGCCGCCACGGATGGTCAGCGGTGGGCGCCCTTCCGGCCCGGTTTCGATCACCGCGCCCATCTTCCGCAGCGGCTCGGCCACGCGGTTCATCGGGCGCTTGGACAACGAAGCATCACCGGTCAGCACGCTGTCGAAGGCCTGTGCGGCGAGCAAACCGGACAGCAGACGCATGGAGGTGCCGGAGTTACCGAGATAAATCGGCCCCGGCGCCGGCTTCAAACCATGAAGCCCGACACCATGAATGGTCACGCGCCCGTGGTGCGGCCCCTCGATCACCACGCCCATGTCGCGAAACGCCTGCAAGGTCGCCAGGGCATCTTCACCCTCAAGGAAACCTTCGACTTCGGTCACGCCCTCGGCCAACGAACCGAGCATGATCGACCGATGGGAGATCGACTTGTCGCCCGGCACCCGAATACGCCCGCTCAAGCGGCCGCCCGGGTTGGCGAGGAAAGTCAGGTCGTCGGCGTTCACTGCGGTTTCCATGTAGGCCCGGCGTGCCAGGATCTTGCTGAAATGTTCACGCGCCACCCGCGCACGGGTAAACACGCCCAATAATTGGTGGCCATCCCCGGCATCGACCGCGTCGCGCAAGGCGTCAAGGTCGCTGCGGAAGGTGTCCAGAGTGCGCAACACGGCCTCGCGGTTGGCGAGGAAGATGTCGTGCCACATCACCGGGTCGCTGCCGGCGATCCGCGTGAAATCGCGAAAGCCACCGGCGGCATAGCGGAAAATCTCGAGGTTTTCGTTGCGTTTGGCCAACGAATCCACCAATCCGAACGCCAGCAGATGGGGCAGATGACTGGTCGCCGCCAGCACTTCGTCGTGGCGCTCGACCTGCATATGCTCGACATCCGCGCCCAGCTCGCGCCACAGACGATCGACCACGGCCAAGGCCGCCGGATCGGTTTGCGCCAGCGGCGTCAGAATCACTTTATGCCGACGGAACAACTGCGCATTGGACGCTTCCACCCCGCTCTGCTCGGAACCGGCAATCGGATGGCCCGGCACAAAACGCGCGGGCATGCCGCCAAAGGCCTGCTGCGCCGCACGCACCACATTGCCCTTGGCGCTACCGACGTCCGTGAGGATCGCCTGGCCGAGGTCCATGCCGGCCAGCACCGTCAGCAACTTCTCCATGGCCAGGATCGGCACGGCGAGCTGGATCACATCGGCGCCCTGGCATGCGAGCGCCAGGTCGGTTTCACAGCGATCGACGACACCCAGCTCAACCGCCAACTTGCACGATTGCGGGTCCAGGTCCACGCCGACCACTTCGCCACACAACCCGCTCTCGCGCAGGCCCTTGGCGAAGGAACCACCGATCAACCCCAGACCGACCACCACCAGGCGACCGATCATAGGCACAGCAGGTTGCAATGCAGTGACATCAACCACGGGCCAGAACCTTGGCCAGCGCCTCCAGGAAGCGGCTGTTCTCAGCCGGCAGACCGACGGTGATGCGCAGGTGGTTCGGCATGCCGTAGTTGGCCACCGGACGCACGATCACGCCTTCGCGCAGCAAGCCCTGGAACACCGGGGCCGCCACTTGGCCGAGATCGACGCAGATGAAGTTGCCCTTGGACGGAATCCAGCCCAGGCCCAGCTCACGAAAGCCTGCCTGCAACTGCAGCATGCCGCTTTCGTTGATGCGACGCCCTTCTTCCAGGTACTCGGCATCCTGCAACGCTGCGCAGGCCGCCGCCAGGGCGAGGCTGTTGACGTTGAACGGCTGACGCACACGGTTGAGCACATCGGCCACCACCGCCGTCGACAGGCCGTAGCCGACGCGCAGCGACGCCAGGCCATAAGCCTTGGAGAATGTGCGCGAGACCAGCAGGTTCGGGTAGGCCGCGAGGAAATCCAGGCCGTCGGGCAGGTCGCTGCCTTCGGCGTACTCGATGTAGGCCTCGTCCAGCACCACCAGCACATGTTCCGGCACATCCTGTAGGAAGTCGTTCAGTGCCTGCGCATCGAACCAGGTGCCGGTCGGGTTGTTCGGGTTGGCGATAAACACGACGCGGGTCTGTGCATCGATCGCCGCCAGCATGGCCGGCAGGTCGTGACCCCAGTCCTTGGCCGGAATCACCCGCGCATCGGCACCGACGGCCTGGGTGACGATCGGGTAGACCGCAAACGCATGCTCGCTGAACACGGCGTTCAGGCCGGGCGCCAGATAGGCACGACCGACCAGTTCAAGAATGTCGTTGGAGCCGTTGCCCAGGGTCACCTGATTCAGCTCGACCCCGCACTTCTGCGCCAGCAGGGACTTGAGGGCAAAACCGTTGCCATCCGGATAACGGGTCAGCTCGGCCAGTTCTTCACGAATCGCCGCCAGCACCTTGGGGCTTGGACCCAGAGGGTTCTCGTTACTGGCCAGCTTGACGATCTTCGCCGGGTCCAGGTTCAACTCACGCGCCAGCTCGTCCACAGGCTTGCCTGGAACGTAAGGCGACAGTTGTTGCACGCCCGGCTGCGCCAGGGCGAGGAAGTTGCCACTCATGTTAACGCCTCACAAAACCGCTTTCGGGTAAGAGCCCAGCACCTTGAGTGCCACGGCTTCCTGACTGATTTTCTCGAGCACGCTTTTGACCAGCGGATCGCGGTGATGGCCGATGAAGTCGATAAAAAACACGTAGGTCCATTTACCGCTGCGCGAAGGACGAGTCTCGATGCGCGTCAGGTCAATCCCGTTGTCGTGGAACGGCACCAGCAGTTCATGCAGCGCGCCGGGCTTGTTGCTCATGGAGACGATAATCGAGGTCTTGTCGTCGCCAGTCGGCGGCACTTCCTGGCTGCCGATCATCAAAAAGCGCGTGGAGTTGTCCGGGCGGTCTTCGATTTTTTCGGCCAGGCGCGTCAGGCCGTACAGGCCCGCCGCCATATCGCCGGCAATCGCCGCCGAGTTCCACTCGCCCTTGACCCGCTTGGCCGCTTCGGCGTTGCTGGACACCGCCACGCGCTCGACATTCGGGTAATGGGCATCCAGCCACTTGCGGCACTGGGCCAGGGACTGGGCGTGGGAGTAGATGCGGCTGATGCTGTCGGTCTTGGTGTTTTCACCCACCAGCAAATGGTGGTGGATGCGCAGCTCGACTTCGCCGCAGATCACCATGTCGTGCTCAAGGAAGCTGTCCAGGGTGTGGTTGACCGCGCCTTCGGTGGAGTTTTCCACCGGCACCACGCCAAAATTCACCGCGCCGGCCGCCACTTCACGGAACACTTCGTCGATCGCTGCCATCGGCTTGCTGATCACCGCGTGGCCGAAGTGCTTCATCGCCGCCGCCTGGGTGAAGGTGCCTTCCGGGCCGAGGTAAGCCACTTTCAGCGGCTGCTCGAGCGCCAGGCAGGAAGACATGATTTCACGGAACAACCGCGCCATCTCTTCGTTACCCAACGGCCCCTTGTTGCGCTCCATCACGCGCTTGAGCACCTGGGCTTCACGTTCCGGACGGTAGAACACCGGCACTTCGCCTTCCGCCAGGGACGCCATCTTCACCCGCGCCACTTCCTGGGCACAGCGCGCGCGCTCGCTGATCAGCTCCAGGACTTTCTCGTCCAGGCTGTCAATGCGTACACGCAGGGCCTTGAGTTCTTGCTCAGACATTAGCCGTGTTCCTTTTCGAACTCTGCCATGTAGGCCACCAACGCGTTGATGGCATTGATATCGACAGCGTTATAGATGGAGGCGCGCATGCCGCCCACCGAACGGTGACCCTTGAGGTTCAGCAGGCCGCGCGCCTCGGCACCGGCCAGGAACGGCTTGTCCAGACGGTCGTCGGCCAGGCGGAACGGAACGTTCATCCACGAGCGGTCGGTCAGGTTGATCGGGTTGCTGTACAAACCGCTGGCGTCGATGAAGTCGTACAGGGTGCGCTTCTTCACTTCGTTGAGCTTGCCCATGGCGGCAACGCCGCCCTGCTCTTTGAGCCACTCGAACACCAGGCCCGAGAGGTACCAGGCAAACGCCGGCGGCGTGTTGTACATCGAGCCGTTGTCGGCCGCGACCTTGTAGTTGAGCATGGTCGGGCACAGCGAGCGGGCGCGACCGAGCAGGTCTTCACGGACGATGTTGACTAGGATGCCGCTCGGGCCGATGTTCTTCTGCGCGCCGGCGTAGATCATGCCGTACTTGGACACATCGATCGGCCGCGAGAGAATGTCCGAGGACATGTCGCACACCAGCGGCACGTCACCCACTTGCGGCACCCAGTCGAATTCCAGGCCGCCGATGGTTTCGTTGGCCACGTAGTGTACGTAGGCCGCGTCCTTCGACAGCTTCCACTCGTTCTGACCTGGAATCGCGAAGTAATCGTAAGGCTTGGCGGTACCGGCGACGTTGACGTTGCCGTAGCGCGCAGCTTCTTCGATGGCTTTCTGCGACCAGATACCGGTATCGATGTAATCGGCCGTGCCGTCTTCGGGCAGCAGGTTCAGCGGCACCTGGGCGAACTGCTGGCTCGCGCCGCCCTGCAGGAACAGCACTTTGTAGTCGGAGGGAATGTCCAGCAAGTCGCGCAGGTCCTGCTCGGCCTTGGTGGCGATGGACACGAACTCATCACTGCGATGGCTCATTTCCATCACAGAGAGGCCTTTTCCATGCCAATCGAGGAGTTCACCCTGCGCGCGCTGCAGGACTGCTTCAGGAAGCGCCGCGGGACCGGCACAGAAGTTATAGGCTCTCTTGCTCACATCCAATCTCACTCTGATCTGGTGGGGGTGGTGCAATAAATCGAATATTAACTGCTAACGCTGCCTGTAGGAGCGGGCTTGCCCGCGAAAAACGTCAACGATAACGCGTGCATCCTGGATAAACGCGGTGATCTTGCGTTTTTCGCGGGCAAGCCCGCTCCTACAGGGGGAGCATTGATATTTCAAAGGTGACAAACAACAAGGGGCGAATCTTCATCCGCCCCCCTGTTTGTCCGCTTATTCCTGCGGTTCTTCTTCGTCTGCGGCAGCGTCGAGGGTCGGCTCGTCGACGCTGTCATCGCCGGTTGCGATCACCTCGCCGTCAAATGCCTCGCCTTCCAGCTCTTCGCCTTCGACTTCCGACGGTTCCTGGACGCGTTCCAAGCCAACCAGCGTTTCGTCGTTGGCCAGCTTGATCAGCGTCACGCCCTGGGTGTTACGGCCCAGGCTCGATACTTCGGCGACACGGGTACGCACCAGGGTGCCCTGGTCGGAAATCAGCATGATCTCCTCGCCATCGAGCACCTGTACCGCGCCGACCAGACGGCCGTTGCGGTCGTTGCTGACCATGGCGATAACGCCCTGGCCGCCACGCTTGTACTCCGGGAACTCGCTGATGGCGGTGCGCTTGCCATAACCACGCGCCGAAGCGGTGAGGATCTGGCTGCCTTCTTCCGGGATCAACATGGAAATCAGCTTCTGCCCTTCCGGCAGGCGCATCCCACGCACACCGCGGGCGGTACGGCCCATGGCACGCACGTCGGATTCTTTGAAGCGCGTCACTTTGCCGCCATCGGAGAACAGCATGACTTCACGCTCGCCATCGGTGATGGCTGCGGAGATCAACACGTCGCCTTCATCCAGCTCCAGGGCGATCAGGCCCACGCTGCGTTGACGGCTGAAGGATTCCAGCGGGGTCTTCTTCACGGTGCCCTTGGCGGTGGCCATGAAGATGAAGTGACCTTCGGTGTATTCATCGACCGGCAGCATGGTGGTGATGTACTCATCACTGTCCAGCGGCAGCAGGTTGACCAGCGGACGCCCACGGGCGGCACGGGAGGCTTCCGGGATTTCGTAGGTTTTCAGCCAGTACACCTTGCCCTTGCTGGAGAACAGCAGCAGCGTGGTGTGGCTGTTGGCGACCAGCAGGTGAGCGATGTAGTCCTCATCCTTGACGCCGGTAGCCGATTTGCCTTTACCGCCACGACGCTGGGCCTGGTACGCAGCCAATGGCTGGGTCTTGGCATAGCCACCGTGGGAGATGGTCACGACGCGCTCTTCTTCCGGGATCATGTCACCCAGGGTCAGGTCGAGACGCGCATCGAGGATTTCGGTGCGGCGCACGTCGCCGTATTCGGCGCGGATCACTTCCAGTTCTTCGCGGATCACTTCCATCAGGCGCACGGCGCTGTTGAGAATGCGGATCAGCTCGCCGATCTGGTTGAGGATCTCCTGGTACTCGGCCAGCAGCTTCTCGTGCTCCAGACCGGTCAGGCGGTGCAGGCGCAGTTCGAGGATCGCCTGGGCCTGTTCCGGCGACAGGAAGTACTTGCCGTCGCGCAGACCGTATTGCGGGTCGAGGGTCTCGGGACGGCAGGAATCGGCGCCGGCGCGTTCAACCATCGCCACCACGGCGCTGGATTCCCACGGCATCTTGATCAGCGCTTCCTTGGCTTCCGACGGGGTCGGCGAAGCCTTGATCAGGGCGATGACCGGGTCGATGTTCGACAGCGCAACCGCCTGGCCTTCCAGGATGTGGCCGCGCTCGCGGGCCTTGCGCAGTTCGAACACGGTGCGGCGGGTCACGACTTCGCGACGGTGACGGACGAAGGCTTCCAGCAGATCCTTGAGGTTCAGGATGCGCGGGCGACCGTCGATCAGGGCCACGACGTTGATACCGAACACGCTTTGCAACTGGGTCTGGGCGTAGAGGTTGTTGAGGATCACCTCAGGCACTTCGCCACGACGCAGCTCGATCACGACGCGCATACCGTCCTTGTCGGACTCGTCGCGCAGCTCGGTGATGCCTTCGAGCTTCTTCTCCTTGACCAGCTCGGCGATCTTCTCGATCAGACGCGCCTTGTTCAACTGGTAAGGCAGCTCGGTGATGACGATCTGCTGGCGGCCACCGACCTTGTCGATGTCTTCGATGATCGAGCGGGCGCGCATGTAAATGCGGCCACGGCCGGTGCGATAGGCTTCGATGATGCCGGCGCGACCGTTGATGATCGCGGCGGTCGGGAAGTCCGGGCCCGGGATGTATTGCATCAGCTCATCGACGGTCAGCTCGGGGTTGTCGATGAGGGCCAGGCAACCGTCGATGACTTCACCGAGGTTGTGCGGCGGGATGTTGGTGGCCATGCCCACGGCGATACCGCTGGAGCCGTTGACCAGCAGGTTGGGAATACGGGTTGGCATGACCGCCGGGATCATTTCGGTGCCGTCGTAGTTCGGCACCCAGTCCACGGTTTCTTTGTGCAGGTCGGCCAGCAGCTCGTGCGCCAGCTTGGTCATGCGGACTTCGGTGTATCGCATGGCCGCGGCGTTGTCGCCGTCGACCGAACCGAAGTTGCCCTGGCCGTCTACCAGCAGGTAGCGCAGGGAAAACGGCTGGGCCATCCGAACGATGGTGTCGTACACCGCAGTGTCGCCGTGAGGGTGATACTTACCGATCACGTCACCGACAACACGGGCAGATTTCTTGTACGGCTTGTTCCAGTCGTTACCCAGCTCGCTCATCGCGAACAGCACACGCCGGTGCACGGGCTTCAAGCCATCGCGCGCATCAGGCAGTGCCCGACCGACAATTACGCTCATCGCGTAGTCGAGGTAGGACTGTTTCAGCTCGTCTTCGATATTGACCGGGAGGATTTCTTTGGCCAGTTCGCCCATGAGAAGCCTGATTCCTTTTTCGGGTGAAACCTCGTCACATCCATATGGGACGAACGAAGCTCGCCGCTGCCGGCATGGTGCCTGGCAACGACTTACGACAAATCAACGAGTTATGACACGGATCTGCACGTTAAAGGCAGCCCCTCGGGGCGACCCTGGAAACCGCCGGATGTTATCACAATCGCCGCCACGCACCTATCCCCCTGACGGGCATGGAGCATAGTAAGTTGACGGATGACAGGCTTGAGGGCGACGAGAGGGGCTTAGAGCCGGGGTGGTGCTGTTTTTGCGCGGCAGATCCGAAGAAACCATGGCCTTTCAAGGCCAATCGGGAGCAAGCCCCCTGCCACACTCAAATTGTGAACACAGTCAAATGTGGGAGGGAGCTTGCTCCCGATGGCAATCTAACAACCACCAAAGCCCTCAATGCAGGCGTTTACGGCACATCAACTTGGCGAGCTTGGCCGTGTCAGGCCGTTCGACAACACCCTTTTCGGTCACGATCACGTCGATCAAGTCGGCCGGGGTCACATCAAACACCGGATTGAAGGCATTCACATCCGCAGCAAAACGCTGCCCGGCGACGTCCAGCAACTCGCCCGCAGCGCGCTCTTCCAGGGCCACGTCGTCGCCGGAGGCCATCATCAGGTCCAGGGTCGAACTCGGCGCCACCACCATAAAACGCACGCCATGGTGCATGGCGCACACCGCCAATTGATAAGTGCCGATCTTGCCGATCACATCACCGTTGGCCGCAATGCAGTCGGCACCGACGATCACCCAGGTCACGCCTTTGGTCTTGAGGATATGCGCGCCCGCCGAGTCGGCATTGACCGTGACGGGCAGCCCCTCGCCAGCCAATTCCCACGCCGTCAGCCGCGAACCTTGCAACCATGGCCGGGTTTCGTTGACATAGACCTGCTCGACCAGACCCTCCAGGAAGGCCGCGCGGATCACGCCGAGGACCGTGCCGACGCCTCCCGTGGCCAGGGCGCCTGCGTTGCCATGGGTCAGGATCGCCTGGGCGTTGCCCTGGTGCTTGCGAATCCGCTCGACGCCCAACTGGGCCATGACGACGTTGGCTTCGCGGTCGCTCTCATGGATCGCGATGGCTTCGGCCTCCAGCACCGCCAGCGGGTCGGCGTGCTGTTTGAGACGGTCCAGGCGGTCGCGCATGCGTTTGAGGGCCCAGAGCAGGTTTGCGCCGGTCGGGCGGGTATCGGCCAAAAGTGCGTAGTCTTCTTCCCATCCAGCCTGCCAGTCATCGCCCTCGGCGATCCGTTCGCGGGCGGCGAGTACCAGGCCGTAGGCGGCACTGATGCCGATGGCTGCCGCGCCGCGCACGACCATCGAGCGTATGGCCGCGGCCACTTCATCGACCGTGGAGCAGGTCACCCAGCTTTCCCGGGACGGCAAAACACGCTGGTCGAGCAGGTGCAGTGCGCCATCGCGCCAATCGATGGCCTTCACTTTCTCCGCAGCCAACAGTCGATCGCGCATCCCTCACCCCGCACTCATGAACAAAAGCCGCCGATTATAGCGATCCGCCAGCCAGGACGCTCGGGTATACTTCGCCCTTCTTTTATTGCTGCCCGGGAAGAAGCCTGCGATGACCTCCACTGCCGCCCCGCTCGACTTATTGCTACTGCCGACGTGGCTGGTACCTGTCGAACCCGCCGGCGTGGTGCTCAAGGAGCATGGCCTGGGCATCCGCGACGGGCGCATTGCCTTTATCGGCCCGCGGGCCGCGGCACTGAAACTTTCCGCCAGTGAAGTGCGCGAGCTGCCGGGCATGCTGCTCAGCCCCGGCCTGATCAACGCCCACGGCCACGCGGCGATGACCCTGTTTCGCGGCCTGGCCGATGACCTGCCGCTGATGACCTGGCTGGAAAAACACATCTGGCCCGCCGAGACCAAGTGGGTCGATGAAGCCTTCGTGCGCGACGGCACCGACCTGGCCATCGCCGAACAGCTCAAGGGTGGCATTACTTGCTTCTCGGACATGTACTTCTTTCCCAAGGTCGCCAGTGATTGCGTCCACAACAGCGGGATGCGCGCGCAGATCGCGATTCCGATCCTCGACTTCCCGATTCCCGGCGCCAGCAGCGCCGACGAGGCGATTCGCCAGGGCATCGAGTTGTTCGGCGACCTCAAGCATCACCCGCGCATCAAGATCACCTTCGGCCCCCACGCGCCCTACACCGTAAGCGACGCCAACCTGGAAAAGATCCGGGTGATCGCCGAGGAGCTGGACGCGGCGATCCATATGCATGTGCACGAGAGCGCGTTCGAGGTACAACAGTCTGTCGAGCAGACCGGCGAACGCCCATTGGCGCGCCTCGGCCGGCTTGGCCTGCTGGGCCCGCGCTTTCAGGCCGTTCACATGACCCAAATCAGCGAGGACGACCTGGCTTTGCTGGTAGAAAGCAACACCAGCGTCATCCATTGCCCGGAATCGAACCTGAAACTGGCCAGCGGCTTCTGCCCGGTGGAGCGTCTGTGGCAGGCTGGCGTCAATGTGGCCATCGGTACCGACGGCGCCGCCAGCAACAATGACCTCGACCTGCTGGGCGAAACCCGTACCGCTGCGATGCTGGCCAAGGCCGTCTCCGGTTCGGTGACCGCCCTGGATGCCCATCGCGCCTTGCGCATGGCGACCCTCAACGGCGCCCGCGCCATGGGCCTGGAGGGCGAGATTGGCTCGCTGGAGGTCGGCAAGGCGGCGGATATCGTCGCCTTTGATCTTTCGGGGCTGGCGCAACAACCGATCTACGATCCGGTCTCACAGCTTATATATGCCACCGGACGCGATAGCGTGAAACACCTTTGGGTCGCCGGCAAGCAGTTGCTCGACAACCGGCAATTGACCCGCATGGATGAACCACAGTTGATCGCCATGGCCATTGCCTGGGGCCAGCGCATCAGCGGGCACCGCGAATAACGCCGGTCCTGAACCCGGGTTCAGGGCTGACAAACCGATTTATCCGATTTAGAGGAACCACCATGAGCAACGTCGACCACGCCGAAATCGCCAAATTCGAAGCCCTGGCCCACCGCTGGTGGGACCGCGAAAGCGAGTTCAAACCCCTGCACGACATCAACCCGCTGCGGGTCAACTGGATTGACGAACGCATCAACCTGGCCGGCAAGAAGGTGCTGGACGTCGGTTGCGGCGGCGGCATCCTCAGCGAAGCCATGGCCCAGCGCGGCGCCACCGTGCTGGGGATCGACATGGGCGAAGCGCCGTTGGCCGTGGCCCAGTTGCATCAGCTGGAATCCGGGGTGAACGTCGAATACCGCCAGATCACCGCCGAAGCCCTGGCCGAGGAAATGCCCGAGCAGTTCGACGTGATCACCTGCCTGGAAATGCTCGAACACGTACCGGACCCCTCCTCGGTGATCCGCGCCTGCTTCCGCATGGTCAAGCCCGGCGGCCAGGTGTTTTTCTCCACGATCAACCGCAACCCCAAGGCCTACCTGTTCGCGATCATCGGCGCCGAATACATCATGAAGCTGCTGCCGCGCGGCACCCACGACTTCAAGAAATTCATCCGCCCTTCCGAGCTGGGCGCCTGGAGCCGTCAGGCCGGGCTGAGCGTCAAAGACATCATCGGCCTGACCTACAACCCGCTGACCAAGCACTACAAGCTGGCCAGCGACGTCGACGTCAACTACATGATCCAGACCCTGCGCGAGGAGTAAGCCTGTGAAGTTGCGAGCGGTTCTCTTCGATATGGACGGTACCCTGCTGGACACTGCGCCGGACTTTATCGCCATCTGCCAGGCGATGCGCGCCGACCGTGACCTGGCGCCGATCAACGACCAGCATATCCGCGATGAAATCTCCGGCGGCGCGCGGGCGATGGTCGCCGTGACCTTCTCGATGGACCCGGAATCCCCGGGCTTTGAAGAACTGCGCCTGGAGTTCCTCGAGCGCTACCTCAAGGGCTGCGCGATCCACAGCGCGTTGTTCGACGGGATGGCCGAGCTGCTGGCAGACATCGAAAAGTCCAAGCTGATCTGGGGCGTGGTCACCAACAAACCGTTGCGGTTTGCCGAGCCGATCATGCAGCAACTGGGCCTGGCCGAGCGCTCGGCGCTGCTGATCTGCCCAGACCACGTGACGAACAGCAAGCCACACCCGGAGCCGTTGATCCTGGCGTGCCAGATGCTCAACCTGGACCCGGCCAGCGTGCTGTTCGTCGGCGATGACCTGCGCGACATCGAGTCCGGCCGCGACGCCGGCACCCGCACGGCGGCGGTCACCTATGGCTACATCCACCCGGACGACAACCCGCGCCACTGGGGCGCAGATGTGGTGGTGGATCACCCGCTGGAATTGCGCAAGGTGCTGGATAACGCGCTGTGCAGTTGCTGATGGTCTACCGGTCTTGCTGACCTATGAAGATCCAATGTGGGAGGGAGCTTGCTCCCGATTGCGGTGGTTCAGTCAATGAATGTGTTGAATGACACACTGCAATCGGGGGCAAGCCCCCTCCCACAGGGGATCTTCAGTGTTTTCCAGCTCGGTGTTGGTCACCTAGTGAATTTTGTCGAGGCTATTTATGTTTGATTACTCTGCACGTCCCGAACTGCTCAAAGGCCGCGTCATCCTGGTGACCGGTGCCGGTCGCGGGATTGGCGCGGCGGCGGCGAAAACCTATGCCGCCCATGGCGCGACCGTGCTGTTGCTGGGCAAGACCGAAGCCAACCTGGCCCAGGTGTACGACGAGATCGAAGCCGCCGGCCACCCGCAACCGGTGGTGATCCCGTTCAACCTGGAGACCGCCCTGCCCCATCAATACGATGAGCTGGCGGCGATGATCGAAAAGGAATTTGGCCACCTCGACGGCCTGCTGCACAACGCCTCGATCATCGGCCCACGCACGCCGATCGAGCAGTTGTCCGGTGAGAACTTCATGCGGGTGATGCACATCAACGTCAACGCGATGTTCATGCTGACCAGCACGCTGTTGCCGCTGCTCAAGCTGTCCCAGGACGCCTCGGTGGTGTTCACCTCCAGCAGCGTCGGGCGCAAGGGCCGGGCGTATTGGGGTGCCTATGGCGTATCGAAATTCGCCACCGAAGGCCTGATGCAAACCCTGGCCGACGAGCTCGACACCGTTGCGCCAGTACGGGCCAACAGCATCAACCCCGGCGCCACGCGCACCAGCATGCGGGCCCAGGCGTACCCGGGGGAAAACCCGGCCGACAACCCGGCGCCGGAAGACATCATGCCGGTGTACCTGTACCTGATGGGGCCGGACAGCAGCGGGATCAACGGGCAAGCGTTCGACGCGCAGTAACGGCCGACACATGTGGGAGGGGGCTTGCCCCCGATAGCGGTGGGTCAGTCACAGATGCAGTGACTGACACCCTGCTATCGGGGGCAAGCCCCCTCCCACATTTATTTAGCGGTGTTCTTTAGTTTTTCACGACTTCCTCGAGGGTGAAGCGACCCAGTGGGTTTTGCAGGAAGTTGCTCACATTCTTGCGTGAGATGTTGATGTACGGGCTGTAATACAGGTCGATCCAGTTCACATCCTGTTTCGCCAGTTTCTGCAGGTCGACATACATCTGCTCACGCTTGGCCGGGTCGGCCTCGATGCGTGCGGCGGCGACCAGTTCCTTGACCTTGTCGTTCCTGTAACGGGTCATGTAGTTCTGGTTGGTGTCGTGGCCCAGCACGAAGGTGGTCTTCTGGTCCGGGTCGAGGATGTCGTTGGTCCAGTACATCACCGAAATATCGTACTCACCGTCCACCAGCATCTGCCAGCTTTGGGTCGGGTCGACTTTCTGCAGGTTGGCCGTCACGCCGACCTTGGCCAACTGGTCCTTGATGATCACCGCGATCTGCTCGTCGGCTTCGTTGCCGGCGTTGACCACGTAGTTCAACTTCAAGTCCTTGGCACCGGCGTCGGCCAGCAGTTTCTTCGCCGCGGTAGGGTCATACGGGCGCTGCAGGTTGTTGGCGTAGTGGTACAGCGAACCTTTGGGGATGTAGGAATAAGCCACAGTGCCTTGACCGTAAGTGGCCGTCTTCACCAGCGATTGTTTATCGATGGCCATGTCCAGCGCCTGGCGTACTTCCGGCTTGGCCAGCAGGCCGTGCTCGTGGTTGATCAGCAGGTGATCTTCACGGGTGGACGGGTCGGAATGGATCACCACGTTTTTGTCTTTCTTCAGTTCTTCAACCCGGGAGAACGGTACGAAGATCGCCGTGTCCAGCTCGTTGTTCTGCACCATACGCATGCGCGTGTTGTCGTCGGTCACCGAGACCCACTCCACGCCATCCAGGCTGACGTTCCCGGCCTGCCAGAAGTTAGGGTTTTTCTTCAGGATCACCCGATCGCCCTTGCGCCACTCGCCCACGGTAAACGCGCCGGAGGTCACCGGGTTTTCCGCGTAGGCGTCTTCGCCCATTTTGCTCATGGCCTTTTCTGACAGGATCGACACCGTCGGCGACGCCAGTTGCGAGAGGAACGCGACCGCCGGGGTCTTCAGCGTCACCACCAGGGTTTGCGGGCCGGCGGCCTTGGCCGTGTCGATCAGGCTGAATGGGTCGCTCCACAGCGAAGCCTTGTTGTCGCGGATGCGCAACAGGCTGAACGCCGCATCCTCTGCGGTGATCGGCGAGCCATCCGAGAACTTCGCCGCACGCAGCTTGAACGTGTAGGTCAGACCGTCCTTGGAAATCTCCCAGCTTTCAGCCAGCCCCGGCTCCATCTTGGTGCCCAGGTTGTCCACGCGCACCAGGGTGTCGTAGACGTTGGCAAAGACCCAGGTGTCGCGGTTTTGCGCGCTTTTGATCGGATCAAACGTGGTGCTGTCTTCCCGGCAACCGATGGTGAGAACACCGGCGGCCTGGGCAAGACCGGCGGTCAGCGACCAGGCGGTCAATGTGGCGGCGGCGAGCAACTTCAAGTGGCGCGATTGCATGTCATAACTCCTTGTTTATAACGGCGGTTGTTCAAGAATGGCAGGGGGTCAAAGCAAAGGTTCTTCAAGCACGCAACTGTACCGATGCTCGTGCAGGAAATGGGTCGGCGGCAACACCACGGAACACATGGCCTGGGCATACCGGCAACGCGGGTGAAAAGCACAACCTGTAGGCAAATTCAGCGGGCTCGGCGGCTCGCCGGGCAAGGGTTCCGTGGGCAACGGCCGATGCGGATCGATCTCGGGAATCGCCTGGATCAACGCCGCCGTATACGGGTGACGCGGTGAAGTGAAGACCGCTTCCACCGGCCCCTCCTCGACGATCTGGCCCAGGTACATCACCGCCACGCGGTCGCACAGGCGGCGCACGATGGCCAGGTCATGGGCGATGAACAGGATCGCCAGGTTTATGCGCCGTTGCAGTTCCAGCAACAGGTTGATGATCTGCCCCTGGATCGAGACATCCAGTGCCGCCACGCATTCATCGGCAACGATCAAGCGCGGCTCCACCGCCAGCGCCCGGGCGATGCCCACCCGCTGGCACTGGCCGCCGCTGAGGGAGCCGGGCTTGCGAGCGGCCAATTCAGGGCGCAGGCCGACCAGCTCGAGCAATTCGTCGACACGCCGCGCGATCTGCTGCGGCGCGACTTTGCGCTGCACCCGCAACACTTCGGCAAGGGTTTCGCCGATGGTGTGGCGTGGGGTCAGCGCGGCATACGGGTCTTGGAAGATCATCGCGGTTTCATGGCGCAGGCGGGCGATATCGACGGCGCTGCCGTGGGCCATGTCGATGCCGTCGAACAACACCTGCCCGGCGCTGATCGGGTTGAGGTGCAGAATCGCCCGGCCGAGGGTACTTTTGCCGCTGCCGGATTCGCCCACCAGGCCCAGGGTCTCGCCCGCCGCCAGGTTCAGCGACACACCGTTGACCGCCCTCACCCACTGTTTGTGCAGGCCGAACATCCCGCTGCCGGACGCGGCAAACCGCACCTCCAGGTCCTTGATCTGCAACAGGCTCATGGGCGATCTCCCAACGGATAGTGACAGGCCACCCGCGCACCTTCCGGCAAGCGTTCGCGACACAGGCTGCCGACTTGCGGGCAACGCGGGTGGAAGCGGCACCCGACGGGCAACGCATCGAGCAACGGCGGCTGGCCAGCAATGGTGCGCAGCAAGGCGTGGCCGCTGCTGTGGGCCGGCTGGCAATCGATCAGCCCCGCGGTGTACGGGTGTCGGGGATGGGCGAGCAACTCGTATTTGCTGGCGTGCTCGCACAGGCGCCCGGCGTACATCACCGCGATGGTGTCGCAGGTTTGCGCCACCACGCCGAGGTCGTGAGTGATCATGATGATCGACAAGCCACGCTGGTCGCGCAGCTCCAGCAACAGCCGCAGGATTTGCGCCTGCACGGTCACATCGAGGGCCGTGGTGGGTTCGTCGGCAATCAGCACTGTCGGGTTGCAGCCCAATGCCACGGCGATCATGGCGCGCTGGCGCATGCCGCCGGAAAACTCGTGGGGGTAGTTGTCGACCCGTGCCTGGGGATCGGGAATGCCCACTTGGCGCAACACCTCGATGGCCTGCCGGCGCGCGTCTTTTTTCGACGCGCCTTGATGCAGGCGGATGCCCTCGGCGATCTGTTCGCCGATACGCATCAGCGGGTCGAGGTGGCTGCTGGGGTTCTGGAAGATCATGCCCAATTGCCCGCCACGGATTGCGCGCATGCCTGCGTCGTCCAGTGGCAGCAAGTCCTGGCCGGCCAGGCGCACCGCGCCGCCCTGCACGCGCAGGTTGGGCGACGGCAACAGGCGGATCAGCCCGCGACAGGCCATGGTCTTGCCCGAGCCGCTTTCGCCTACCAGGCCGAGGATCTCGCCTTCGGCCAGGTCGAAGGAGACGCGGTCGACCAGGGTCACGTCGCGCCCGGCATTGTTGGCGATCACGCTCAGGTCGCGCACTTGCAGCAGGCTCATGGGCGCTCTCCCAACACTTGCGCCACGCCATCGGCCAGCAGGCTGAAGCCCATGGCCAGGGTCACGATGGCCAGCCCCGGAAAGGTGCAGATCCACCAGGCGGTGGTAATGAAGGCCTGCCCTTCGGCGACCATCGTCCCCCACTCGGCGGTCGGCGGTTGCACGCCCAGGCCCAGGTAACTCACCGCTGCGCCGTTGAGCAGCACCAGTACCGCGTCAGACATGGAAAACACAATCGAGCCAAACATCGCATTCGGCAGCAAGTGCCGGAACAGAATGCGCCCATGGCCAAAGCCGAGGCTTTTGGCCGCCAGGGCGAAGTCACTTTCCTTGAGCACCAGGATCTGCGAGCGGATCAACCGCGCATACGACACCCAGCCCACCAGCGCCATGGCGATATAGAAACTCTTCAAGCCCGGACCGAGGATGGCCATGATTGCCAGCATCAACACCAGGAACGGGAACGCCAGGATCACGTCGATGACGCGCATGCAGACGCTGTCGAAACGCCCGCCGATATAGCCGGAGACTGCGCCGATAAAGGTACCGATCATGAACGGGAAGATCACCCCGACAATCGCCAATTGCAGGTCGATGCGTGCGCCCCAGATCACCCGCGAGAGAATATCGCGGCCATAATTATCCGTACCGAAGGGATGGCCCAGGCTCGGCCCGAGCAAGCTGAGATCGGTGTTCTGCGCGATCGGGTCGAACGGCGCGAGCCACGGCGCAAACAACGCCAGGCCCAGCCACGTCAACAGAATCAGCAAACCCCACGCGGCGGTCAGCCGCCCGTCGCGCAAGCCAAAGCGCAGGCGCAAGCGCCATGGCGCGATCAGTGGACGAGTGCTC
Source organism: Pseudomonas sp. K8 (assembly GCF_014889455.1). Classification (NCBI taxonomy): domain Bacteria; kingdom Pseudomonadati; phylum Pseudomonadota; class Gammaproteobacteria; order Pseudomonadales; family Pseudomonadaceae; genus Pseudomonas; species Pseudomonas sp. K8. The sequence continues at coordinate 30,387 of NZ_VJWO01000041.1, forward strand.
ATTGCATCTTCACCCGTGGGTCGAGGGCGACGGTCACCACATCCGCGACGAAGTTGACCACCACCGTCGCACAGGCCAGCACCATGGCCACGCCCTGCACCACCATGTAGTCACGGGTAAAGATGCCGCGCACCAGTAACTGGCCGATGCCGGGAATGGCGAACAGGCTTTCGATGACCACCGTGCCGCTGATCAGCCAACCAATATTCACCGCCAGCAGGTTGACCGTCGGCACCAGGGAATTGGGTAGCACATGCCGGCGAAACACCGCCGCTTCCGACAACCCGCGCGCCCGGGCGGCGGTGACATGGTCCGCCTGCAATTCCATCAACATGCTCGCCCGCAGGTTGCGCACCAGCACCGCCGACAGGGCCAGGGCGATGGTCAGGCACGGCAGGACCATATGGTGCGCCTTGTCCAGCCAGGTGCGACCGTAGCCGGACACCGGAAACAGGCCCCATTGCACGCTAAGCAGCAGGATCAGCATCAACCCCAGCCAAAATGCCGGCATGCCCAGGCCGACGGTGGTGAACACGCGGATCAGGTTGTCCGCCCAGCCGCCTTTGCGCCGCGCCGCGACGGTGGCCAGCGGCACTGCGATCAGCAGCGCCAGCAGCACACTGCCAAGCACCAGCACCAGGGTCGGCTCGATACGGGTGACGATCAGCTTCAACGCGTCGACCTTGTACAACAGCGATTGGCCGAGGTCGCCCTTGAGCAGGTTTTTCAAGAAGTAAAAATATTGCAGCCACAGCGGCTGGTCGAGCCCGAACTGTGCGCGGATCTTCAGCAACGCATCCGGCGTGCTGCGCGAGCCGAGCAGCGCGCGCGCCGGGTCACCGGGAATCGAGCGCACCAGCACGAAGGTGATCAGGCTGATGCCGAACAGCACCGGCAGCAATTGCAGCGGCCGGGTCAGCACGAAGCGGTAGCGCGCCAGGTTCATCCGTCAGCCTCGGTGACGAGCGAGGAAGTCCAGCAGTACCGGGAAGTACGCCTGGGGCTCTTCGTAAAATGGCATATGGCTGCTGTTGCGGAACACATGCAATTCGGCGTGCCGGGCGGCCAGTTTCATGCGCAGGGCGCAGGCCGGGGTGAGCTCGTCGTGCTGGCCGGTGGTGATCAGCATCGGCATGTTGAAATCGGCCATCTCGGCGATGCGGTTCCAGTCCTTGAGGTTGCCGATATACAGAAATTCGTTGGGGCCCTGCATGGTTGCGTAGGGCCCCATGTTCCAGTCGTCAAGGGAGCGCCGGAGCGGCGCCGGCCATTCGTCCAGGCGGCACACATGGCGATAATTGAGCAAGGTGATCGCGGCCTGGTACTGCGGATGATCCAGCGTCCCCATGGCTTCATGGCGCTGCATCATCGCCACGGTTTCACTGCCGAGGGCGCCGCGCAGGCGTTCGAGTTCCTGGGAGAGGTGCGGAATGTCGCCGACGGTGTTTTCCAGGATCAGGCTTTTCAGCGCATAGGGGTAATGGATGGCGTATTCGATGCCCAGCCAGCCGCCCCAGGAATGCCCGAGCAAATGCACACGACCCAGGCCCAGGGTTTGGCGCACGGTTTCGACTTCTTCGACATAACGGCCGATTTCCCACAGGGAAACATCGGTCGGTCTGGCTGAAGCACCGGTGCCAAGCTGGTCGAATGCAACCACTCGCAGGTCATGCTCTTTGAGCCAGCCATGGGCGTCGCGCAAATAGTCACACGGTAGCCCCGGCCCGCCGTTGAGGCACAACAGCACCTCATCGCCTTCGCCAAAGCTGTAGACCGCGAGGTCATGGCCATCGACTTGCACGGTGTACTGCTGGTCGGGGGCTATTTCACGCCACATGCATACGTTCCTTGTGTGGTATCGGCCTGGCGGGTTGCGGCGGCTTATGAGGCCATAAGCTACCGAGGATGCCGTGCATCCATAACCTAGTATTTCTTATAGGTTTGGCCTGGCAGTCCTTCGCCGGGGCGTGGCATTCTACTTGCAGTAAGTCGAGATTCATATGAATTCGGGAGCAGAACGGATGCTGGCCAAGCTAACTGCCTTCAATCACCGTCTCATGCCGGGCAGGAGCCTGGACGAGCAGATGGACAACGCGTTTATCCTAGCCCAACAGTTGGGTTTCGATGCACTGGTGTATGACTACTCGCCGGTGCCCATCGACCTCAACGGCACGTTGATCACACCTTCGGTGCTGCAACTGCGCAACACGCCTTCCGATTGGCATGCCTTGTGGTGCAGCGAAGGGTTCTACCAGATCGATCCGGTGCAGCACCTGGCCTTGAATACGGTGTCGCCGTTTGTCTGGTCCTACGAGGCCAAGGCGCAGACGGCGCTGCAGAAGATCATCGACCCGTGCCACGCCCCCGTCTCGTCTTACCTGCATGACCAGCAACTGACCTGCGGCGTCAGCGTGCCGATTCATCTGCCCCGGGGCGGCTTCGCATCGTTGACCGGCTTGCGCACCGGCAAGGCGCATACGGTGCTGGAGGACGCGCAACAGAGCTTGTCGGATTTCGGCCTGATTTCCCATGCGCTGCAGGAAGCGGCCTACCCACTGTTCAGCAATGAACTACGCACCTACCCGCATATCCGTCTGACCAAACGCGAGCGCGAGTGCCTGAAATGGGCCGCCGACGGCCTGACCGCCGCCGAAATCGCCACGCAGCTGAGCCGCTCGCTGGCGGTCGTTACCCTGCATCTTGCCTCGGCAATGCACAAACTGGGGGCGAAAAATCGCGTACAGGCCGTGGTGCGCGCCACTCATTACCGCCTGCTGGAAGATTGACCCTTCGGCAAAACCTAGCTGTTTTGCTAGTTACCTAAACGTCGCGCGCCGATTATCGTGTCCCTGATACTTTTTTTTCAAAGCAGGATACGAAATGGAATTCATCGAAAAAGTCCGCGAAGGGTTTGCGCCCTTCGGCCCCTATCAGACCTGGTATCGCGTCACCGGCGACCTGGCCTCGGGCCGTACACCGCTGGTGATCATCCACGGCGGTCCCGGCTGCACCCATGATTACGTCGATGCCTTCAAGGACGTCGCCGCCAGCGGTCACGCCGTCATCCACTACGACCAACTGGGCAACGGCCGCTCCACGCACTTGCCCGACAAAGCCCCGTCCTTCTGGACTGTCAGCCTGTTCCTCGACGAACTGAACAACCTGCTGGACCACCTGCAAATCAGCCAGGACTACGCGATTCTCGGGCAATCCTGGGGCGGCATGCTCGGCAGCGAACACGCGATTCTGCAACCCAAGGGCCTGCGTGCGTTTATCCCGGCCAACTCGCCCACCTGCATGCGTACCTGGGTCAGCGAAGCCAACCGCCTGCGTCAGCTGCTGCCCGAAGGCGTGCATGAAACCCTGCTCAAGCATGAAGCCGCCGGCACCTACCAGGACCCGGAATACCTCGCCGCCTCGCGGATTTTCTACGACCAGCACGTCTGCCGGGTCAACCCATGGCCGGACGAGGTTGCGCGCACGTTCGCCCAGGTCGATGCAGACCCGACCGTGTACCACGCCATGAGCGGCCCGACCGAGTTCCATGTGATCGGCAGTTTGAAGGACTGGAACGTGATTGGCCGTCTGTCGGCAATCAAGGTGCCGACCCTGGTGATCTCCGGCCGGCATGACGAAGCCACACCGTTGGTGGTCAAGCCGTTCCTGGATGAAATCGCGGATGTGCGCTGGGCGCTGTTTGAAGACTCCAGCCACATGCCCCATGTCGAAGAGCGCCAGGCGTGCATGGGGACAGTGGTGAAGTTTTTGGATGAGGCCTGTTCAGTGCCGCACAAGGCCCTCAAAGCAAGCTGACGAGCAATGTGGCAGCGGGCTTGCTCATGATGGCGGTGGTTCAGTCAGCGCCTGACCGCCATCGCGAGCAAACCCGCTGCCACCGTTTTAAACCTCGCTGGTCTCGGCCTTCGCGGTTTTTCTCGGCACCTCGGCCACCAGTGGAATCTCCTTGCCTTCGGCATCGAACAGCTTGCCGCCCCTGAAGTAATCGCCTTCGCGCAAGACGGCCACATCCTGGAAACACAGGCTGCGCTCAGTCCCGGCCACAAACACCGACTGCTGGTCCGAATTGCCGGCGGTGAAGTGGTTGAACGCCAGGTTCAGCAAGATCGCCATGATCGCCGACGAACTGATGCCCGAATGGAAAATGGTCGCGAACCAGTTGGGAAAATGATCGTAGAAGCTCGGCGCGGCAATCGGGATCATGCCGAAACCGATGGACGTGGCCACGATGATCAGGTTCATGTTGTTGCGATAATCCACCTTGGACAGTGTGCGAATACCGCTGGCCGCCACGGTGCCGAACAACACGATCCCGGCACCACCCAACACCGAGGTCGGCACTGCCGCAATCACCCGCCCCATGAACGGCAGCAGGCCGAGGACGACCAGGAACAACCCGCCTGTCGCGACCACAAAACGACTTTTCACCCCGGTGACCGCCACCAGGCCGACGTTCTGGGCGAACGCGCTCTGGATAAACGAACCAAAGATCGGCGCGAACAGGCTCGACAGCATGTCGGCACGCAAGCCATTGCCCAGGCGTTTGGAGTCGACTTTGGTGTCGATGATCTCACCCACGGCCAGGATGTCCGCCGAAGTCTCCACCAGCGTCACCATCACCACAATGCACATGGAAATGATCGCGGCCACATGGAAGGTCGGCATGCCGAAATGGAACGGCGTGGGGAAGCCGAACATCGGCCCCTGGGTCACGCCGGAAAAGTCCGCCATGCCCAGGAACACCGCAATCACGGTGCCGATCACCATCGCCAGCAGGATCGATAACCGCGAGATCGTCGCGCTGCCGATCTTGCTCAGCAACAACACCAGCAACAGGGTCAACGCGGCCAGGCCGACGTTCGCCATGCTGCCGAAATCCGCCGCACGGCTGTTGCCGCCCATGGCCCAGCGTGCGGCTACCGGCATCAGCGTCAGGCCGATGGTGGTGATCACAATGCCGGTCACCAACGGCGGGAAAAACTGGGTGATCCGCGAGAACACCGGCGTGATCAGCAGCCCGATAAACGACGCAGCCATCACCGCCCCGAGAATCGCCGGCACCCCACCGGCGCCATCACTGCCGACAATCGCCACCATCGTCGCCACGCCGGCAAACGACACGCCCTGCACCAGCGGCAACTGACAACCAAAGAACGGCAGGCCAAGGGTTTGCAACAACGTGGCCAGGCCGCCGGCAAACAGCGACGCGGCGATCAACAGGCCGATATCCGCCGGCGACAACCCGGCCGCCTGGCCGACGATCAACGGTACGGCAACGATGCCGCCGTACATGGTGAGCACATGCTGCAGGCCGTAAGCCATGTTGGCGGCGACGCCGAGATTCTCATCTTCGGGTCGTTGCGATGACGCCTTCGGGATAGTCATGGTGAGGGGTTCTCTATTTTTGTTGTGGCGCCACTGTATGCAATACAGAGACTAGATGTCCATAGAGTTGTATACAATCATTCGGACAAGATACCCTCCACCGGCGTTACAAAAACAATCCGGCCGTCATGAGCCAGAACGCCATAGGACCTAAAACAATGAAAAAGGCATTACAGGGCGCAACCGTTGCATTGACCCTCCTCGGCGGCGGGGAGGCTGTCGCGCTGGAATGGATGAACAACAGCGTAGGATTTCGCTACGGCCAGCAATTCACCAACCCGAACAACCCCGACGCATTCAGCAAGCGCATCTACAGCGTCACCCACGCCAGTGGCTACCAGTACGGCAGCAACTTTCTGAACCTCGATGTGTTTTTGTCCGACAGCCGCGACCCGCGCAAGGGCACCGACCACGGCGGCAGTGAGGTGTATGCGGTATACCGACACCAGTTGTATGCCTCTCGCGTTTTCGATACGCCGCTGGGCACCGGGCTGATCAAGGACTACGCCCTGACCCTGGGCTTCGATGCCAACCGCAACAACAACTTTGCCTCGGCGAAAAAACGCGCGCTGGTGCTCGGCCCGACCTTGAAGTTCAACACCGTCGGCGTGCTGGACCTGAGCCTGATGTATTACAAAGAACGCAATCACAGCGGGATTCCCGGCGCGAAAGAGTCGGACCATACCTTCGACGACACCTACATGCTCAACCTGACGTGGATGCGTCCGTTCGAGATCGGCAGCCACGCGGCCAAGTTCCAGGGGTTTATCAACCATGTCGGCAACAAGGGCGAGGACTTCCACGGCCGCGATACCGCAGCGGAAACGCTGATGCGTAGCGCGCTGATGGTCGCGGTGCGACCCGGCAAGCGCGTAACGCCGAACCTGTACCTCGGAGTGGGCTACGAGTACTGGCATAACAAGTTCGGTGTGGACGGCGGTCGGGGCAGTCGCACGTCGACACCCACGCTGAACATGGAAGTGACGTTCTAAGATTTACCGCTCAAGACACTGAAAAGGCCGCAATCAAGTGTGGGGGTTGGCTTGCCTGCGATCGCATCGGCTCGGTAAACCTGATGCAGCGCAGCGCAGGCAATCCAGCACCCACCTGTCAGATCAAGCATTCGCCAACTGCGAATCATCGGTTTTCGGCCGCGCCAACCAGTAACCCAGCACCGCCAGCGGCGCGGTCGCCAGCATCACGATCACGGTGATCAGCAGCGGCTGCTCGAGCATCGACGACACCAACAGGCTGCTGAGAAAACACAGGCCCAGTTGCAGGGTGTTTTGCAGCGCCGCTGCCTTGCCGGAGTTTTCCGCAAACGGCATCAGCGCATTCGCCACCACGATGGGATAACTGGCGCCGTTGACCAGCGCCATCAGGCAGAACGGGATCAGCAAGGTGGTCAGGGTCGGCACGCTCAAGGTGGCGACCAGGTACAACGCCAGCATGCTGATGCAGTAGGCCACCAGCAGCCAGGGCAACAGCGTCTTGCCCTGGAAACGCTGCAACGCGCTGCGGCAGCTGTAGCCTCCGATCAGGAACGCGAGGGTCGGCAGCACATAACTCAGACCAATGTCATTCGGGCTGTAGCCCATATCGCCGAGGATGAACGGCGAGGCGGTCAACCAGGCGAAGAAACTGGCGGAGCAGGCAGCAAAGATCATGACGTTGCCGGTGAACACGCGGGAGCCGAGCAATTGTCCATAACCGAGGCGCGTCGGTTCGCCTTCCTCCGCCAGCCGTTTCGGCGCGGTGCGCAGGAACAGAGTCGGCAGCAGCAACAGCAGCGACACGCCCAGCAACACCGCGAAAATCGCCTGCCAGCCGAAGTGATTCAGCACCATGGCCCCCAACAGCGGCGCCAGGGCCGGCGACAACGACATCAGCGGCATGATGCTGGCGAACACGCGGTGAGCCTTGTCGGCCGGGTAGCGGTCAATCACCAGTGCCTGCCAGCTCACGGCGGCGGAACACACGCCAATCGCCTGGATAAAACGCAGTGCCAGCAGTTGCGTGGCGGTCTCGACCCAGAACATGCCGACGCAACCCAGCACGAACAGGCTCAGGCCCGTGAGCAGGATCGGTTTGCGCCCCAATCGGTCAGACAACGGCCCCCACAACAACTGCCCCACGGCAAAGCCCGCGAGGAAAATACTCAAGCTGGCGCCCACCGCGCCCGCGCCGATGTGTAATTGCTCGCCCATGGCACCGAACGCCGGCAAGTACATGTCCATGGCGAGATAACCGAGCATGCTCAGCCCCGCCAGGTACCAGGTGAAACCAAAAGAATTTTTCATTGAAGCCTTGTTGAACCTGCCATCAAACTATTTGCTGACTGCTGCCCATTATGAAGCTGGCAGCCTCTCTGTGAAGCGATAATAATTGGATACTTCTATCAATTAATTTGAAGGCAACCACCATGTGGTCCGAATACTCCCTGGATGTGGTCGATGCCGTCGCACGCCATGGCAGCTTCAGCGCCGCCGCCCAGGAATTGCACCGTGTGCCGTCGGCCATCAGCTACACGGTGCGTCAGTTGGAAGAGTGGCTGGCCGTGCCCTTGTTCGTGCGGCGCCATCGCGACGTCGAGCTCACCGCGGCCGGCCGTCTATTTATAGACGAAGCCCGCGGCGTGATGAAAACCATGCTCGGTACACGGCGCCTGTGCCAGCAAGTGGCCAATGGCTGGAGCGGCCAGTTGAAGGTCGCGGTGGACTCCATCGTCAAACCCCAGCGCTGCCGGCAACTGGTGCTGGATTTCTATCGGCAGTTCCCTGACGTGGAATTGCTGCTGGAGTACGAGGTGTACAACGGCGTGTGGGACGCCCTCGCCGATGAGCGCACCGACATCGTGATCGGCGCCACCAGCGCGGTGCCGGTGGCGAGTCACTTCACATTTCGCGATATGGGCCTGTTGAACTGGTTGTGCGTGGTCAGCGCGAAACATCCGCTGGCGGCGCAGGATGGTTTGCTCAGTGACGATCAACTGCGCCCGTTCGCGTCCCTGTGCATGACCGACACCTCGCGCAACCTGCCCAAGCGCGATACCTGGACCCTGGATAACCAGCGTCGGCTGGTGGTACCGAACTGGGCCTCGGCCATTGACTGCCTGCGCGACGGCCTGTGCGTCGGCATGGCGCCGGCGCATCAGGTGTTGCCGTGGATCGAACGCGGTGAGCTGGTCGCGCTGCAACTACGCCGGCCGTTCCCGGCCAGCCCGTCATGCGTGGCCTGGGCACAGAACAAACTGTCCCCGCCGATGAGTTGGTTGCTGGACTACCTGGGGGATAGCGAGACGATGAACCAAGAGTGGTTGAATGGGAGTGACCACTGAAGATCACCGGAATCCCTTGTAGGAGGGGGCTTGCCCCCGATGGCGGTGTGTCAGTTGCAGATTGCTCGACTGATACACCGCCATCGGGAGCAAGCACCCTCCCACAGGGGATCTCATTTCAATCCAGCAAGCGGGTGATGGCCCGCACGATCATCTCGACCTCCTTGGCCTCCAGGGTCAGCGGCGGCAGCAGGCGAATCACCTTGCCCCGCGTCACGTTGATCAACAACCCATGTTCCTCGGCGGCGCGCAGGGCCAGCTCGCGACACGGGTCTGCCAGCTCGATGCCGATCATCAAGCCCTTGCCGCGAATCGCCAGGACCTGCGGGTGCTCATCCAACTCCACCCGTAAGCGGGCCAACAAGCGCTCGCCCTGTTGCGCGGCGTTCTGCAGCAGGCCTTGTTCTTCAATGATCTCCAGCACGGTGCAACCCACCCGGCAGGCCAATGGGTTACCGCCGAACGTGCTGCCGTGGCTGCCCGGGGTGAACAAGTCGGCCGCCACGTTCCTGGCCAGGCAGGCACCGATGGGCACGCCGTTGCCGAGGCCTTTGGCCAGGGTCATCACGTCCGGCACGATGCCCTCGTGCTGGAAGGCAAACCAGGCGCCGGTGCGGCCGATGCCGGTCTGGATTTCATCGAGCATCATCAGCCAGCCGTGGCGCGTGCAGTGAGCGCGCAGGGCTTTCAGGTAACCCGGCGGCGCCACTTGCACCCCGCTTTCGCCCTGGATCGGTTCCAGCAAGACCGCTGCGATGCGCGTGCCGAACGTTTGCGTGATCGCCTCCAGCGCCGCCAGGTCGCCGAAGCCGACCTTGAGAAAATCCCCCGGCAAGCGCTGGAACCCCAAGCGTACCGAAGGCCCGTCGCTGGCCGCCATGGTGCCCAGCGTGCGGCCGTGGAAGGCGTTTTCCATCACCACCACCAACGGCGCCTCGATGCCTTTTTTCCAGCCGTGCAGCCGCGCCAGTTTTAGCGCGGTCTCGTTGGCTTCGGCGCCGGAGTTGTTGAAAAACGCACGATCGAGGCCCGACAGTTGGGTCAGACGCAGGGCCAAGCGTTGTTGCCAATCGATGCTGTAGAGGTTGGAGGTGTGCAACAGCAACCCGGCCTGTTCGCTGATGGCTGTCACCAGTTTCGGATGGGAGTGTCCGACGTTGGTCACGGCCACGCCTGCCACGGCGTCCAGGTATTCGCGCCCCTGCTGGTCCCACAGGCGCGTGCCCAGGCCACGCGCAAAGCTCAAGGCCAAGGGTTGGTAAGTGGTCATCAGGCAAGCGGCGGTCATGGTGGCAAGCTCCAGTGCTGGGTTGGGATGGGTCCAGTATCGTTAGCCACCCAAGCTGGATAAACTGTGCTTTTCTGCAATGACTTTAAACCAGGGCTTGATAATGGATCTGTTCCAGGCGATGTCGGTGTATGTGAAAGTGGTCGAGACCGGCAGCATGACCGCCGCGGCCCATGCCAGTGGGATGTCGACCACCATGGTCGGCAACCACTTGCGCGCCCTGGAGCAACGCCTGGGGGTCAGCCTGCTCAAGCGCACCACGCGCAAGCAAAGCCTCACGGAATTCGGCGGGCAGTATTACCAGCGCTGCCTGGAAGTGCTGGGGCTGGTGGCCGACTCCGAGCAATTGGCCGAACAGGCCCACAGCGACGTGCCCAAGGGCACCCTGCGCATCACCGCCCCGCCCGCCTTCGGCACCGAACGCCTGGCGCCGGCCTTGAGCGAATTTTCCCAACGTTACCCGCTGATCAAGCTGTACGTGGTGCTCAGCAATCAACGCATGGACCTGGTCGACAGCGGCTTCGACGTGGCCATCCGCCTGGGCGAGCTGGAACCCTCAAGCCTGATCGCCCGGCCCCTGCAGGACTACACCATCACCCTGTGCGCCGCGCCGGATTACCTGGCGCGACGCGGCACGCCGCAAACGCCCGAGGATCTGCAACAACACGACTGCCTGGCCTTCGCCTACCCATCCGGCGACGATTGGCGTAACGCCGACAAACTGTGGCGCATGAGCGACGCGGACGGCGAAGTGGAGATTCCGGTGTCCGGCTCGCTGACCATCAACAGCTCGCAAGCCCTGCGCCAGGCGGCGGTGCAAGGCATGGGCATCGTCATGCTGCCCGATGCCCTGGTGCAGCCCGACCTGCAGAGCGGGAAGCTGGTGGCCTTGCTGACCGCCTATCAACTGCCCCGCCGCCCCATGCATTTGCTGTACGGCCAGGATCGTTACCGCCTGCCTAAACTGCGGGCGTTCGTGGATTTTGCCCTGGAGAAATGGGCGCGCTAAAAGCCCACGCCCAATTCACGCAGACGCTCAGCGGTGCGCTCGGCGCAAACGTGGTGAATGCCTTGCCAGCCCAGCGCGATAGCCGCGTCGATATTGCCCGCGACATCATCGATGAACACCACTTCGGCAGGCTGGATATCCGGCAGATGAGCGCGCACCTGGCCGAGGCTGGCGTGATAGATCGCGGCATCGGGCTTGATCAGCTTCAACTCGCCGGAGACCACGATATCGCGAAAACACTGCAGGAACGGGTAGTTGGCCCGCGCATAGGGGAACGTCTCGGCCGACCAATTGGTGAGCCCGAACAGCGGCACGTCGGCCTGATGCAGCGCCTTGAGAATGGCCACGCCCTCGGGCAACGGCCCGCGCAGCATTTCATGCCAGCGGTCGTAGTAGGCCGTGATCAAGGGTTCGTGCTGGGGATATTGCGCGACCAGGCTGCGCGTCGCCTCGGCCAGGGTGCGACCGGCGTCTTGCTCGGTGTTCCAGGCCTGGGTGCAGATGTTGTCGAGGAACCATTGCCGCTCCTCATCATCGGCGATCAGCTGGCGGTACAGGTGCTGCGGGCTCCAATCGAACAGGACACCGCCAAAATCAAAAACGACTGCACGAATCGTCATCAGATCCTCCGTTAGCGTGAGTTGATAGCGGATGGAGTCTGGCAGATCGCAATGGCTTTACACACAACGAATGTGGGAGCGGGCTTGCTCGCGATGGCGGTTTGTCAGTGCCGGAGGTTTCGGCTGACCCACTGCAATCGCGGGCAAGCCCGCTCCCACATGTTTTTCGAGGGTGTTTAGGCTTGGACCAGACCGTTGATCTTCACGGTCGGATTCACATCAGCCTCGTAGTCCACGCCGTCGATCTCAAAGCCGAACAAGCGCAGGAACTCAGCCTTGTAGCCGGCAAAATCGCTGATCTCGTTGACGTTGTCGTCGGTGACCTGATTCCACAGCGCAGCCACGGCGTCCTGGACTTTCGGTTGCAGCTCGGCCAGGTCGGCACGCAGGCGGCCGTCGGCGTCGAGCTTCGGCTCGCGGCCGTACAGGCTGTCCTTGAACAGGCCATAGACCTGCTCGATGCAACCTTCGTGAGTGCCCTGCTCTTTCATCACTTTGAACAGCAACGACAGGTACAGCGGCATGATCGGGATCGCCGAGCTGGCCTGGGTGACCACAGCCTTGAGCACCGACACGCGGGCGTCGCCCTTCAGTGCGGCCAGGTTGTTGCGCAGGGTCAGGACTTTCTTGTCCAGGTCCTTCTTGGCTTCGCCGATGGAGCCGTTCCAGTAGATATCCTGGGTCAGCTTCTCGCCGAGGTAGGTGAACGCTGTGGTCTTGGCGCCTTCGGCCAGCACGTCCGCTTCACGCAGGGCGTCGATCCACAGCTGCCAGTCTTCGCCGCCCATGACTTTCACGGTGCCGTCGATTTCTTCCTGGGTGGCCGGCTCAAGGGTGGTGTCGACGACAACGCCCTTGTCGGTGTTGATCCCGCGCAGGGTCACGGCCTTGCCGATCGGCTTGAGCGTGGAGTTGTGCACCACGCCCTGCGGGTCGGTGCGGCGTGGCGCGGCCAGGCTGTAGACCACCAGGTCGATCTTGCCCAGGTCTTTCTTGATGGTCTCGATGGTCAGGCGCTTGATCTCGTCAGAGAACGCGTCGCCGTTGATGCTCTTGGCGTACAGGCCTTTTTCGACGGCAAACTTCTCGAACGCGGCGCTGTTGTACCAGCCAGCGGAGCTCAGCTTGCCTTCTTCGCCTTCTTTCTCAAAAAACACGCCCAGGGTATCGGCGCCGCAGCCAAACGCAGCACTGATGCGCGCGGCCAGGCCGTAACCGGTGGAAGCACCGAGGACCAGCACCTTTTTCGGGCCGCCTTCGATGACGCCGTGTTGGGTGACGTAGTCGATCTGTTCCTTGACGTTCGCTTCACAGCCAACAGGGTGAGCGGTCACACAGATAAAGCCACGAACCCGCGGTTTGATGATCATAAAATTTCTGCCTCTTCCAAGGTGCCGAAGGCCAATGGTGGCCATTCAACGTAATCGTACCGGTCTATGACGTCCAAAAAACCGAAGCGTCACGATAGTCGCAAATCTTCTGTTTACAAAATCCAATCCAAAACGCGCCGCGCAAGCCGCGCCGAGGGTTAAAAACTGTGTCAGCTCTTCACAATTTCGTAATATTTAAAACGCCCATCGACCTGAGAACGCCTTATCATGACGAGGTTGTTTCAATATGTTTCGCAACCCCACCACTCGCAGCCACGCATATAGACCTGTCGAATGGCGTCCAGCTGGAGCTGAGTTTCATGAGTCAATCTGCGTTACGCAAAAAAGCCGTGTCGTTCGCCTGGGCATTCGGCATCCTGCTGATTATTTACCTCTTTCCCCTGACCACCGTGGTGTTCCTCGGCCTCGTGCTGGTCTGCGGTATTTATGATTTCCTGCGTAACGGCCTGTATGACCGCGACACCTTCAAGAAATACTTCATCGGCAGCGGCCGCAATACCTGGCTGCTGGCACCGTTCAACACCCTGTTCGACCTGCTGAGCAGCCGCAACCGCCACGTCTACACGATGCGCGACCTGCCGCCCGCCTGGCGTGAAGACCTGCAACAGGTGATCGACGACGCCATGGCCCACAAGGATGAAATCATCGGCTACCTGGACGAACGCATGGCCGAGAAGAAACGCGGCATGCTGTTTTTCCAATGGTACGGCCGGCCGATCGAAACCACCCTGGACATCCCGGAACTGCGCAAGAAATTGCCGTTCGTGAAGACCATCGGCGTGTCGGTGTTCAACGAAAACCGTTCGACCTCCTTCCACTTCGGCCCCCTGCGCATGATGTTCCGGGTGCTCTATAACATGGCGCCGGCGCCCCACCACGAGGGCGTTTACATCCAGGTGGGCAAGCACAAGCATTACTGGCACGATGACCCACTGTTTATCTTCGATGACACGCTGATGCATGCGTCCTTCAACAAGAACGATGCCAAGCGCTACTGCCTGTTCATTGATATCGTGCGGCCGACCGCGTTGCCCGCCGTCCTCAATGCCGTGATCACAGGGTTTGCCGGCCTGGTGTTCACGCTGCGTCGGGTTTTCTACAAAAACTGGAAGCTGATCCAGTAGGTTCTGCGGCATGATGGGGCTGGACAGTATTTGCGTAGCGCCTGCGGGCCAGCGAAAATAGCCGTCTCGTGCGACCGTATCCGGCGCCCATTCTTCTCAAGCCATCGCCCCCATGACGGGCGCGGTGGCTGTGCTTTCAAGGAATCAGAATGCCCCAACGTCAAGTCATCAATGCCTCCGTCAGCCCCAAGGGCAGCCTCGAAACACTCTCCCAGCGTGAAGTCCAGCAACTGAGCGAAGCCGGCTCCGGCAGCATCTATACCCTGTTCCGCCAGTGCGCCCTGGCCATCCTCAACACCGGCGCGCACATCGACAACGCCAAGACCATCCTCGACGCCTATAAAGACTTTGAAGTGCGTATCCACCAGCAGGATCGCGGCGTGCGCCTGGAACTGCTGAACGCCCCGGCCGACGCCTTCGTCGATGGCGAAATGATCGCCAGTACCCGCGAAATGCTGTTCAGCGCCCTGCGCGACATCGTCTACACCGAGAACGAACTGGACAGCCAGCGCATCGACCTGAGCAACTCCCAGGGCATCACCGACTACGTGTTCCACCTGTTGCGCAACGCGCGCACGCTGCGCCCGGGTGTCGAGCCGAAGATCGTGGTGTGCTGGGGCGGGCACTCGATCAACACCGAAGAATACAAATACACCAAGAAAGTCGGCCACGAACTGGGCCTGCGCAGCCTCGACGTCTGCACCGGTTGCGGCCCCGGCGTGATGAAAGGCCCGATGAAGGGCGCGACCATTTCCCACGCCAAGCAACGCATCAACGGCGGGCGCTACCTGGGCCTGACCGAGCCGGGCATCATCGCTGCGGAAGCACCGAACCCGATCGTCAATGAGCTGGTGATCCTGCCGGACATCGAGAAGCGCCTGGAAGCCTTCGTGCGCGTCGGCCACGGCATCATCATCTTCCCGGGCGGCGCCGGCACGGCGGAAGAGTTCCTCTACCTGCTGGGCATCCTGATGCACCCGGACAACCGCGGCCTGCCGTTCCCGGTCATCCTCACCGGGCCAAAGCACGCCGCACCGTACCTGCAACAGTTGCACGCATTCGTCGGCGCCACCCTCGGCGAGGCCGCGCAGGCGCACTACCAGATCATCATCGACGATCCGGCCGAAGTGGCCCGCCAGATGACCGCCGGGCTCAAGGCCGTCAAGCAGTTCCGCCGCGAGCGTAACGATGCGTTCCACTTCAACTGGCTGTTGAAGATCGACGAAGGCTTCCAGCGCCCGTTCGACCCGACCCACGAAAACATGGCCAGCCTGCAACTGAGCCACGCGCTGCCACCCCATGAACTGGCGGCCAACCTGCGTCGCGCGTTCTCGGGGATTGTGGCGGGCAACGTCAAGGACAAGGGCATTCGCCTGATCGAGCAGAACGGCCCTTACCAGATCCATGGCGACCCGGCCATCATGAAGCCGCTGGATGAACTGCTGCAGGCGTTCGTCGCCCAGCACCGCATGAAGTTGCCGGGTGGCGCGGCATATGTGCCGTGTTACCGCGTGGTGCAATAAGTCAGCACACATGCTGTAGCGCTTTAACCTTGTGTTCAGGCTTGTCGGCGGGAGACGTCGGGCTATCGTTTTTACGAAGCCCGACTGACCCACACCGAGGAGCGACCTATGGACCAACGGATCTTGTTCTCCCAGACGCCTTACCCTAATGTAAGGAGCATCTCGATGGAGACCTTCAATATGGCGACCGCCACGCTGACTTCAAAAGGACAAATCACCATCCCCGTCCAGGTCAGGACAGCCCTGGGCCTGGAAACGGGAGACCGGGTTGAATTCGTCGAAATGGAAGACGGCAAATTTTCCATTATTGCCGCGAGCAAAACCGTTCACGACCTCAAGGGGCTGATCCGCAAGCCTGCCCAGGCCATTTCCATTGAGGACATGAACCGCGCGATTGCGGCACAGGGAGCGAAAGCCCGATGATCGGCCTGGATACCAATGTGCTGGTGCGCTATGTCACCCAGGATGATCCGGTCCAATCTGCCAAGGCATCCGAGCTGATCGAATCCCTCACCACCCTGTCGCCAGGCTTTGTCAGCCTGGTGTCGGTGGTGGAGTTGGTATGGGTGCTACAAAGTTGCTACCAGTCAGCCAAGAGCGATGTGGTGGCGGTGCTGGAAACGCTGCTGCGAACCCGTGAATTGATCGTCGAGCATGCCGAGATCATCTGGCAGGCGCTCCGGCGGTTTTCGGCGAACAAAGCCGATTTCGCCGACTGTTTGATAGCGCGCTGCGCCCACGCAGCCGGCTGCGAGTACACCGCCACCTTTGACCTCGATGCGGCCAAGAGCGCGGGCATGAAGCGACTGGCCTGAGCGGGGTTCAGCGAACCCAGCCACCATGCTGCCAGTGGTAACCGTCATTTCGTTGCACCCAATGCGGATGCACATAACGGTAGCCCTCGCGCACCGGCTCCCAATGGCCGTGTACCGCCACATAACGTCCACCGTCCCAACGCCAGTACCCGCGTGACCATACATAACCTTCACGCACCGCCGGCTCGACTTCGATCACTTGCATCGGCGGCGGTTGTGGCGCGACCACTTCCACATACTCACGTTCTACCGGTCGACGCTCATGCACGACACGCTCTTGCACACACCCGGACGCCGCGACGACCATGGCCGCCAATGCTGCATAACGTAGCAACATACAAACCCCTCGGGCGCTAACGCCCCACACCTGCCTCAGTAAAAAATGCCCCCTTGTTCCAGCCGCGCTCCTGCAAGGCCTGGGTACTTTTTAACAGGTGGTGTCTGTCGGGTTGCTGAACCTGCCGACAGTGCATCCCGAGGAACAGACGGAAGGCCGGGTCGCGATTTGAACGCTCAAACCGGGCCAAAGCACTCCAGCACAGCCTCGACAAAACGCCGCAACTTGGCGGTACGCTGGCGGTTGGCGGTGTAGACCAAATGCATGGGCCGGCTCGGCGCGTCAAAGTCCGGCAGCACTCGCACCAACTCGCCCCTGGCCAGGGCCGGGCGCAGAAAATCTTCCGGGCCGAGCACAATGCCAAACCCATCCAGCGCGGCCGACATCAAGGCCCTGCTTTCGTTGATCTGCAAACGGCTGGCAACCTGCACGGTGTGCGGGACCGAGCCCTGGTAGAACACCCATTCGCGATCCGCCGGGCGTGACCAGAAGGCGTAGCCCAGGCATTCATGCTGTTGAAGGTCCGCCGGCCACAGCGGTGTGCCTCGTGCCGCCAGGTAGGCCGGCGCCGCACAGACCACCAGACGGTACGGCGCCAATGGCCTGGCGGTCAGCCCCGTGATCGCCGGGGGGCCAATGCGGAAGGCGGCTTCGTAACCTTCCTCCACCAGGTCGACGAAACGATCGGTGAGGTGCAGGTCGATGTTCACATCGGGGTTGTCACGCAAAAACGCGGTCACCAAGGGCATCAGGCTGTAGGAGCCGAAGGTCACCGGGGCGGTGATTTTCAGCGTGCCGCGTGGGGTGTCATTCATGATCTGCGCCAGGGAATCGGCGGCCTCAGCCTCCGTCAGGATATGCTTGCAGCGCTCGTAGTACGCGCTACCCAACTCCGTCAGGCTTTGTCGGCGCGTGGTGCGATTGAGCAAGCGCGCGCCCAGGCGCTGCTCCAGCGCCGTGACATGCTTGGCCACCATCTGCGCCGACATATTCAAACGCTCGGCGGCTCGCGCATACGAGCCCAACTCGGCGGCGACCACAAAGGCATTCATGCTCGAAAGACGGTCCATCATTCTCAACTCCCAGTAACGACACTCACGCCAACACGCTCGTTTATCACCCCGTGATTGTTAATCATCATAACCGCTCCCCTACTTTGCAGGAGCAAGGCCATGAAGATTGGCGTGATTGGAGCAGGTTTCATCGGACGCGCGGTGGCCCAACTGGCGCTGGCGGCCGGTCACGAAGTGATGTTGAGCAACTCCCGCGGCCCGCAGTCCATGAGCAGCGTACTCAGCGGCATCTGGGGCGTTAAAGTGGGCAGCGCGCAAGACGCAGCCAGATTTGGCGACGTGGTCCTCGTGGCGATCCCCCTGGAACATTACCGCAGCGTGCCCGCGCAGTGGCTGGAAGGCAAAACAGTGATGGACGCCAACAATTACTACCCCGAGCGCGATGGGCATATCCCTGAGTTGGACCGTTTTGAAACCACCACCAGCCGGCTGCTCGCCGAGCATTTGCCGCATTCCCATGTGGTGAAGGTATTCAACGCGATCTTTGCACCGGACCTGACGCGGGACGCCCGCCCTCACGGCGCCCCCGACCGCCGCGCACTGCCGGTGGCGGCAGATGACGCCGCGGCGAAAGCGCAAGTGATCGAGTTACTCGACGAACTCGGTTTCGACGCCGTGGATGCCGGTGGGCTGGATGAAAGCTGGCGCTTCGAGCGGGCCAAACCGGCCTATTGCGTTGTGCTGGACCGAGCCGGCTTGACGGCGGCGCTGGCGGCAGCCGAACGAACGGTTGAACTGCCTGCGGTGGAGCGCACCCACCCCCGCGCATAAACATGCGCCCACAAAAAGCCCGCTGAGCGTTATCGGCTCAGCGGGCTTTTTTTGACCGATCGGCCCCAGTCTCAGGGCCTGGTCTTACAGCGCCAGATCAGACGCCGGCTTGCTCGGCTCAGCCGCAGGCTTGGCAGCCTCGGTGGCCTTGGGAGCGGTCATCTGCGGAATTGCAGGTGGTGGAGTCAGTTGCAGGATACCGGCGGTGTAGGCCCATTCCTTGGCAACAGCCTCAGGATTGTCGTTCAGCTTGGTGCCGTAGCTTGGCACGATCTGATGCAGTTTTTCCTGCCAGGCCGGGGTCGCGACCTTGTCCTTGAACACTTTCTGCAGCACGGTCAGCATGATCGGCGCCGCGGTCGACGCGCCTGGCGATGCACCCAACAGGCCGGCGATGGTGTTGTCGGCGGAGCTGACCACTTCGGTGCCGAGTTTCAGCACGCCGCCCTGCTCTTCGTCACGCTTGATGATCTGCACACGCTGGCCGGCTTGCCACAGGCGCCAGTCGGACTGCTTGGCGTTCGGGAAGTACTCTTGCAGTGCCTTGAAGCGGTCGTCATCCGACAGCATCAGTTGGCCCGCGAGGTACTCGACCAGCGGGTATTCGCGAATACCGACTTTGGTCATCGGCCAGATGTTGTGGGTAGTGGTGCTGGTCAGCAGGTCCAGGTACGAGCCTTCTTTCAGGAACTTGGTGGAGAAGGTCGCGAACGGGCCAAACAGAATCACGCGCTTGCCATCCAGCACGCGGGTGTCCAGGTGCGGCACCGACATCGGCGGCGCGCCCACCGAAGCTTTACCGTAGGCCTTGGCCAGGTGTTGCTCGGCGATGGTTGGGTTATCGGTCACCAGGAACGAACCACCCACCGGGAAGCCCGCGTATTCCTTGGCTTCAGGAATGCCCGACTTTTGCAGCAGGTGCAGGGCACCGCCGCCGGCGCCGATGAACACGAACTTGGCGTCGGTTTCGGTCTTGCTGCCATCTTTCAGGTTTTTGTAGCTGACACGCCACGAACCGTCAGCGTTCTTGGTGATGTCCTGCACTTCGCTCGACAGTTTCAGGTCGAACTTAGGCGTGGTTTGCAGGTGAGCGACGAACTGGCGGGTGATCTCGCCGAAGTTCATGTCCGTACCCAGCGGGCTCCAGGTGGCCGCGATTTTCTGGTTCGGGTCACGCCCTTCCATCATCAGCGGAACCCACTTGGCGATCTGCGCCGGGTCTTCGGAATACTGCATGCCAGCGAACAGCGGGCTCGCTTGCAAGGCTTCGTAACGCTTTTTCAGGAACTTGATGTTGTCATCGCCCCACACAAAGCTCATGTGCGGAGTGGAGTTGATGAACGAACGCGGGTTCTTCAGCACGCCCTGCTGGACCTGCCAGGACCAGAACTGGCGGGAGATCTGGAACGCTTCGTTGATTTCGACCGCTTTCGGGATCTCAACGTTGCCGTTCTTGTCTTCCGGGGTGTAGTTCAGCTCGGCGAGGGCCGAGTGACCGGTACCGGCGTTGTTCCAGCCGTTGGAGCTTTCTTCGGCGACGCCGTCGAGGCGCTCGACCATTTCCATCGACCAGCCCGGCTCCAGCTCGTTGAGCCAGACACCCAGGGTCGCACTCATGATGCCGCCGCCGATCAGCAGTACATCGACTTTCTTTGTCTCTTCCGCATGAACGGACGTGATCCCCATCGACAAAGCCAGCCCCAGCAGGGCCGTGTTTACTTTCTTAAACATCAGTAGCACCTATGATAAAACGCCATCCGCCCCACTGCCCCTGAGCCCGGGCAACCCTCGATCACGCGGCGTCAAGCAACGCAGCGCCGGGTTTGCACATTCACTCAAGGACCGCAGGGTGGGCACACAAGGCCGACGTATCGACCTCACTTTTATGTCCCTTCTGCGCTGACTTCTTATCATTATTGGCTTCAGCTACCTGGGCGACAGCCAGCCGCCGGGACGTATACGGGTGTACGTTCCGGAGAAAGACTAGACCGAGATGGCGCGCAGAATATCACGCCAACCGGCGATCATGCGCTGTTTGGCTAATTGACAGCTCTAAAATAGGCGTTTTGGCAAGGCTGATCGGGGTGAGTGTCAAGCCTGACAGACGCGACGTGACGTCACAGACATGGCTATTTGATAGCGGCGGTTCAATCAACACATCCCTGACTGCCCCACCACCCCATCAGTCATCCTGCAACAACCCAGAACCATACTCACCATAACTACTACCCAGCCCACTGCCGCCAAAATTCATCTTGGCGGCCTTGTTGGGGCTGTGGTCACCAAACGCCTGGCATCCCCCTGCAAAACAAGGGTCGCGACTCACGCCCGACGAATCCGACGAACAAGCGCTCAACAGCAACGCGCCGGCGATCATCACGACTTTGACAAGGTTCGAGATCATTTTTTCAGTTCCCTGTGGGTTCGGGGGTTTCCCATAGAGATGATCGTAGGCCTCAACGGCACAGGGAATGATGAAACTTCGCCGGAAGACAGAATGGGTTCAGGTTGCCGCCTTGGGCTAAGGCGGCGGAGGTCGATTGTCAGGCTGTAGCCGGGCTGATGACACGAGCGACTTGGTCATGGGCCCGGTCAACGAGTAGAGCGCTCAGGTCGATCAGTTGTTGAATGCCCAAGACAATGGAGCGCTGGGACTCGTCGAGGTTGAAAGCCACGGTAGCGGCCATTTCGCTGGCGGACGCAAGGTTTTCGGAAGCGTTGGCCAGGAGGGTTTCGGTGTCTATGTCGGGGCTGACGAGGAATAGGTTGTGGGTTGGGTGTTCGTCAGGCGCATTGTCGGTGGATTGAGGCAAGTCACGAGCAATGGCACGTTGAGCTGTGGCGTGAAGCTTGGTATCGACGGGCGAAGGGTCGCGATCAATAGAGAGACTGGGCGTGTTGCTGTGCATGGGCGAAGCTCCAAATAGTGACGGGAGTTAAAACGCCTTTAGCGATACGGACTTCCACCTCCGGCCGCTGGATTGGCAGCGGCTTGAGGAGGTTAGCGGCGGGAGGTTTGAGGAGCAAGTCGAGAAGAATGCGGGATATTTCACCGACATTCCCGGCATATTCCACACATGGCAACGCCCCGCTCGAAGTGGTGAAGAGCACGGTATACACCTCCCCGACACCTAAGAAACATCCCCGATAAACTACGCCATTCGCCTCGTTGACTCAGATTGCCAATGTCCCTACAGACAGGTCCACTTTCCCGCCGTTTCTCTGTCGCGCCGATGATGGATTGGAACTGCTAAACCCCAGAGCCTTTAAAACCGAGACCTGCAGCATTCCTTGGTGCCGCCTGTACCAATTATGTACCACTGAGATCTGTCAGGAACGAGCTGCAATCGACCAGCGATATGTATAATTGATGTTTTAACTAACCTCAGGCAGAAGAATGGACGAATCAACCGTAAATAAATTGCTTTCTGCCATTCCAGGAGCTAAACGCGCTGCACAAGGTGTGATCGTCCCAGGTGACGACGGGATGTTTTTTCATATATTTGATGTAATTGATGAGAAATCGCTTGAGGGGCTTACCCAGGATGAATCATTTTTTATTGCATTCTGCTCCAAGAGTGAAATTTTACGACTCAGAGAGCTTCGCGGAGCGCATGATTATTTGCTGCGATTAAGAGCAATGGCAATTGTTGACGCCCCCAGAGCTATACGCGTGATGAGGTCAAGAAGAAAAAAATTCGAAAGCACCGGGCGACCGTGGTCTCTAACTCACTACTACCACTCAAAAGATAGTTATCACAAATCCTACATAAGCCTACTCAATCGATCTGATGCAAAAGCCGTTAAAAACATTCCTGCTGGCCTGGCATTCGTTCCCGAAGTCAATGCCTTGTGCATTCGTTCTATTGCAGGAGACGTTGTTATTACCTCGGAAAGCCTAGAATATCTCTACTACTTCATGACCATCGCTTTCTATGGAGAACAACTCGGAATCAAAATTATCGATCAAGTGGATGCTCTAGTAATTGCCATTAGAATCATGAATGGCTCAGAGGCCTTGGATTTTGACATTGATCCTCGCGGCAACCTTGGACATGAACTTGAGCGCACACTAGTCAACCTTGTGAAAGCCCAAATGCAGTTTACTTTTGGACACGAATACGCACACCTACTTTGCGGTCATCTGTCCACAGATAATACTCCAAATGAAGCAAAATTAACTGACAACAGCTCTGGTTTGCTACGAGATCTGAAAATTTACAATCACGAGTTGGAGTATCAGGCTGACCTCTTTGCACTGAAGAACATTGAGCGCAATCAAGACGCCTTCCTTACAATTTCTCAGGGGGCATTCTCAGTTCTGCTTTACTTACATTTCCTAGAAACAGTTCGCAAGTCATGTGGTTTGAAAGAGCTTTCCGTTTCCAGTACGCACCCAACATCGCTAGACAGAATCACCAACCTTCACAAAAACCTTGGCAAGCGTTCCCCCATCACAGAAAAAAAACTTGACAGCCAGTTAGCGAAATCGGACGAACTATCGGAACTGCTTGACCTGCGGCTAAAGGGTGCCGACAGAACAGATCTTCTTACGTTTTACGGCTCGATCTACCTATCGAGTTATATATCCAGAGCAAAACTCGATCGCTATGAGTTCTAGGTTCTGTAAGAAAAGTGCATGCGCTCGATCATACTGCGTTAAAAACAGACTCGGAATGCTCATTTACAACTCGTAAACTCTGCTTCCTCACATGTTTTTGCCTTGCCTGATCATCGCTCGGCGACTTTTCGCACAGAACCTAGGTCGCTTACTGCTGCGATGGATTGGAAGCATTAAATTCCAGAGCCCCTCCGACAGAGGCTTGCAGGAGCCATTTTTTTCCGCGTACCATTTTCGTACCACCAAGGAAACTCCAATAGCAAAAATACTTTCGCTCGCAACTTCGGTACTTTGGTGTGGCTCACAGTAGCTGACTTCCACTGCTATACTTGTTTTCCGATCAAAGGAATTCACTCAATGCCAAACTTATCTGCTGAAGAAATAGAAAAGCTTTGCGATAAATGGTGTACCACATCTGTCCACCCCGAAGGAGGTTTAGTGGTCGGAGAAACGGAAAAATACCGATTACTGTCAAACGGGGTCAGGTTCCATGAACTAGACCTGCAGGGGATTTTCGCGGCATTGATAGGTCTTTCTAAAGTCCTTCTTCACCCAGGACTCAACACAGTAGTGAGGGCGAAAAGAGGACAGATTTATTTATAACATCGCTGAAAAAAAGCTAATCACCAGACAGCAAAAAGCCGCCTCATCACCTGCTAATTATTTTGCCGATATCGAAGTCAGACTACGATACCCGGCACCCGGCTTCGAGCTGGCAGAGTAAAAGCCCAGCCACACCTCACGACGACCTGCTGATTCAACCCAGCGTTCCACGGTGTAAGATGCTCCATAACCTTCCACCTTCGAGGCTGTCATGACCGGGATATCCCTAAACCTGCCGGAAGACCTGTCCAACTCTCTTGCCGACCTGGCCAAAACCAACGGCCAGACTGCGACCTACCTGGCGATGGACGTCCTCCGCGACTACATCGAGCACGAAAAAACGCTAACCGCTCAAATCGAGCTGGCGGTGAAAGAAGCCGACCAGGGCAAATTTGCCACCGATGACCAGGTAGCAGCCATGCGCGCCAGGCGCTGGAGCCGGAATGCGGGTTGAGTGGCTTGAAAAAGCACTCAAAAATCTGGAAGACGAAGCAAACTATATAGCTCTCGAAAACCCAAAAGCAGCTGACGACTTCTCCGATGCCATTTTCGCCAGCGTCGACAAACTGGCGCAGTTTCCCTCTATGGGCCGTGAAGGTCGGGTCACAAACACGCGCGAATGGGCAGTACCCAATTGGTCTTATCTGATCCCCTATCGCATACGCGGTGATCGTCTGCAGATCCTCGGCGTATTCCACACACGGCAACGTCCCCGTTCGAAGTGGTGAATGCCGCGGAACACACCTCCAGCACACCCAAGATCCATCCCTGATAAACTACGCCCCATTCGCCCCGCAAACTCAGATCCCCCCATGCCCCTACAAAC